>CAVBPX010000023.1:0-37720 GCA_963597395.1 Eggerthellaceae bacterium | reverse complement strand
GAATCTAAGTTCCAAGTTCTCTCAACTAAGTTCTGAACTGCGGGATGGATTCTACTTACCCGCAGCAGACAGGTCACTCCCTTCGGTCGTTCCAGAATGACATAGGACGAAAGTTACTATGCCTGGGTAAAAATAAACGGCAGATGGGGAAAAACTACCATTCAAAAAAAAGAAGTTTATGCAGCCTGTGAATATTGGATGAGAGGGGAATAGGGAGTTAAACATTCCGGCAGCACCATAATTTTTATATTTTAAAACAGTATGAAGCATCTGATACACGACCGTCAAAAATGCCTGGAATGCGCCGGTTGCGTCGGAATTTGCCCCAAAATGGCGCTCGACATGTTCGGGCTGGATTTGCAAATTGACGATTCGAAGTGCGTGCGCTGCGGACTTTGTTCAAAGGCGTGCCCGGCAGGCGCCCTTTCGCTGCAGGAGGAAAACAAATGAAGCGGAACGAATACGACGTCGTTGTGATTGGAGCAGGCCCCGGCGGAAGCGTCGCCGCAAGAAACACGGCCAAACAGGGACTTTCCACGCTGCTCATCGAAAAGCGCGAACACATCGGAATTCCCGTGCGCTGCGGAGAGGCCAGCACCAAGCTCGAACACCTGCAGGAGGAATTCGGGCCCATCGACCTCGAATGCATCGAAACGGAACTGAACGGCCTTTACGTCTATGGTCCGGGCGGTATTGAACTCGACTGCAAAATGCCGGGCGTCGGCGTCATGCTCAACCGCGAAAAGTTCGACCCGCACCTTTCAAGGCTCGCCGAATCGGACGGAGCCGAAGTCGTAACGTTTGCCCGGGCCGCAAGCATCAGCGAACCCCAAAACGGTTTCCGCACGCTCGAAATCGTCACCGCGAACGGGACCGAAAAAGTTCGGGCCAGAATGGTCATCGCCGCAGACGGGGTTGAAAGCCGAATCGGCCGCATGGCAGGCCTTGACACGCGACAGCTTCCCGGCACAACCTGCACCGGCGTCGATATTCAGGTCGAAGGTCTTTTGACGCGGCCCGACTACCTTACCTTTTGGCAGGGCGCGGACTACATCAACAACGGATACATTTGGAGCTTTCCCAAGCAAAAGAGCAACGTCACGAATTTCGGCGCGGGCTTTCTCGTCACGGACTTTGACGGCAAATGCATTGAGGACGTCGCGTTCGAATGGCTCCACAGGCTCTTCCCGAACGCAAAACCGACCGGTCACAACGTCGGCGGTCTCGTTCCCGTTTCCGGAAACCTTCCGCACACGGTCAAGGATTCGCTGATCCTCGTCGGAGACGCCGCCCACCACACAAACCCGCTGACCGGAGGCGGCATCGCAACGGCCATGCGCGGCGGGCTTCTCGCGGCACAAGTCGCCGGAATGGCCATTCGGACGGGAGACCTTTCCGAAAGCTATTTGCGGCTCTACGAAAAACTGTGCATGCAAAAGTTCGGAAAAAAGCATTTGCAGATTATGCGCTTTCGCCGTTTTCTCACGTCGCGCACCCGCGAAGACCAGATTCGGCTGTATAAAATCATCCGAACCTATCTCGAAGGCGACCAGCACGCGATTTCACTTCTCAAAATGCCGCTCGAAACGCTAAAATTCGCCGTAAACTTTTTACGTTTCAAGTAACGCGAAAAAACACCCGGAGAAACCTCCGGACGCTTTCCAACACCCCCCCCCATTGCAAAAAATTTTCTCCCTGTCAGCGGACGCTTGAAAGGCGTCTCACCGAAACCGTTCCCGCGGAGTGGACCTGTATGAGCATCACACGGCCTCGGAGCGGAAGTTCCCAGCTTTCGCCGACCGCAAGCTTTTTTGCGCCGAGGAACTTTCCGTTCACATCGAACATACGGACGTTCGAAACGGAACTTCCGTTTTGGAGCGTAAAGGTTCCGCCGTTCTGTTCAAGCGTCCAGTCCGCAACCGTCCGCGAAAATTCAAGCACGGTCACGTCCGAAGAACTCAAAGGCTCTCCATTCGAAGAGGAACCAGAAATATTCTCGTTCGAAGAGGAGCTCGAAACATTTCCTTCCGTGGAAGAGCTTGAAAGCGGAGACGCTTCCACAACGGTAATCTTCCCGGATGCGGTCGTGTCGCTAGCTCCGCCGGAAACTTTTACCGTGTAGGCATACTCGCCGGAAATCGCATTTTCCGGGACCTTTCCGCTGAACCAGATTTCGGTATTTCCGTTATACGTCGAATAGTTCACGTTTACCCAGTCGGGGAAACCTTCCGCGGAAACACTCCCGTTCCCGTAGCTGTAGCAAAAGGCCTTGAGCGAATCGCCCGGATTTAACGTCTGACGGCTTCCGCCCGCGCCGCACTTTTTCACAAATGACCGCGCGGTAAAACTCGCTTCGCGATCTCCGCCGATAATTTCAATGTCCGGCTTTGAAGGCTTTGACATTCCGTAGCCCAGAAAATAGTCGAGCATGCTCGACTGCACATAGCCCTTTGTCGTTGTACCGTTCCGGTAGCACGGATTCTGCATCAGCGAATAGATGCGTTCGTCGCTTGCAATATCCGTCGTAAAAATCACAAGTTCCTTGTTTGCATAGTTCACAAGAATCGATTCTTCGCGCCAGTCCCCGAAAACGTCCCCGTGGAACATCGCGACGCCGCGATCGCTTCCGCTCGATGCATAAACTTTCCACGTCGTATTCACGCGAGAAATTGTCTTGGATTCATAATTCCACTTTTCGATCTTTCCCTCGTTATAGCTTTCCGCGCCGAGATCGCCGTCCCACCAATAGCGCAGCACCGGATAAAGATAGGTGTCCGCAATTTTCGTATTTGTCCTAACGTGATAGGTTCCCTGAAAGCTCCACGCTTCAAGTCCGTCATAGTTCGGGTCGATATCGCCGACCGTTCCGCGGCCCACGTCGCACTCTCCGTTGCACGAAGCGTCCCCGTAATGCGTCCAAAGAATTTCTCCCGTCGAGGCGTTGTAATAATATTCAAGAAGATTTTGCGGATGGTCCTGCTGGATGCCGTAGCCCATCATCACCTTGTCGTCCTTGTTAAAGGCGCCCACATACCAGCGGTCCCCGTGATTGATGAGCGAAATCCGGTAGCGGAGCGTCCCGTCGCCGTTGAGCGCGTAACCCTGATGCAGCACCTCGTCCTTTCCGTCGTAATCGACGTCCGCAATGCGAATCTGGTGCGCTTCCGCGCCGCCGCCCTTTTTATTGGCATCGTATTTCCACTGTTGCACAAGCGTTCCGTTTGACACATGATACGCGACCGTCATGCTGTTAAAGCTCTTGTCGGCATTCCGGTTTTTCATCCAGCAAACAAGGCTCGGGGTCTTTCCGTCGAGATAGCCTACTTCCATCATCACCGCAAGCGGCCCCACGGAAAGATAGTCCGTCGGAACGTCCGCCGAATATTTGAGAGCGCCCGTTTTTCCGTCAAGAACGGCAATCGCCTGCGCATTGGTCTTCGAATTGCTGTACTTTTTTCCGTCGCCGAACGTGACGCCGTCCGCAATGCGCACAATCACTTCCGCATATCCGTCGCTATCGATATCATAGACGGTCGCGCCGTCCCACATGCCGACGTCAATCGTCGAGGCGCCCGGGCTAATGTTGTTCTTGTTTTCACTGTTCGCGCCAAGGTCAAGCGTCCACAAATACTTTCCCGCGCTCGTATAGGCCTGAAGCTGCTGATGGTTCAGGGCCGGCTGGTCGAGAACATAGTCGTAGGCGCCGTCCCCGTCAAGGTCCCCCACCCACACAAAATGCACCGTGGAAGACGCGTCGATTTTTTCGACCGGCACCGTAACGTAGGCTCCAATCGCCTTGTTCGCAGGCATCGTGTAGCTCCCTTTCGTCTCGAGCTCCACGCCGTTCAAAACCTTTTTTACAAAGTAGGTGTTTGCCTTGGTAAAGTCGGCAGTCCCGTCCGAAAAGTTTGTTCCGCCGGTCAAAACAGAAGTGTTCAATTTTACGGTCTTTCCATCCGTTGTGCGGTACACGTTAAACCCGAGGCCATCCTCGTCGGTCGCAAGGCTTCTCCAGGTGACGAGAGCGTTGGTATTGCTCTGTCGAACGGCGACGACTCCGCGGTCGAGATATTCGAACTGCCGGGCCGCAAAAGCCTCGGAAGAAACACCGAATACACCAAGAAGTGCGAAAAGCGCACCGGCGACAAAGCGATTCTTAAAAGCGGTTTCCATAGGGTCTCCTTTTTGATGTGCTACAAAATATACTATAAAATGTTCTACAAAATGTTCTATGTGATTTAAATTTTTCAAATTTTCCCCATTCAAGCCGCATTTTTTGAAAATTTCCGTTCCGTGCTATAAAATGTTCTACAATTTTCGCCGACTTTAAGTATATTATGGGCATGAGCGAATACGCAAACATCTTTGATTACGCCGACTTCCGAAAGTTCCTCTCGGACTACCAGGAAAGGCGCCAAGAGGCCGAGCCCAAGTTTACCCGGACGGCATTTTGCGGCGAACTCGGGCTTCCGAACACGCGCAGCTATTTTAACGATGTCGTCCACGGGAAAGCCGTCACCGCCGAAATGGAGCGCCGCTTTCAAAAAGTACTGGGGCTTTCCGCAAAGGAATCCAGATATTTCGACGCGATGATCCGCTTTGACCAGGCAAAGGTCGAGGAGGCCCGTGAAAAGGCCCTTCAGGAGATGATGTCCTTAAGCCCGAACCCGCAAGTCATCGCCGACCCCACAAGCTACGAACTTTTTTTGAACTGGTATAACGTCGTACTCTTCAACCTGTTGGGCATCATCGACGTCGGAGACGAACTATCCGCCCTCGAAAAGCGCATTTTTCCGCCCGTTCCGCAAAAAAAGCTCGAGAGCGCCCTGCAGACACTCCAAAAAATGTCGCTCGTCCAAAAAAACGAAAAGGGATTTTGGAAGCCCACGCGCGACGGTTTCAGAACCGTCAACCGCTGCAAAAGCGGCATGGTGCTGCAATACCAAAAACAATGTCTGGAACTTTCCAAAGCGGCGCTTGAATCCGAAGGCAGGGAATCCCGCGACATGACGACCTTTTCCGTCGGGGTTTCCGAGAAGGGCCGCAAACGGATTTCCCGCGAAGTGGAACGTTTCAAGGACCGCATCCGAAAAATCGTTCACGACGACACGCTCCCGCCCACGGAAGTCGAGCACATCAATCTGCATGTTTTTAGCCATTTGAAGGACGAAAGGAAGGAGGCCTAGCATGAAGCGTTTGCTTTTCCTTTTTGCGGCATTCTGCATCTCGTGCGGAGACTCGGCGCGAACTGCCGGGACAATCATCGAGACCAATACGGGAAACAAGGAGTGCGCACGCGTCTTCATCTCAACCGCGGCGCTGGAGCTCAAAGAAGGCGATACGGTTTTCGTTCGGCAGACGGAAAGCGATTCATCGGGAGACACGATTTTCGTGACCGAATACGTTTACGGAAAATACGCGGACTCGCTCGCCGTCGCCTCGGGCATTCTCTCGCTCGACAGCGTTCCGGTGGGAACTTACGACACGGCCGAGGTCCGGTCGGCGGGCGGAGAAGTTCGAAAAGTTTCCGTCAACTGGACAAGCGAAGAGAACGAAATTTTCTTTGACCCGACGCTCGATTCGGAATTCAAGGGAACCGTTTCGCTAAGCCTTCCGGAAGGATTCGAGGATCTTGCAACCGCATCCGAAACGTTTGCGGAAATCCCGGCGCTTTTCCCCGTCCCGTCAAGCGTCCAAAATCCTTGCCTTCTCGACCCGAACGGAAACCTGATTAGGCTCGACAGCCACGGGCAGGTTTCGGGCGAAGATTCCCTCTACTGGGGCATCATCCCGCAAGCGGAATTTTCAAGCGCGGGAACGCTCGATTTCGACCTCGTCGAAAACTGCCAAGCGTCAAACGAAATAGCGCTTTCGCTCGGAAGGCGTTCCGAACATTTTGGAAGTGGCGCGCTTTCGCTCGATACGGCAAGTCCAATTTTCCTCGTGGCGGATTTTGAGCCCTTTGTCGAGGCCCGCTCAACGGGCGTTTCGTTCTGGATTCGGGGAGATTCCGCAAGCCAGGCCTTCCCCTACGCGAGGATTCTCAGCGCGAAAAGCGACGCGGGCGGATTCGTCATCCAAAGACGCGGGGCGACGGGAAGCGTCAACATTCGAATCGACACCAAGGACGGCTCCTACAACGCGCTTTTCGGCAGGTCCGCGATTCTCGACGGCTCGTGGCACAACTATGCGTTTACGCTCCGGAGCGACAGCATTTTCGTCTATGCCGACGGCCAAAAGGTTCAAGGCGGAGGTTTTGAACAGCCCGGCGAATTTTCGGACATCTTCAGCCCCGTTTTCGGAAGCTCGGACGAGCCTTTTATCGGAACGCTCGACGAGGCAATTTTCCTCTCCGGAGAAGAATCCGAGAACTGGATGAGGCTCTTTTACGCGCTACAACGGTCCGCCGTCCGCTGACCTACGCCCGCTTCATTTTGGGAAGGAATGCGGCAACGATTCCGATGAACGGAAGAAGCGTACTCACCTGAAACACAAAACCCACGCTCGTCCGGTCGGCAAGCCATCCGAAAAAGCTGCTCCCGATGCCCGCGATGCCGAAAGAAAGCCCGTAAAAAAGTCCGGCGACGATTCCCGTGTGATTTGGCATCAGGTCGGTCGCAAAAACGAGGATTGCGGAGAACGCGGACGAGATGATGAGCCCGATGACAACCGAAAGCAGGACGGTCGCCGCGAATCCGTGCAAGTACGGGAGAAACATTGTAAAAGGCGCCGCGCCGAGAATCGAAAACCAAATGACGATCTTTCGGCCGAACCTGTCGCCAATCAGCCCGCCGACAATCGTTCCGACGGCCTGCGACGCGAGAAAGACGAAAAGACAAATTTGCGCAGTCCGCACCGAAACCCCGAACTTGTCAATAAGAAAGAACGTAAAATAGTTCGTCATGCTCGACGAATAAAAGTTCTTGGAAAACATCAAAACAAAGAGGATTCCGACAAAGAAATAGATTTTCCGACGGCTATACCGCTCGGCAAGCGTCCAGCGTTCCCGAACCTTTTGGGAAGCCCGTCCGAGTTCACGGACGTGCCATTTTCCGACGTAAAAAAGAAGCCCTGCGCAAACCACGGCAAGGACGCCGAACCAGCGGATGGCAAAAAGCCCATACGGCAAGACGATAAGCCCGGCAAGGAGAGGCCCGAACGAAAATCCGGCCGTTCCGCCCACCTGAAAAACTCCCTGCGCAAGCCCCTTGCGCCCGCCGGAAGCGAGCTGCGCCACCTGGGAACCCTGCGGATGGAAAATCGCCGACCCGCAGCCAAAAAGGGAAACCGCCACAAGGATTACGCCGTATCCGTTCGCATTCGAAAGGAGCGCGATTCCCGCAAGCGTAAAGAGCATGCCGACGGAAAGTTGCCAGGAATGATGATGCTTGTCCGCATAGACGCCGATGAGGGGCTGCACGACCGACGACGTAATTTGCACCACGAGCGTAATCATCCCGATTTGTGCAAAGCTCAGGCGAAACTCGGACTTGAGCAACGGATAGATGGCCGGGAGCATCGACTGGATGGTATCGGTCAAAAAATGGCAAAAGCTGACGACGAAAAGAACCGAAAATGTCGTTTTGATTTTTTCCACGGGCGGCAATTTAAAAATTTATCGACGGCGCACAAATTTTTCTACTTTGAACCCGATGAAAACGCTAGAACTTCCAATGCCCGACGATTTCCACGTCCACTTGAGACAGGGCGACGCCATGAAAAATTACACCCGGACGGTCGCCCGGGATTTTGGCCGGATTCTCGTCATGCCGAATACCGTCCCGCCCATTTCGAGCGCACAGGCTATCAAAGACTATCAAAAGGATATTCGGGATGCGGCTCCGGGCCTCGAAACCCTGATGACGTTCAAGCTCAACGCGAACTACACGCCACGCGATTTGCAACAAATGAAACTCGCCGGCGCCGTTGCCGGAAAGTATTACCCCGCGGGCGTCACCACGAACAGCGAGGACGGCGTCTCGGAATTCGAAAAGGTTTTCCCCGTCATCCGCGAAATGGAAAGGCTCGGGCTTGTCCTTTGCGTCCACGGCGAAGAACCCGGAGCCTTTTGCCTCGACCGCGAAAAGGAATTTATCAGTCGCGTCGAAACGCTCGCAAGGGAATTTCCGAACCTGAAGATTGTATTCGAGCACCTTTCCACAAGGGCGGCAGTCAAAGCGGTCCTCCGGCTTCCGCAAAACGTCGCGGCGACCATCACCGTGCACCATCTGCTCCACACGCTCGACGACATCGTCGGCGGAAGCCTTTCGCCGCACCACTTCTGCAAACCCCTTCCCAAGCGTCCCGAAGACCGGGCGGCCCTCCGCGAAGCGGCCTTTAGCGGAAATCCGAAGTTTTTCTTCGGTTCGGATTCCGCCCCGCACGAAAAAGGCAAAAAGGAAGGTCCTTGCGGGGCTGCTGGCGTCTATTCCGCACCGGTCGCCCTCCCGCTTCTCATCGAAATTTTCGAACGGAACGGTCAAATAGAAAAGCTCCCGAATTTCATCGCGGGTTTCGGAGCGGATTTCTACGGTCTTCCGCGCACCCAAAAGCGCTGCGCATTCGCCGAAAATCCCTGGACGGTTCCCGAAAACGTGGACGGAGCAGTCCCGCTTTTTGCCGGGAAAACGCTCAAATGGCGGAAAATCGAAGATTGACACTCCCAATGCAAAAAGTTTTGCAATTAACAAATCTTTACAAAAGTCCTTGTTTCTGCCAAAAAGCTTAAATTTAGGGCGTATCACTTTATTTGCGAGGTTCCTGCATGAAATTATGGATTCCCCTGACGCTCGCCGCCTCTTTTTCCGCGGCGTTTGCACTTCCCACGGCAACGGAAGTTTACCAAAACATGGGGTTCGGCTACAACATCGGAAACACGATGGAAGTCCCGGACGGCCCGACCGCATGGGGCAACACATTCCCCACGGCCGAATACATCAAGGCCATCAAGAATGCCGGATTTTCGACGGTCCGCATCCCTTGCGCCTGGGACAGCCACGCGGCAAACGGAGTCATCAATTCGGGCTGGCTCGATTCGGTCAAGACGGTCGTTGACATGGTCGTGAACGAAGGCATGTACGCCATCCTGAACGCCCACTGGGACAACGGCTGGCTCGAAGACCACGTCTTTGACGGAGCTGGCTACGACCAAAAGGGAGATATTACCATCAATGCCGATTCCATCGCCGAGATTCAAAAAAGCTACTGGACGCAAATCGCGACAAAGTTTGCCGCTTACGACGAACACCTGATTTTTGCGAGCGCAAACGAACCGGGCGTAAACGATCCGTGGAACGGCGGAGCCGACAACGGCCAGTGGGCTTTTGACGACACCCGCGCCAAGGTTCTCCAGAAGTATCACGAAGCGTGCCTTTCGGGAGTCCGCGCAACGGGCGGAAACAACGCGACCCGTACGGTCATCGTCCAGATGCCGCGCACCGAAATCGACAAGTACGAGCTTCTCATGAACAACTACCCGACGGATCCGGCCGGGACGGGCTACACCATGGCGGAAGCCCACTTCTATCCGTATCAGTATTCCCTGATGACTGCGGATGCGGATTGGGGATATTGCTTCTACTATTTTGACGGGATGAATTCCACGACGGACACAAAGCACAACATGGGTTCGACAACGGCATCGCTCGGTTCCAAAGCCCATATCGACGCCCAGTTCGACAAGCTCAAGACCGCATTTACTTCGCAAGGCATTCCGGTCGTCATCGGCGAAATGGGAGCCATCAAGCGCCTCGAAGAAATTACCGGCGAAAACCTGCGTCTGCATCTCGAAGGGCGCGCCGCGTGGTACGGCTATGTGATGTCCGCCGCCAAGAGCCGCGGAATCGTCCCGGTCATCTGGGATACCGGTGACGAGGGCAACGGAAACATGACCATCATCCGCCGCCAGACGGCGAAGTTCGGCGGAAATGTCGGCGACATCGTCGATTACGAAGTTCTGAACGCGATGCGCAAAGCCTACGGCCTGGATACCCTTGCCGGAAATTCCATCGACCAGTTCGTGACCGCAAGCCTTGACACGAGCGACAAGATGCTAAAACTCACCTACACTTCCGCCCAGTCGGATTCTTCGGAAACGGGAACGATGCGCATCAACCTCAACGGTGCAAACTGGAGCGATTACGTCGCAATTTCCTTCCAGGCAAAGGTCAACGTATCGTCGGAAGGGCCCTGCACGGGCACAACTTCCGCATGCGATAATCCGTACGCCTGGACGTCCCTTTCCCTCTTTTCGATGAGCGGTTCAAACTGGAAGTGGGCAGATTACAACTTTGAAGAATCGGATATTTCTTCGGCATGGAAGACCTACAAGGTTTCGCTGGATGCAAACGGTCTTAACCTGGCGGACAAGAGCAGCGTGATGGCGATTGGCCTTAACGTCTATGGAACGCAGGTTTCCGGCACAATCGAAATGGACAACATTGTCCTTTACAAGGCGGACGGTTCCGAAGTCGTCCTTGAAAACTTCAACAAGAAGCTTCCCGAAACGGAAGGAATCGCCAGCGGAGAACTGGTCGCTTCGACAACCGCCATCAAGCGGACCGCGGCAAGGGCTTTCGGCAAGATGTCCGTAAACGTCCTGCCGGGAACGGTAAACGCCTCGTTCGTTGCAAGCACTTCCGGGCGCGCTTCGCTCTCCCTCGTCAATTCCATGGGGCAGATAGTCTCGACCAAGACCTTCAACGCAAGCGTCGGAACTAACACCGTCCTTCTCGAAACGAACTACCGCGGCCCGGGCTTCCTGGTTTTGAAGCAGAACGGCAATCGTACGACCGTTCCGCTCCGCTTAAGATAAACCATTCCTCTTGAAATTTTGGCGAAGGTTCCTCGCGAATCTTCGCCTTTTTGTTTTTCAAAAGCTACCTTTACGCCCATGGACAGAGATCGTCGCCGTCGCTTTGGACAGAACTTTCTGGATGCGGAAACCGCAAGCCTCCTTGCACAGGACGTTCCGCTTGCGCCCGGGGATTCCATCCTCGAAATCGGACCGGGCCACGGAGCGCTCACTGCGCCGCTCCTTTCGCGCGGATATCCCGTCACGGCGGTCGAAGTCGATGAGGAATGCGTCGCCTTTTTACAGGAGCGCTTTGCCCTCGAAAAGAACTTCCGGGTCGTAAACCAGGACATTCTGAAATTTCCGATTGACGAATGGATCGAAAAAAATTCGAAGCCGTGGCTCGTCGGAAACCTCCCCTACAACATCTCGACGGGAATCGTCGCCAAGGTAATGCCCCTTCTCAAAAAGACGCACGGCTTTATGTGCATGGTCCAGCAGGAAGTCGCCGAGCGTTTTTGCGCGGAACCGCACACCAAAAGCTACGGCAGTCTCTCGGTCTGGATCCGCGCCCATGCGACGGGGAAGCTTCTCCGAAAGATCGGCCCCGAACATTTTACGCCGCGGCCGAACGTCAACAGCGCAACGGTCCTTCTCACGCCGCGAACGGATCCGCTCGACGCCCCCGCGGAATTCTTCGACTTTGTACAGGACGCATTTTCCCAAAAGCGCAAGGTCATCACAAACGCCCTGTCGAAACGCTTTGAAAAGGCCCGGATTTTCGGCGCGCTCGACGCCCTGGGATTTTCGCCGAACACGCGCGCCGAAGAGCTTTCCCCCGAAGAACTTCTTCGCCTTTTCCGCGAACTTTCAAGCATTACTTAAGGCGGAACTTCATCGTCACGCCCGCGCCGATGTCTATTTTCGGCTCCGGCATAAACCGGGCGGATCGCGCCCCGCCGAGCGTCACGGCATTGTCGTAAAGGCCTACGCCTTCCACCGCATTTTCCGTCGTCTGTTCGTCCCCCACGTAAAGGACTTCGCCGAGCCTTTTCCCGGAAGCTTTCGCAATCGCCTTCGCCTTTTCGGTCGCCTTGAGAACGGCCTTGCGGTAAACCCCGTTCCTCTTTTCGGCCGCATCCGCAATTTCCGAGTTCGAGTCGGAAATTTCCAGGTCCGGAATCTGGGCAATTCCGGAAATGAAGTCCGTCATCCTGGAAGGGTCGGGCAAGTTCACCAGAATGTTTTGCGAAATTTCGAACCCGAGCTGTACGCGCTTGCCGTCTTCCCACTTCCACGCCTTTTCGATGGAAAACTTTTTGCCGATGACGCTATCGGCCGAAACGCCGAGCGTTCTTACAAATTCGACGAGTGCGGCGTTCGTTTTTGAATTCGCCTCGACGAGAGAGCCCTTTTCAAGACCGCGCTTTTGATAGCGAAGCGAAAACCTGACGACCGACGGGGAAAACGCTTCGACGTGAGAAGCGAAAACGGTCACCGTTCCGCCAGGCTTTTCCCTTTTCGGCTGAAAGTTTTGAACCGGAGAGTGCACAATCCAGACGACGGCAACGACCGTGATGCAGAGCGAAATGAACCCTAAAAGAAGTTTCATGGAGACCTCCCAAAAGTTTCTTTCAAAATAGGAATTTCCCTTTTCGAAAGAAAGCGTTCCTAGACGAGTTCATACCGCGTATTCCGGCCCTTGCCGCCGAGCTTCGAAAGCACACCCTTCTCCACGAGGCTTTTCAGGTCGCGCAGCGCCGAATCGTGCGAAACTCCGGAAATTTTTGCACAAAGCGACGACGAAAGCCTTTCGCCCGGATGCTCCTCCAGATAGCGGACAAGCCCCTGTTCGCGCTCGGAAAGCGAAACGCCGCCGAGAAAGAGCCTCCGACGGGACGCATCGAACTCCGCGGACCATTCCCGCTCCGCATTCAAAAGGGCCGCGTCCATCTTCGAAAGAAACCACAGAATCCATTCCGTCACGTCCCCGCTCGAACGCTCCGCCCGGGAAAGCGCCTCAAAATAGCCGTCCCGATCCTTCAGAATTTCTTCGTTCAGCACGTAACAGTGCACCGAGGAATTTTCGCTCCGCGAAAGGAGCATGTCGCAAAGGATGCGCGAAAGCACCCCGTTCCCGGAAGCAAACGGTCGGACGGCCGAAAGCCAAAAGTGCGCAAGGCTCGCCTTGAGAACGCCGTCCATCGGGGAGCCGTCAAAAAAGCGGAAGAACCTCGCCATCTCCTGCGGAATCCGCTCCCAGGGAACGCCCCGAAATCCGTGAAACAAATCCTTTCCCGGCGCATCGGCCGTTTCCCGATAGCGGCCGCCGTTCTCGGCAAGGGCCGCGTGCAGCGCAAGGAGCCGCTTTTCGGTCATGGGCTTTGCAAAGTTCCGGGCCGCGGCGTAAAAGACTTGCGGCACTTCCGAACGTTCCGCAATGCGAAAAATCGCTTCGAGCTCGCGCGTCCTCACCTTCGAAAGCCTTTCCGCGTCCCGCGCAAAAAAGAGCTTTCCCTGCAAAACGCCCTGCAAAAAGTGAATGCGGGCAAGAGGTTCCGATACGGCCTGCAGCGAATACCGGAAATTTGTCCAGTCGGGATATTGATGTATAAAGAGCATGCCTCCAATATAGAAACAACGCAAAATTTGCGTCAATTAGCTCGAAGGCAGAAACGCGAAAATTCCTTGCCGCCATCGGCCGCCCCGAATTTCAACCGTAAACGCGTCTTTCCCCGACCGGAGCGTCCTTTCTAATTTCAACAAATTCAACGATTTCAAACACTACAACGCAAAATTTGCGTCAATTAGGCACGTTTTTTTGGAACGGGAACTTTTCCCGCTCGAAAGGCAAAATTCCGAATCTATCTTTTGCGCGTCACTTAAAAACACCCGGCGACCGGGCAAAGGAAAAGAAATGTACTATCCGTCCGTAAAAGTCCTCGACTGCACCATCCGCGATGGCGGCCTTGTCAACAAGCACGACTTCAGCCTGGAATTTGTGCGCCGTCTTTACCAGCTTTTGACCGCCGCCGGTGTCGATTATATGGAAATGGGCTACAAGAACTCTCCGGAGCTTTTTGACCCGAAGGATTACGGCCCGTGGAAATTCTGCGAGGACGACATGCTCTGGAAAGTCCGCGACGGCATCGACAGCCCGGTCAAGCTCGCCGTGATGGCGGACGTCGGACGCGTAAACATGAAGGCCATCAAGCCCGCTTCGGAATCCCCCTACCAGATGGTCCGCGTCGCAAGCTACGTGAAGAATATAGACAAGGGCATCGACCTCGTAAACACTTTCCACGATCTGGGTTTTGAAACGACCCTCAACATTATGGCGGTGAGCCGCGACCGCGGTCCGGAACTCGACGAAGCCCTGGACCAGGTGGAACACGAGTGCAAGGCGGACGTGCTTTACCTCGTCGATTCCTTCGGCTACTTCTACCAGGAAGATATCGACCAGTGCATCAAGCGCTACCGCGACCATGTGACGACGAAAAAGTTCGGTTTCCACGGCCACAACAACCAGCAGCTCGCCTTCGGCAACACCATCCAGGCCATCATCGACCACGTGGATTACCTCGACTGCACCGTGACGGGCATGGGCCGCGGCGCCGGAAACTGCACGACGGAACTTCTGTTGAGCTTCCTCAAAAACCCAAAGTTTGACGTTCGCCCGGTCCTCGACGCCATCACCGAGCTGTTCGTTCCGCTGCGCCAAAAGTACGAATGGGGCTACATCATCCCGCAAATGATCACCGGTTCGATGAACCTTCACCCGTCCGCGGCCATCGAGTTTCGCAAGACGCCCGAAAAGGATCAATACCGCAAGTTCTACGAGATGATGGTGAACGAAATCAACCTGTAAGGTTCCCTTCAGAACGACCTTCGAAAGCCCGGCTCCTCCGGGCTTTTTTGACGTTCGGTACAAATTTCTATCTTTCGCCAAAATTTACCAACCTTCCCTATGAACGAAAAAGCGTATTTCCCGGCGATTGACGGGCTGAGGCTTCTCGCCTCCGTAAACATCGTGATGCTCCACCTCGCATCGTCCTCGGCGCTCGGCTACATGGCGAGCCTTTCCTGGATTTACCCCGTTTTTACGGCCCCGGCCTTTGCCGCGGGGCTGTTCTTTATTTTGGCGGGGTTCCTGTTTGCTTCCAAGTTTAACGATCCCGAAAGGCGGCTCCCCGTCGTTCCGTTTATGTTCGCGCGGATTGCGAAGCTCTACCGCTGCCATTTTGCGATGACCGTTCTCATGTTCGTCGCCCTGTATGTAAAGCTCAACGGGTTCGACGGGATGTTCCATCCTGTCCGTTCGCTTCTCATGCACCTTTCCCTCACATGGACATTTTTCCCGGAACTCGGGATGAAGCTCAACGAACCGAGCTGGTCCCTCACCGCGTTCTTTCTCTGCTACGCAATAACGCCTTTTTGCGCGAGGGCGCTCGCCCGCATCGAAAAAAAGCGCACGCTGTGGATTTTGTGCGCGCTTGTGTTCATTCCAGGAATTCTCTGGGGAATCCTTTTTGCGCATACGGACTCGCTCGGGACGCTCCCGCTCCTCGGAAACTTTTCGAACTTCGAGGTGCGCTACCGCTATTTTCACATGTTCCCCTTTGTCCGAATCTTTGAATACCTGTTCGGGATGATCCTTTTTCGGCTTTACCGGGCTGGGGCCTTCCGCTTTTTGGAAAAGGATTTTGTGGCGGGATTTTTGCAGGTGGCGCTGCTTGCGCTTTTGTATGCGAGCCTCTTTATGATGAAGCCCGGACTTTCGGCATGGAACTTCATTTGTCATCACTCGGTGGCGGTTTTTCTCTACGGCGGGCTTATCGTGAGCATCACGACGTCCAAGGGATGGCTTTCAAAAATCTTCTGCATTCCGTTTGTCCGTTCCGTCGGACGCGCCTCCTTTTACCCCTACCTCATCCACTTGCCGCTTATCACCATTGCGTGGAGCTTCTGCAACATGAACAGTCCTCTTTCGACGGTGATTTTCCTCGTCTTTATTTACACGGTGAGCACGCTCTACCAAAAGCACAAGGACAGACTCCACCGTCTAAAAAAACAGGCGCATTCCCTTCCGCCGCAAGGATGAATCCACAGCCTTGAAGCCCGCGAAAAAGCCTTTGGGCCCGCGCGTCCGGACAAGAATTTTTGTAAACGGAAAGAATGCGTTTCGCTAAACGGGCTAAAGAATCGGTGCGAGCCATAGAACATTTTCTACGCGGGCCCTGATTTTTCTACTTTTGGGGGACAAAAAGAAGGAATTTGTCTTTTATGAGCATTATCGATTCGCTCCTCCATAAGGTATTCGGCACTCCGCACGAGCGCAAGGTGAAGTCTCTTCGCCCCGTCATTGCACACATTCACGAGGCGCGCAAGGCGCTCGAAAGCCTAAACGACCGGGAACTCGCCGCCAAGTCCGCGGAATTCCGCGAAGCACTCCAAAACGGAAAGACACTCGAAGATATCAAGGTGGAAGCCTTTGCCGTCTGCCAGGAAGCATGCGACCGTCGTCTTGGCATGTTCAACATTTTCAAGCCGGAATTCGAATTCGACTTTTCGCGCCTCGGAAGCGACCCGGAAATCCTCGCTGCGGTGGATGCGGCCAAGGCGGACATCGCAAGCGGAAAGCCCGAATGGGAAATTTTTATGCCGGCAAAGTTCTACGCCAAAATGCGCGAGCTTTACCCGGAATCGGTCAAGCCCTTTAGAATGCTCCCGTTCGACGTGCAGCTCATCGGCGGTCTCGTTCTCCACGAAGGCGCCATCGCGGAAATGGCGACCGGCGAAGGAAAGACCCTCGCCGCCGTCTGCCCCGTCTATCTCAACGGCCTTTCCGGAAAAGGCGTGCACGTGGTGACGGTCAACGACTACCTCGCAAGCCGTGACGCGAAACAGATGGGCTACGTCTATAAGTTCCTCGGTCTCACCGTCGGCCTTATCGTCCACGACCTCACAAGCGAGCAGCGCCGCGAAAGCTACAACTCCGACGTCACCTACGGAACGAACAACGAGTTCGGGTTTGACTACCTCCGCGACAACATGGCGGTCGATCCGAAGGAAGTCGTGCAACGCGAACCGAACTTCTGCATCGTGGACGAAGTCGATTCGATTCTCATCGACGAAGCCCGTACGCCGCTCATCATCAGCGGTCCCGCCGAAGATGCGACGGACAAATACACCAAGGCAAGCCAGCTCGTTTCACAGCTCGTCCGCGGAAAGGACTACACGGTTGACGAAAAGGACAAGCTCGCCCAGCTGACCGAACGGGGCACCAACCGCGTCGAGCAGCTCATGGGATTTACGAACCTCTACGGCGAACACGCGGAATGGGTCCACTATATCAACCAGGCGCTCAAGGCCCACAACCTCTTTATCCGCGACAAGGACTACATCGTCCGCGACGGCGAAGTCGTCATCGTTGACGAAAACACGGGACGCCTCATGGAAGGCCGCCGCTACTCGGAAGGCATCCACCAGTCGATTGAAGCCAAGGAAGGCGTGCAAATCCGCCGCGAAAACCAGACGCTTGCGACGATTACGTTCCAGAACTACTTCCGCATGTACAAAAAGCTCTCCGGCATGACCGGTACGGCCGAAACGGAAGCGACGGAATTCATCAAAATCTACAACATGAACACCTGGGTCATCCCCACGAACAAGCCCTGCATCCGCAAGGACCTGCAGGACATGGTCTATAAGACCGAGGATGCCAAGTGGAGGGCGATTGTCGCCGAAATCAAGCGCCGCCATGAAAAGGGACAGCCGCTCCTCGTAGGGACGGCCTCGGTGGAACGCTCCGAAAAGCTTCACAACCTGCTTGTCAAGGAAGGCATCCCTCACGATGTTCTCAACGCCAAGAACCACAGCCGCGAAGCGGAAATCATCCAGTATGCGGGCTACAAAGGGAAGGTGACCGTCGCAACGAACATGGCGGGCCGCGGAACGGACATTGTCCTCGGACCGGGCGTGAAGGAACTCGGAGGCCTCCACGTTCTCGGCACCGAACGTCACGAAAGCCGCCGCATCGACAACCAGCTGCGCGGACGTTCCGGTCGTCAGGGCGACCCGGGATCTTCCCAGTACTTCCTCTCGCTCGATGACGATTTGATGCGCATCTTCGGCGGAAACAACGTCAAGGCCCTGATGAACCGCTTTGGCGTCGGCGACGACGAAGTCATCACGCATCCGATTGTTTCCAGGTCTATCCGCGGCGCCCAAAAGCGCGTCGAAAACCAGAGCTTCGACACCCGCAAATACCTGCTCGACTACGACAACGTGATGAACGAGCAGAGAAAGGTCGTCTATGGCCTCCGCCGCCGCATCCTGAACGGCGACGACGTCCGCAAGGATATTCTCGACCGAATCGAGGACGCATGCGACATCAAGGTTTCGCAGTTCGTCTCCAAGGACCGCTTCTCCGACGAATGGAACTGGACGGACCTCGTCACGGCCCTCAAGCTCGGATTTGCCATCGACTACAACCCGACGGAAGAGGAACGCTCGAAAAAGAGCGCGGAACAGGTTCTCGATGAAGTCATCGGACTTTGCAAAAAGAAGTACGAGAAGCTCATTGAAATTATCCCCGACGCGGACTTCCGGAACATCGAACGGCGCATTCTCCTTTACACCATCGACCAGCACTGGAAAGAAAACCTCTACGCGATGGACCAGCTGAAGGACGCCATCCGCTTCCAGGGCTACGCGCAAAAGGATCCGCTCGTGATGTACAAGAATCAGGCGTTCACGACGTTCCAGACATGCCTCGAAAGCATCGCGACGATGACCGTCCAGCGCATCATGAACATCCGGATTCAGCTCGCGAACGGAGTCTCCGTCGCACCGGAACAGCTCCAAAAGATTCCCCGTCCGCAAGCTCCGCAAAACACGCAGGAAAACGCGCCGACCATCGAAGGAAAGGACGCGGCTGCCGAAGATTCAAAGTCCGAGCAGCCGACTTCCAAGGCCATACCGAGTTCCGCGCTTCCGGGAACGCGTCCGCAGGGAATGCGCCGCCCGGCGCCGGCCCACAACGACCATCCGAAGCTCGGACGGAACGATCTCTGCTGGTGCGGATCGGGCCTCAAGTACAAAAAGTGCCACGGCAAGAACCTCGAGTAGTTTCGTGAAGACGGCAAAGCGGTTCTTTTCCCTCGAAGGCATCGACGGCTGCGGAAAAACCTCGCAGCTCGTGCGGCTCGCCGAAGCTCTTGAACAAAAGGGATTCGACGTTCTCCGCATCCGCGAACCGGGCGGTTCCGAAATCTCGGAAAAAATCCGCGGGCTTCTGCTCGACATCCGCTACAAGGGCGTGATGGACGCGCAAACCGAGCTTCTTCTCTACAACGCGGCCCGCTCGCAGGTCATCGCCGAAAAGATTGCACCCGCGCTTTCAAAAGGAAAAGTCGTCCTCGCCGATCGCTTTGCCTGGAGCACACTCGCCTACCAGGGCTACGGCCGCGGAATAGACCCGCAGACAATCGTCAAACTTTCGGAAATTGCCTGCCGCGGATTTATGCCGGAGCTCACGATAGTTCTCGACCTGAGCGTCGAAGAAAGCCGAAAGCGACAGGCCCGCGACGAACGCACGCCCGACAGGCTCGAAAGCGAAGCGGCGAGCTTCTTTGAACGCATTCGGAACGGCTACCGCCAAATCGCAAGCGACTTCCCGGAATGCGTGACCCTCCTCAACGCCGAAAAAAACATCGACGAAATTCAATTGCAAATTCAAAGTCTCGTCCTCGAAAGGCTTCGCTAGGACGCGCGTCCAAAGCCTCTAGATTCCGTAGCTTACGTAGCCTCCGATGGAGTGCATCATCCGCGACATCGGCTGCACCCGTTCGTAGGCCGCAATTTTCAGATAGGTGTTCAGGCGGGCGCCCACCGCAATGTTTTTCGGCAGATACGCTTCGAGATTTGCGCTGTTGAACGCCACAAAGTCATAGCCTTTCATCCCGTAATGCGGCTCGGTATTCGGAATGCTCCGAAAGAGAAAGACCGATGCCCTGTTGTAAAAGCGCCCGTAGTTTTTCAGTTCCAGTTCGACCATCGCCTTGTAGCTTACGCCGAGACTGTATTGGTAGGTGCGCGTCACTTCGTAGTTCGAATCCGCCGCCGCCAGAACGTCGTCATAGTTAAAGTCCGAGGAGCCCAACAGCACATAGGACGGCATGTGCGACATCCGAAAACGGAACCGCTTCGAAAGATCCACGTTCACGTCCGCACCGAACCCGATGGAAAGCGCGGACATTTCCACGAGATCGCCGTAAAACGTATCAAAATGCAGATAGGTTCCGAGGTCCATCCAGTTTTCGCCCGTGCGCATGTTCAGGTTTTTGAGCTTTCCCGCAGCGGAAAGCCGCATCAGCATACCGTCCGAGCTCTGCTCCTGGTTAAAGTCGAACGTAAAATATTCGAAAGGCTTCCGGATGCGCCTGTCCGGACGCCCGTAAACGAGGTTCAGCCCGTAAAAGGCTCCAGGTTCGTTCCAGTCCTCGCTCGAACGGTCATCCACGTCCGCATCATAGCGGTAGTCGTTCCCGAAGCGCTTTCCGAGGCCCGCAAAGACCGAAAGCTCTATCGGAGCATAGCCCGGATTCGTCGGACTTGCGCCGTTCACCTTCTCCTGCAAAAAGGCCACCGGATTCATTACGAACGCGCCGATGTTCTCGAAAATTCCCGCATCGGGCTTTGCGAGAAGCCGCGTCGAAAGCCGGTAGAGCATTTCGCCGTATATCGTCCCGCCGACGCTCGTCGCAATCAGGTCGTTCGGAGCCGGGTACTCCTGTTCGCAAAACATCTCCCAAATGTAGGACCCGGCAGCGGCAAAGAAGAACCCCTCGTAAAATCCGTAACCCGCGGACCGCGCCGCCGAAAAGTAGTGACTTCCCTGGTAGGGATGCCCAAAAAAGTTCACCGCAAAATGGTTGTCGTCCCACTTCCACCCCTCGTGAAAGTTCCGTTTCCAGACCGACATCCCTATCCGCGCATAGTTCTTATCGAGCACAAAGCGATCCCACGACCACACGAAGGCGTCCTGAAAAACGATCTCCGCAAACGGGATTATCACCGGCAGGCGCTTTCCCTTGGGAGTCCTCGGCTTGTAAAATTCGGAAGAATCGACGTCCGCAGACGAGGCGCTCGAGAGAGCGTTTCCCCGACCTTCGCCCGCCCACACCGACACGGACAGCGAAAAAATCAGAAAAATACAGGAAAGTGCTCTCATACGGAATTAAAAATGGCTTTTTTTACAAAATTTTTGAGGGTGAATTGGATAAATCGCCGTTTTTAAGTGATAAAACGGACGTTTTCGCCTTTTCGGCATCCTCAAGCGTAAAAGCCGTGATTCCAAAACGATTTTCTATATTTGGGCATTATGCAACTTTGCCTGGAAAAAGATCAGCTGGAAGCAGTCCAGCGCATTTTGAGCGCCCACTTTGACGGACTGGAGGTGGATGCCTACGGTCCGAGAGTGACGGGGGTCGATTTGACGCCGGACTCCGCCCTGAACGTTGTCGTCATTTCCGAAAAGCCCATCCCCGTCGAAGAGATGCTCGTCGTCGAAAAGGCCTTCGCCGACAAGGCGCTGCCGTTCCGGGTCGATGTCGTCGATTGGGCGAAGCTCACCGAGAACATGCAAAAGAACATCCGGAAAGAGCACATCGTCATCCAGGAAGCCAAATCCGAAGAAGCCTGACGGAGAATCCATGCTAGGACATTTGAAATTCTTGACGCTTGCAGCCCTTTTTGTCGCATTTGGAAACGTAAGCGCCGCCGAAGAGAACGCCTGTTTTTCCAAGGGGATCACCGCGGCAAAACCCGTCGTCGATAAAAAGGTCCTCACGCCCGAAGGCGCGAAACTCGCCGAAGAAGCCGCCAAATGCCTCGCAAACGCGGGCGACACGGCATCCCTGAACATGCTTGCAGCCCGCTTCCTCGAATACTACTCCGGAAGCCCGTACCGAGCCGGCATGGAAAAGCTCGTCGCCGAGAACCTCCTCAGGACGGATCCCGCAGCGGCAATCGGTTCCCTTTTGAACGTGCTCTCCTACGGCAAGGACAAGGAAACGCTCGAAAGCGCAAAGAACCTCCTCGTCAAGACCATTTCGGAAGATTCCCGTCTGAAGGTCGCGGACCTCACGTCCATTGCGGACCGGGCCGGCACAAACCGCACCGTTGCGAATGCGACCTGGATGCGCCTCGGCAAGGAACTCTCGAGCCAGAAGAACTTCAAGGCCGCGCGCTACTGGTATAAGAAGGTCATCGCGGCGAAGGAAGACGAATCCCGCGTGGCACAAGCGACCGAAGCGCTTTCCGCCCTCGACGGCAAGGCTTCCGTTCCGACCGTGCTCGTGCTCGCACCGCTTTCCGGAACCTTTGCGGAATTCGGGCAGGACGCTCTCAAGGGCGTGAAGCTCGCCTTTGAAAAGTCCGGGCTTTCGGGCAAGGTGAACCTCCGCGCGGCGGATACCCGCGCCGATGCGGTCGAGGCTCTCCGCCGGGCAAAACAGGTCGTGGCGCAAGACAGCGTAATTGCCATCGTCGGTCCCATTATGAGCGCACCTTCCGCAGCGGTCGCCGCATGGCTCGGTTCGACGCACCCCGAAATTCCGATGCTCACCCCGACGGCCACGGACGCCGGAATTTCTCGCATGGGCCCGAACATCTTCCAGGTGAACGTCAGCATGGACAATCTCGCAGCGGGCATTGCGAACTATTCGGTCGAATGCCTCGGAATCCGCGAATTCGCCATTCTCTCTCCCATCGGGGACTTTGGAGCCGCCATGACGCAAAGCTTCAAAAAGGCGGCCGAAAGCCGCGGAGCGTCCATTGTCGCCGTGCAGGAATTCGAAGAAGGGCATCCCGACTATACGACGGAATTCCGCAAACTCCGCGCCATCCGATTCGACCAGCTGCTCCACAAAAAGAACATCGCCCGTGGCGCAAAGGATTTGAACGCCATCAACGCCAAGGAAAAGCGCTCCTTTTTGCAGGATTCCGTTTTTGCGATTCCGGGCATTTTCATTCCGAGTTCAAGCCCCTCGGATGCGGGCCTCATCGCACGGCAGGTCGCCTTCCACAAGCTCGACGGAACGCTCCTTGGCACCTCGGGCTGGTATGGCGAAGACCTGATAGGCGAAGGCAAGAAGCTCGTCGAAGGCTCCTACTTTAGCGTTTCCTTCGCCGGCGAAGATTCAAGCAGCTCGTTCGAAAGCTTCCAGTCGGCCTACAAGTCCAAGTGGAACGAAGACCCCAAGGCGGACAAGGTCAGCGGTCTTTCCTACAGCGCAGCGGACATCGTGTTTTCGCTGCTCGCTTCCGGTGAAACGAACCTGGTCGGAAAGATTCACGCCCAAAAAACGTTCGAAGGCGTTTACGGCAAAGTCCGCTTTGAAAAGGGCGCCAACGCGAGCGTCCAAATTCTGAGCGTCGATTCGGGCGCATTTGTCAACCGAACCGCCTGCCCCGCCAAGTAAAAACTAGTCCACCTCGACAACTTTTCGGCTGTTCGTCGCACCGCAGACGACGCGGACCGAACTTTTGGGCTTCCTAAAAAATTCGGCAATGGCCTCGCACACGGCCTCGTTCGCCTTGCCTTCGACGGGAGGCGCCTTGACGTCCACCTTGTAAGAACCGTCTGGCTGCAAAACGACCCCCTCGCGGCGGCTCCGGGCATGAACCTTGACCAGAATTTTCATCGCTCAGAGGACAATCGGATTCTGTTCCGATGCGGACGGTTCCGGAGCCTGTTCCCTTTCCATTGCGGCGAGAAGATCCGACTGGCTCTTGACCATCGCACGGATGCGGATAAAATAGTTTGTGCGGAGTTGCTTCAATTGCTCGATTTCAGTCCGAAGCGATTCCGCTTCGCGCTTCGTGTTTTCGACTTCGCGTTGTGCCCGCGTTTTCGCCTCGGCAATAATCAGCTCGCCTTCCTTTTCGGCGTTTCGCTTGATTTCGTCCATCGTGCGCTGCATTGTCACGGCGGCATCCTGAATGGTCTTTTCGATTTGCTTGTAGTAGTTGACGCGCTCTTCGGCTATTTTCAGACGCTCCGTCAGCTCGGTGCGCTTCCGTCCCATTTCCTCGAACGACTTGGCGGAAGTTTCCAAAAACGCCTTCACCTCTTCGGGGTCAAAGCCTCCAAAGCGCTTTGTGTGAAAAGTCTGGTTGCGGATGTCGAGCGGCGTGAGTTCCATAAAGTAAACCTCTGATTGCCCATAATATAGGATTTAAATTTTTAGAGGAAAGCAGGATGGGCTAAAAAGCTACCATTCCCCCAACCGTCTATTCAAACCGCAACGCTTCGATGGGGTCAAGCCTAGAGGCTTTTCTCGCCGGATACCAGCCGAAGAAAACGCCCGTGGCAAAGCACACGCCAAAGCTCGCGACGACGCTCGAAACGGTAATGCTCATCGGCCAATTCAAAATGGACTTGACAACGGTCGAAGCGACAACGCCTAAAAGGATTCCGACAAGGCCTCCGAGAAGGCTTATCATCACCGACTCAAAAAGGAACTGCAGCAGCACATCGCGCCCGCGCGCCCCGATGGCCATCCGAAGCCCAATTTCCCGCGTGCGCTCCGTCACCGAAACATACATGATGTTCATAATGCCGATGCCGCCGACGAGTAGGCTTATCCCCGCAATCGCCGTAAGAACCAGGGAAAGCAGGTCCGAAGTACTCGTAATCATCTCGATCATCTCTTCCTGGGTGCGGACGCGGAACGGTTCCGTCTCGCCTTTCCACGAACGGCGTTCCTTGAGAATCTGGAGAATTTCCTCGCTCGCCATGCTCGCATAGCCTTCACCGATGGAATTTGCGTAAATCGTCCGAATGTCCGTCGTCGCGTTAAAGCGCTTCATCACCGTCTGGTAGGGAGTGAGAATCACCTCGTCCTGGTCCTGCCCGAAATCGCTCGTACCTTTTGCCTTGAGCGTTCCGATGACCTTGAGCGGAATGTTCTTGTAGCGGAGCGTTTTTCCTATTGGGTCCGTGTCCGGGAAAAGCGTCGTGATGACCGTCTGCCCGATGACGCAAACCTTTGACATTCGGTCCGCCTCGTCGTCAAACATGACGCCCTTGTCAATTTCGTAGTTTCGGATTTTGAGATAGTCCGAGCTTACGCCCGTGAGGGAAACCGCCTCGTTCTTATTGCCGACAATCGCCTGGCCCGACGCCGTAACGACCGGCGAAACGCCGTTGATATAATGCGCCTTTTCACGCAAGGCAAAAACATCCGCCTCTTCGAGCGTCTGCGTCGAGGAACTCGCATCGAGCTGCACGCCGCCTTTCCGCGAAACGTTCGGCATAATCGTAATCGCGTTCGTTCCCATCGCCGTAATTTTCTGTTTGATGGACTGCTTGGAACCTTCGCCCATCGCGACCATCGTAATGACCGCGGCAACGCCAATGACGATACCGAGCACGGAGAGAAACGTCCGCATCCGATTTCGGAGCAGCGCGCGGAACGCAATCTTAAAAAGGGTAAGCGGGCTCATGATGCGGCCTCGTCGTCAAAGGTTTCGGGCGGCGGAAGCGCCAAAAAGGCCTCGTGCGCGTTCTGGATGTTTTCGTTTGGCGTATCGCGCTTGATTTGCCCGTCGCGAAGAAGAATCGTCCGCGAAGAAAACGTCGCAATGTCCGGTTCGTGCGTCACAAAGACGATGGTCTTTCCGCGGGAATTCAGCTCCTGGAAAATTTCCATGATTTCATAGCTGGTTCGGGTGTCGAGGTTTCCCGTCGCCTCGTCGGCAAGGATAATCACCGGGTCGTTCACAAGGGCCCGCGCAATGGCGACGCGCTGTTGCTGCCCACCCGAAAGCTGGTTCGGCAAATGGTTCAAGCGTCCTTGGAGACCGACCCGTTCAAGTGCCTTGAGCGCACGTTCCCGACGTTCTTCCGCGGAGACTTTCGAATTGTACAAAAGGGGTAGTTCGACGTTTTCGATTGCGCTCGTCCGGGCGAGCAGATTGTAGCTCTGAAAAACAAATCCGAGCTTGTGGCTGCGAATCTTCGCCAACGCATCGGACTTCATCTTTTCGATGTGTTCGCCGTCGAGAATATATTCGCCGGACGTCGGCTTGTCCATGCAACCCAAAATGTTGAGCATCGTGCTTTTGCCGGAACCGCTCGTTCCCATGATGGTGACGAACTCGCCCGGATGCACGTCAAAGCTTACGCCGCGGAGGGCATGCACCGTTTCGTCGCCCATTTTGAATTCGCGACGCAAATGACGGATGGAAAGAATTGGACTGTTCATGGCAACCTACAAACGTTAGATGCTTAAAACGCCTCGCCGGTTGCGAACTTTTTAAAGGTCACTTCTATTTAGTGGTGACCTAAAGCTTTTTTACGACGAGCAGATGACCGGGCGCCTTGTTCGGATCGAGCCGCACAAAGTTCCGGGAACCGTGCCACACGTAGGACTCGTCGGTAATCAGGTCCTTCACAAAGAAGAACGCGTCCTCGGCAAGCCCGAGCTTTGACATATTGAGCGCAATGGTCCCTTCCTGGGCGTTGTGCATGTCCATATTCGCCACGCAAAGGATCACGTCGTCGTCCTTCTTCTTGGAATAAACCATCAGGTTGGAATTGTCCGCATAGTGGAATTCCAGGTTATCGTATTCCTGCATCGCGGGATGGTCGAGCTTTGCCGTGTTCACGCGGCGGACAAAATCCCGAATGTTTATGGGAGAATCCCAGTAGTGCACCTTGTACTGATACTTTTCGCTGTCCCAGAGTTCTTCCTTTACGGGCGACGGGATGTTCTCGCAAAGCTCGTAGCCGTTATACATTCCCGTAAGGCTCGAAAGCGTCCCCGCGAGAAAATACCGCTGCTTGAACTGCGCCGGGCCCTGGTTTGCCAGGTATTTCGGGAAAATGTCCGGAGTCGTCGGAAAGAGGATTCCGCGCATGTATTCCTTGGCGTCGCTCTGGGTCAGTTCCTTGAAATATTCCTCGAATTCCCACTTCGCTTCGCGCCAGGCAAAATAGGTGTAGCTCATGTCAAAGCCTTCCTTGGCGAGGCGGTGCATCATCTTGGGACGCGTAAAGGCCTCGGCGAGGAAAACGAGTTCGGGGCGCTCTTCCTTGATTTCGCGGATGAGCCATTCCCAGAAGGGGAAAGGCTTCGTATGCGGATTGTCAATGCGGAAGATTTCGATTCCCTTGTCGGCCCAAAAGAGGATGATGTCGCGAATCTCTTTCCAGAGGGCCTTGAAATTCTTGTTGTAATAGTCGAACGGGTAAATGTCCTCGTATTTTTTCGGGGGATTCTCGGCAAATTTGATGGAACCGTCCGGTTCGTGGTAAAACCATTCCGGATGTTTTTTCGCATAGGGATGGTCCGGGCTGCAGTTGAGCGCGATGTCGAGCGCGAGGCGAAGACCCTTTGCGCGGGCCGTCTTCGCGAAATGTTCAAAGTCCTTCATCGTGCCAAGCTCGGGGTCAACGGCAAAATGTCCACCGAACTTGTTTCCGACGGCATACGGGCAGCCCGGTTCGAGCGGGTTTCCCTTTTTGTCCGTTTTGGCGTGAAGTGCGTTGTTTGCGCCCTTGCGGTTGGTAATGCCTATCGGATGGATGGGAACGAGATAGACCGTGTCGAAGCCCATTTCGGCAATGTAGTCGAGGCGGCTTTCGCAGTCCTTGAACGTCGCGCTTTTCTTTGGATCCTTGCCCTGGCTTTTGGGCCACATTTCGTACCAGGTCCCCGTGCGGGCGTAAACCGGATCGACCCGAAGTTCCATCAGGGGGGATTCGGTCGGAACGTCCTTGGGGGCGACCGTCCACGCGCAAATCTTGTAGTCGTAATACCCGATGCTGTTCACGGTAAATTCGCCTGCCCACATGTCGTTATCGACAAAGTGCATCGGAGCCTTGCGGAAGCGGCTCTCGGAGCGGCGCTTGTAAAAGATGGCGGCCTCGTACTTCTCGTGGCTGTGACGGAAAATGTCGGCGGTAACCTTCACGACGTCGCCCGGTTCGCGTTTGATGGCAAAACGGTTCGCATCGACGGAGGGGCGGATGTTTTCAATTACCAGATTGTCTTTTTTCAGAGGGAATTCTGCCATGGGAATCTTCGCCTTGTTAAATCCTTTTTCGCAGGAAATGCCCGCGTTTTTTCGAAAATAAATGTTAGAAATCCTCGGACCGGCCGGTTAGATGCCTCGGCGGAATCGATGCGCTGTTCCGGATGTTTTGCTTTTGCCGCAAAACGATACCGTCCGCAATCCGTGCGACCTGTTCCGAAAGCCACATCCAGGTCATCGAATTTTCGCGGTAGTCCGCCTCCCCGAACATCTGTATTCGACCGTCACGGCGAAGGCTGTCGACCTGGCGCATCGCACGGCGATCCCCGGACGGATAAATCGCATATGTCGTCCCGCCCGACTGGTTCAAAATGCTGAACGCGGGGACGTCCGAAGGCCCGTCGGCAATGTAAATCATGTTCTCAAAAGGAATTCTCCGGTTCTTCCGATCGATCTTCGAATTGACGTCAATCGTATCCGGAAACCGGTTCGAACCCTTGTTGATTTCAAACAGGTAGCGCGTCTTGGACGTGTTGTCGAGCGCGATCGCCACCTGGGAAATTTCCCCATCGACCGGAGCTGTTTCCGCGTCCAGAAATCCCGGCGCCGCCGGGACCTCCACAAATTCGCACCCGAAGATTCCGTCGAGGAAAGGTGCGACGGCACTTCCGCGAATGGTTTCCGCAAATCCCGTACTCACAACGTAATGCTCAAGCCGGATTCCCGCCGAACCGTATTTTCCGTTCGACTCCACAAGCTCCCTTATCTTCGGGAAAAATTCCGGAAGCCCGGGATAAAATTCGAGTTCCTTGCCGCACTCCCGAAGGACCCGGTTCGAGAGCCCTTTCATAAGCCCGGACTTTACATACGTCAGAATGTGGTTGAGATAGACCGTGTCGCTGTTTACGTGGACGCCCGCCGCACGGTAAAATTCAGGGAGCGCGTTGACTTCGTCCCAAAACTTTTTCCCGTCAATCCGAAAGCGCCTGAAAAGCGGATCCTGCATATAGCCGCTGATGAGCGTCTTGTCAAAATCCCAAACCATCGCAATCACGTTCTGTTCAAAAGGTCTTGCGTCCATAAGGCATCCTAGGGAACAATGAAATAGTCTTCGGGGTTTACCGCCTCGCCGTCCAGTCGAATTTCGTAATGGATTCCGCTTCCCGCCGAGCGTCCGGAACGCCCTGCCGTCGCAATCGGCATTCCGCGTTTTACGGTCTGCCCCTGCTTCACAAAGGCCTTTTCGAGATGCGCGTAAAAGGTGCGAATGCTTTTCGTGTGCTGAATCTTGACCGTAAGGCCGAACCCGCGGTGAGAGCGGACTTCCACGACGGTTCCCGCCCCGGTCGCCATCACCGTGTCTCCTTCCTCGGCAAAAAAATCCACGCCGCGGTGCGGAAGCTCCTGGTCCGTAAAATGGTCAAAGAGCATGCCGAAACGGTTTGTAATGGCGTGCGGACGCTTCAGGGGGTGCAAAACGGGAATGGACTCCGCAAGCAAGGGCGAAGCGAGCAGCGAATCGCGAAAGACGGAATAGGTCCGATACGTCTGGAACAGGGCCTCGGTACGCTCCTTTCTCGCCGAGGAATCCGAAGCGTCCACGCCAAAGGAAATTCCGCCGACCCGATAGATGCTGTCCTGAAAGGCCTCGGTACGCAAAAGATAGTGCTCGGCGCTGTCGTTATTCTGTTTGAGCTTTTGCATGTTCTCGCGGATTTCAAGGTTCTGTTCTCGCAGACCGGAGAGCGTTCCGTCTGTTAGTTTGCAAACAATTTCAAACGGCGAAAACAGAAGGAACCCGAAGACGGCGACGACCGCTCCGACGGTCCATAGGATGGGTTTCAAAAGCGAAATCCGGGATGACTTCGACTTTCCCGTTTCTTCGGAAAAGAGATGCAGGTTCAGTTTTTTCAACGGGACGCGCCCTTTTTACAGGCCCGCTTTTTCATCGCGCTTATTCGTGTGCGGATTTCGGAAATCGACCCGACGAGTTCGACGACCTCCGGATCGTTCTGCAGCGTATCGAGCGCCTGGTTTTCGAGAGCGGGCAAAAGCCGACGGCCAAGAGCCTCGTACTTTGCCTTGAGCCTCGACTCTTCCGTTGCGACGTTCATCCGGTTAAGGACGGTCGAAGCGCAATTCAGCGCACCGAGTTTTATTCGATTAAGGACTGTTTCTGCCATGGGTCATTTCCTTTTCAAGCACAAAATAATATAGTTTTTAGAGAGAAAAACAATGGAGATTTTTTATGAGCCGTAGCGAACGTCGAAAGGCGATGCACAACGCAAAGAACTTTACGCCCAAAAAGAAAAGCCGCATGAGCTCGGCTACAGTCGTCATCCTCGCGGCCATCGTCGTCGTCGCATGGGTCGCCTTTGTCATGGCGCGGAACTAGGCAGGAATCCCGATGAAATTTCAAATCGAAAAAGCAAAGCTTCTCTCCTCGCTGAACATGGTTTTCAGCGCCATTCCCACCAAGGCGACCATTCAGGTTCTGCAGAACTTCGCCTTTAGGCTCGAAGGGAACGTCCTTGAAATCCGCGCAACGGACCTCGACCTCGGAATCCGTGTAAAGATCGAAGTCCAGGGAGAATCCGACGGAGCCGTTATCATCAATGCGCGCAAGCTCCTTGACTTAGTCAAAAGCCTCATCGACCCGAAGATCGAAAACATCTCCATCGAAGCGGTCGATTATCTAGTTACCGTGCGCTGGAGCGCCCGCGGCAAAGCTTCCATTACGGGCTTTGACGAAAGCGATTTTCCGCCGCTTCCGGACGTCACGGACGGCGGTTCGTTCCAGCTGGGCAAGAGCGAACTCGAATTCCTCGCCGGCAAGACCATCTTTGCCGTTTCCGCGGACCAGACCCGAATGAGCCTCAACGGCGTCTTCGTCGAATCCAAGGACGGAAAACTCATCATGGTCGCAACCGACGGACACCGTTTGGGCAAGTCCTTCATCGACCTCGAAAACTCCTCGCTCGAAAAGGGCGTCATCGTCCCGCCCAAAGCCATCCAGTATGCGCTCAAGAGCGTCCCGGACGAAGCCACCATCGAGGTCCGGATTTCCGACACCTACATTCTCTTCGCAAGCGAAGGCGTGCAAATCATTTCCAAGCTCATCGAAGGGCCGTATCCCAAATACGAATCGGTCATTCCCACAAGGTTCGACCGCAACGTCCAGGTAAACCGCACCGACCTTTTCAACAAGATTACGACGGTCATCTCCATGGCGAACGCCCGCACCAAGCTTATCCGCTTCCAAATTGACGGCAACCAGATGGAGCTTTCCGCAAACGATTCCTCCGTCGGCGGAGACTCGACCGAAGCCATTTCCGTCACCCACGAAGGCGAGGGCGTCTTCAGCATCGGATTCAACGGAAGCTTCCTCCTCGAAGTTCTCAAGTTGTGCCAGAGCGACGAAGTCGTGTTCAAAATGAACGGTCCCGTCAGCGCGTGCATCATCGAACCGGTCGGTTCCGACATCAACAGCATGTTCCTCCTGATGCCGCTCCGCTTGGTGGACGAGCAGTCCTAAAGTTCGCTTCATCATAATAACCGTAAGCGAAGGCTCCGCCTTCGCTTATTTTGTGTACAATCACTGCAAAATTTTAGGATTCCGCATCGTGCGAACCGGCAATAATCCAGTCGCACAGCCGGCGAATATCCTCGTATTCGGGCAAAAAATGCTTCGGGTCGTCGTGATGGACGCGTTCCACAAACTGATGCCAGGAACGTTCATTTTTCCCTTCCAGTCCCAAGTGCTGTTCTATCGCTCCGCGTTCCCACACCCAAATGCCGACGGAGGAAAGCTTTTCATGTATGCGGTGCAAAGGCTCGCGCGCTTCGGGCATCGCCGCCATCAACACATAGGCCTCGCTCGCCGTCACCCGGGACTTCTTGCTCACCGGAATTCCGTGGACAAGACGCAAATGTTCCTGCAGCGCAAGCTCCCGGAAAAGCGACTTGCAAAATTCGATATCGGGATCATCCTTCGCAAGGAATCCGTCCTGCTGGGCATTGTTAAATGCGTAATCCAAATCAACTATTGCGCGGACGGGAAGATCCATTGCGGAAAGGACCTGCATGCTTTTGCGCGTATTGCTCACGCCTCCCTGATGCACGAGGGCGCACCGGATAAGCGCAAACGAAAGCCCCGTCATCTTTTCAAAAAGCGTCGGCAACACGCGCCATTCCGTTTTGCCTTCCGTCAAAAGAACGTAGTCCGCAAACAGGAGCTCGTTGGAATTCGAAAGGGAAAAGAGCATTTGCAGCTGCGCCTGCGCGTCCGCAATCACCGAATGAACGGCATCTTCCATCCGACGGCGCATAAAGGTTCCGCGAATCTTGTTCTTTCGGATTAAAAGCGAAGTGCTCACGTCCTCGCTCGTCACCATTTGCGCCGAATGCGTCGCAAACACCACCTGGTATCCTTCGCGGGAAAGGTTCTTCAGTGCGACGCGAACAAGTTCCACCGCCTGCGGATGCAAATACAGCTCGGGCGAATCAATCAGCAAAAGCGTCCGGTTCAGGTAATGGTTGTGATGATGCTTCTTGACCTCGTCCAGATAGCGGATAAGGGCCATCTGGATGGCGCGCTTCGACCCCGCTCCCATCGCCCGAATGTCCCGCTCAAAACCGTCGTCCTCGTCAAAAACGTTCAGGTTGGCCGTCGAAAGGAACGTGTGAAGCGTCGGCGAAGGAATATCCAGATGAACGTTCACCGACGGAAACAGCGGACGGAGCTTCTGGTTGATGCCGCGCTCAAAAAGTTCCAGTTCCTCGGCCCGGGAATCGCTAGCGGAAGAAAGCAGGTCGGTAAACTTCTGAATCAGCTCGTTGAATTCCTTGCCGAGCCGCCTTTCCAGCGGACGGAAAATTTCGTCGAGAAGCTTTGCAAAGGCCTTGTCGCCCTCAAAATCCCAAATTTGAAGCGGCGGCGGAAAAACCTGCGAAAAGGCGCTTTCGAACTCGGCCGAAACCTTTACCCATTCGCCCTTGCCGTCCGCACCCGACCAATCGAGCGCCCAAAGCTCGACGCTCGAAACGCTCTCTCCCGGAAGCTTCTGAAACCTCTGGACGCGCATCTTCCCGTTCTTCAAAAACGGCTGCAGTTCCTTGGCGCCTTCGGGCCCGAGCTTCGAAAGGACCGATTCCGTAATGCCGCCAAAAAGACCTTCCACTTCCACGGGTTCGTTCGGATTGTCAAAATAGGAATTGTCGAGCGAAGACCTAAAAAGAAGCCAGCGGATTCCCATCAGAATGTTCGTCTTTCCGGCGTTATTGTATCCGATGAGAGCCGTAAAATCGCTCAGCGGAAACGTCTCGTCCCGGATAGAGCGGAGATTCCGAATGGAAATGGAAATAAGTCTGAGCGATTCCTGCATACACTCAAACTAAATAAAATAGACCCTCTCGGGCAAAAAATTTTTCTAGTTCTGAAGTTCCTCGAGAACTTCGTTCGGCCCGAGGATAAAAAGAATATCGTTTTCCTTCAGTTCGTGATCGGCGAGGTTCCCTATCAGGGCCTTCGGCTTCAGCGGATCGCGGATGGCGATAATCTGGATGCCGTACTTCGACGTGAGCGAAAGTTCCTTGAGAGTTTTTCCGCGGAACCTGTTCGGACACACGATTTCGACGATCGAGTAGCCGTCGAGGAACGGGAGGCGGTCGAGCATGTTCGGATGAGTGAGCTTTTCAGCAAGGGATATGGCCATGTCCCGCTCCGGCTGGAAGATGTCCGACACCCCGAAGCGTTCGAGAATGGACGTGTGCTGGGAACTCGAACTTTTCGCGATGATGTTCTTTACGCCCAGTTCCTTCAGGTTCAAAATCGTGAGCAGGGACGTTTCGATGTTCGCCCCGATACAACAGATGACCGCATCGACCTTCAAAACGGGAAGCGCCGCGAGTTGCTGCTTTCGCGTCGAATCGGCCACAACCGCCTGCGAAACGTTCGGCGTAATGTCCTGCACCTTCTCCGGCGTATTATCGACCGCAAGCACTTCGCACCCGAGACTTGTCAGATGATTCGCAAGAAAAATGCCCGTGTTGCCGAGCCCTATAATGATGAACTGTTTTTTGGCCATTCCTTAACCCACCATAATGTCTTCTTCCGCATACCATGCCCCGCCTTCCTTCTTCTTCACGACCGCGGAAATCAAAAACAGGGCGCCCATACGACCGACAAACATAAAGATACAAATAAAGATTCTCCCGAAATCGGAAAGTTCCGCCGAAAGCCCGAGCGAAAGTCCGCACGTCGAAAGCGCGCTCACCACTTCAAAGAAAACTCCCAAAAAATGCGAATTGGAGCTTCCGAAGGCGCCGCCGGGAAACTCGGTAAGCAAAAGCACAAGCGTCCCCACAAGCGCAAGAACCACATACACGATAAAAATCCGCACCGCCTTATCGACCGTTTCTTCCGGAATGGTCCGTCCCATCACCTGCGTCCGTTCCCGTCCAAGCAGCCTGTTAAACCCGAGAATTGCAATCACCGCTGCCGTCGTCGTCTTGAGTCCGCCTCCGCAGCTTCCCGGAGACGCCCCGATAAACATCGCAATAATCACAATAATCATGCTCGTTTCCCGGAAAGTCAAAGGATCCACCGTATTGAACCCCGCCGTCCGCGAAGCGACCGACACAAACCCCGCCGAAAGAAGTTTTCCAAAAAAGCTCTCGCCCGCAAAGGCTCCGTTCCACTCAATTACAAGGACACTCAGCATTTCCACAGCGACAATAAAAAGAGTCGCTAGCAGAGCGATTTTCGTGTGCAGCGAAACCTTCTGAATCGTGCGGGTGCTAAAGTTGAAAATATTCCGCACCTCCGCCATCGCCAAAAAGCCGATGCTTCCCGAAAGCACAAGGAACATCACGACAAGGCAGACGACCGGATTCAGACGAAAGGACATGAGCGAATCCGCAAACGGCGAAAATCCCGCATTGCAAAAAGCGCTCACGGCGTGAAAAAAGGAATAGAGAATGCGGTCCGAAAGCGGAAGATTGTCGAACTGGGTAAAAAACGCCGCCGTACCGAGCCCTTCGAGCACCACCGTAAAAGGGAGCACCGCCGCAAGAATTTTCTTCGGATCGACATTTCCCTCCGTCGTAAATCCCGACTTGAATATCGCCTGCTGGTTAAAGCCCGGCCGCATTCCCGAAAGAAGGAGAATGGACGTCGAAAATGTCATAATGCCGAGACCGCCGATTTGAATGAGGAGGGCAATGATCCAAAGTCCCGCGGACGTAAAGGTTCCGCCAATGTCTATCACGGAAAGTCCCGTCACGCAGACCGCGGACGTCGCCGTAAAAAACGCATCGACCAGGGAAAGCTCCTTCGAAAGCGAAAACGGGCATTTCAGAAGAACGGTCCCGAGAACAATCAAAAAAACATAGCCCTCGACCAGAAAAAGCATCGGGTTCGACGACTTCTTCTTTGCCGTAAGCGAGGCGTTCGGGATGTCCTTGTATCTGGAGAGCAACATTTTACCGCCCCAATTTACTAACTTTCGTCCCGCTATGACGAAACTGCGGTCCGTTTTGATGCCTCTTGCAATCCTTTTGGGAATTTTACTGCCCGAGGCGCACGTTATTTCCCCGATGATGCCCTTCTGTATCGGACTGATGATGGCTCTCACGTTCATTTCAAAGGTTCCCCCGCAAGAACACGGCTATACCTTCAAAATCGAAATCCGGGCCCTCGTCTCGGGCATTTTCCTTTGCGCCGTGCTCCTCGGACTCGAAAAGCTCTTTGGACTTCCCCGCGCGATTGTCCTCGGCGGCATGCTCATCTGCCTCTGTCCACCGGCAAATGCCGCCCCCGTCATGGCGAAGCTCCTCGGCGGAAACCCGATTCTCGCGCTTAAAATTTTCCTCGTCGGAAGCGTCATCGCGTGCTTCTCCATTCCGCTCATCTTCGGATACTTCTGTCCGCCGCCCGCCGGCATGGAACACCTCGACTTCGTAGGCCTTTCAAAGGCCATCTTCAATTCCATCCAGCCCATCATCACCATTCCGATAGCCATTGCGCTCGGCCTCCGGAGCTTTTACCCGGAAGTCGCCGACAAGCTCGAAAAATTTCAAAAATACACGATGTTCATCTGGGTTTTCAACGTATTTATTCTCCTTTCCAAGGCAAGCTACGACGTCCGCGCATTGGGCGTCAAAAAACTGTGGCAGGACGGGGACTTCCAGGCGACGGCAATTCTCTCGCTCGTCCTGTGCCTTCTCCTCTTCTTCCTCGGATGGTTCTGCGAGCGAAAGTCCCACCCCATCGAAGGCTCGCAAAGCATGGGACAAAAAAACACGATGCTCGTCATCTGGATAGCCCAGCTCTACGCCGGACCTGTCGCCGCGCTCTGCCCGACCTTCTACGTCGTATGGCAAAATCTCGTCCTCAGCTGGATGAGCCGCGGAAAGAAGAAAAAATCCTGATTTCACGCGAACCGGGCCTCAAAATTTGCCCGTTTGAAAAAAAATATCTAGTTTTTGCATAAATTCACATTTACGCAAAAGGAATTCCGATGAAACAGCTTGACAGCGAAACACTCTGTGTCCAGGCGGGATGGACACCCAAAAAAGGCGAACCGCGCATTCTTCCCATCTACCAGAGCACCACGTTCAAATACGACACCAGCGCCCAAATGGCGGACCTCTTCGACCTCAAGGCGGACGGCTACTTCTACACGCGCCTCCAAAACCCAACAAACGACGCCGTGGCCCAAAAAATCACGGAACTCGAAGGTGGAGTCGCCGGCATGCTCACCAGCTCCGGACAGTCCGCCAACTTCTTCGCCATCTTCAACATTTGCGAATCGGGCGACCACTTTGTAAGCTCTTCCGCCATCTACGGCGGCACCTACAACCTCTTCGCCGTCACTATGAAAAAGCTCGGCATCGAATGCACGTTCGTCGATCCGGACGCAAGCGAAGAGGAAATCGACAAGGCCTTCCGTCCCAACACAAAGGCTTTCTTCGGCGAAACAATTGCAAACCCGACATGCCGCGTCACCGACATCAAAAAGTTTGCAAATATCGCCCACAAGCACGGCGTCCCCTTCATTATCGACAACACCTTTGCAACGCCCGTTCTCTGCCGCCCGTTTGAATTCGGCGCGGACATCGTCACGCATTCCACGACAAAATATATGGACGGACATGCGATGACCGTCGGCGGGGCCATCATCGACAGCGGAAACTTCGACTGGGAAGCTCACCATGACAAGTTCCCCGGCATGACCGAACCCGATCCGTCCTACCACGGACTTGCCTACAGCAAGGCTTTCGGAAAGAAGGGCTATATCGTCAAAGCGACGGCACAGCTTATGCGGGACTTCGGAAGCATCCAGGCTCCGGCAAACGCCTTCCTTTTGAACGTCGGACTGGAAACTCTCTCCCTCCGCATGAAAAAACATTGCGAAAACGCAATGAAGATTGCGACATTCCTCAAGTCCCATCCCAAGGTAGCCTGGGTAAACTTCGCCGGTCTCGAATCCGACAAGTACCACGAACTTTCCAAAAAACAGTTCAAGGGCGGAATTCCGTGCGGCGTTCTCGCCTTCGGAATCGAAGGCGGCCGGGAAGAATCCATCCGCTTTATGGACTCCCTCAAGCTCATCGCCATCGTCACACACGTCGCCGATGCCCGGTCCTGCGTTCTGCACCCGGCAAGCCACACGCACCGCCAGCTGACCGACGAGCAGCTCATTGCAAACGGCATCCGCCCGGACCTCATCCGTCTTTCGGTGGGTATAGAAAACGCGGACGATCTGATAAACGACCTGAAACAGGCTTTTGAAAAAATCTAGAGAACCTCTAGGGAACCTCTAAAAATTGCTTTGGTTAAGAAAATTTGAGTGAGACCAAGCGATGGCAGGAATGAAAAGTGGC
>CAVBPX010000022.1:0-38948 GCA_963597395.1 Eggerthellaceae bacterium | reverse complement strand
ACCAGCGCGAAGTGTCGCAACCAAATTTTTGAAAATTGAATTTTTAGAGGTGACCATAATTATTCCCTTGTTGCGTAATAGCTTTCGAGCGTGGTGGTAAAGGTGCTGACGGCCTTGCCGTCCCCGAGGGAGGTGTACCAGCTCAAGGATTCAAACGAGGCGGTGTCGGCGATATTTGTAGCGGACGATGCGGATTCGGCGCGGTATCCGATGAGAAGCGCTCCTGTGACAAGAATCACGCTTGCCACGGCGGAAAGGGCCGAAAAACGGCGGAGACGCGCGTTTTCGCGCTGTTCGCTTCGCTCGGAAATTCTTTGGAGAACCTTGTCCCAGGATTCGGCCTTGGGCGAAAGCTTTGCCGATTTCGAAAAATCGATTTCGTTAGGCATAGAGAGTCTCCTTTTCGAGAATTTGGCGGACCTGGGTCCGGGCGCGCGAAAGCCTTGCCTTGAGCGTTCCTTCCGGCGCCTTGAAAATTTCGGAGAGCGTCGGAATGTCAAGCCCCTCGGCGTCTTTCAGCCAGAGGAGGCTTCGCTGTTCCGGCGTGAGAATCGAAAGCCCGTAGGAAAGTTCCTCGTTTTCTATCTCCTTGTCCGTCCGGTCCGTTTTTCCGAAAGCGTTTTCCTCGATTTCCGGGCTGCGGGTCGTCTCGATTTTTAAATGGATACGATCCTTGCGGATTTTCATTAGGCAAGCGTTCTTGGTGAGCGCGTAGAGCCATGTCGAAAGCCGGGACTTTCCTTTGAAGCTCCGGATGGCCTCGGGAATTTGCACAAAGACGTCCATGAGGATGTCTTCCGCCTTGTCCCGGTCAAGAAGAATGCGGAACGCGAGGTTGAGCACGTGCGCGCTACTTGCGTTCCACAGTTCCTTGAGTGCGGCGAGGTCTCCTTCCCGGAGGCGTTTGACGATTTCGCTTTCGTTCATTTGCTTTTTAGATGCCTTGAAGCGTTTGGGGGTTGCAGGGAATTTAAATTTTTTCTCCCTTTCCGGAATATTTGCTATTATTTATGCGGATATATAAAATTATGCATATTTAACGGCGAGGTACCGATGAAGCTTCCTCTTTCCGATTCCTACAGGGCCCTGCTCGAAGAGTCCCGAAAGCGCATTTTGATTCTCGACGGCGGATTCGGGACGATGGTGCAGCGCCTGAAGCTCACCGAAAAGGATTTTCGCGGCGAGCGTTTTCTCGACTGCAAAAAGGAGCTGAAGGGCGATAACGACGTGCTTCCGCTCACGTGCCCGGATAAAATCGAATGGATTCACCACGAATATTTGCTTGCGGGTGCGGACATTATCGAGACGGATTCCTTCGGGGCTTCGCCGATTGGCCAATCGGAATACGGCCTTTCGGACGCGGCTTACGAGATGGCGCGGGCGAGCGCGGAAGTGGCGCGGCGCGCCGTCGAAGTGCGGAAGGAAGAGGAACTCGCGGCGGGAATTTCGCCGAGACGTCGCTTTGTGGCGGGTTCCATCGGGCCCACGTCCAAGACGGCGAGCATCAGCCCGGACGTTTCGGACCCGGCAGTTCGCGCGGTGACGTTTCGGGAGCTCGTCGAATCGTACCGTGTTGCGGTAAACGGGCTTCTCGACGGCGGCGCGGACATTCTCCTTGTGGAAACGGTTTTCGATACGCTGAACGCGAAGGCCGCCCTGTATGCAATCGAGGAAATTTGTGAAGAGCGCGGGGAACTTTTCCCCATTATGGTCTCGGGGACGATTACGGACGCTTCGGGGAGAATCCTTTCCGGGCAGACGGCGCGGGCGTTTTTTCATTCGCTTTCGAGTTTTCCGCTGTTTAGCCTGGGCTTTAATTGCGCACTGGGCGCAAAGGACATGATTCCGCACTTGCGCGATATTCAGGATGCGCCTTTTCGCGTTTCGGTGCACCCGAACGCGGGGCTTCCGAACCAGTTCGGTTCCTATGACGATACGCCCGAGATGATGGGCAAATGGGTTTCCGTGTATGCGGACGAAAAGCTCGTGAATATTGTCGGCGGGTGCTGCGGAACCACTCCGGATCACATTCGGCACTTTGCGAAAATTCTTGCGGGGCGCGCTCCGCGCGAAATACCCGAAAAAAGCGGGCACATTCTTCTTTCGGGACTTGAATGCCTTGAGGTTTCGCGGGAAAGCCGTTTTGTGAACATCGGCGAGCGGCTGAACGTGGCCGGTTCCCGCAAATTTGCGAACCTGATCCGCGAAGGAAATTTTTCGGAGGCGGTGAATATAGGCGTAGCCCAGGTGGAAAGCGGCGCCCAAGTCGTCGATGTGAACCTGGACGACGGGATGATCGATTCCGAAAGGACGATGGTCCATTTTTTGAACCTTTTGATGTCGGAGCCGAACGTCGCCAAATGCCCCGTGATGATAGACAGCTCGCGCTGGAATGTTCTCCTCGCCGGAATGGAATGCGTCCAGGGGAAGGGTATCGTCAATTCGATAAGCCTCAAGGAAGGCGAAGAAAAGTTTCTTTCCCGCGCAAGGGAAATTCGCCGCCACGGCTTTGCGGTCGTCTGCATGGCGTTTGACGAAAAGGGCCAGGCGACCACGTTCGAACGCAAGCGGGACGTCTGTACGCGGATGTACAGGCTCCTTGTGGAACAGGCGGATTTTCCGCCGGAAGACATTCTTTTCGACCCGAACATCCTCACCATCGGAACGGGCATGGAGGAACACGCGGATTATGCGAAGGCCTTTATCGAAACGTGCCGCTACATTCGGGAAAATTTGCCGCTTGCGCACGTCGTCGGCGGCGTGAGCAATTTGAGCTTTGCCTTCAAGGGAAACAATTCCATCCGCGAAAGCATGCATTCCTGTTTTCTGTATCATGCGGGTCGCGCCGGAATGGATTTCGGGATTGTGAATGCGGGCGTTTTGCCCGTTTACGAGGACATTCCCGAAGAAGAGCGCCTTTTAATCGAGAACCTGATTTTTAACCGGAATCCCGATGCGACGGATAAACTTCTCGCGTATGCGGAAACGGTCAAGAACCGGAAGCTTTCGGGAGGTCTCGCCAAGGATCTTCTCCGATGGCGGGAACTTCCCGTCGAAAAGAGAATCGTCCATGCGATGGTCAAGGGCATCGACGAATTTATCGAAGCGGACGTGGATGAACTCAGACAGAAGATGGACGAACCGGTTCGCGTAATCGAAGGACCGCTGATGGACGGCATGAACGAGGTCGGAAAACTTTTTGGCGAAGGAAAGATGTTCCTTCCGCAGGTGGTGAAGAGCGCCCGTGTGATGAAACGGGCCGTGGCCGTCCTTTTGCCCTATATTCAGGAAAAGAAAAAGTCGGGCGAAAGTTCGAGATCCGGAAAGATTGTCCTCGCGACGGTGAAAGGGGACGTCCACGACATCGGAAAGAACATTGTCGGCGTGGTTCTCGCCTGCAACAATTACGAGGTGATTGATTTGGGCGTGATGGTCCCGTGCGAAAAAATCGTTGCGGCGGTCCGCGAGCACCGGCCCGACCTGGTGGGGCTTTCGGGCCTGATTACGCCGAGCCTTGACGAGATGGTTCATGTGGCAAGGACGTTCCGGGAAGAGGGGCTGCACACGCCGATTATGGTCGGCGGGGCCGCCGCTTCCGCCATTCACACGGCGGTGAAGATTGCTCCGGAATCCGACGCACCGGTCATCTACTCGCACGATGCGGGTTCAAGCGCAAGCCTGATGGAACGCTTGATGAACCCGAAAAAACGCACGGAATTTTTGAAGGAGCTTTCGTCTTCGCAGGAGGCGCTTCGCGCGGGGAACATCCAAAAACAAGGCGCGACCGTTTCCGTTCCAATCGAAGAATCCCGAAAGAACGCTCCGGAATATTTTTAGGGAACCTCTAAAACCGAAGGGTCCGGTGCGCGGGACTATCTGCTTACGAGCAGCGGAGAATTCTTCCCACCCGCAAAACGGAATTGCGCTTGATGCCGTTGAGGGCGCACAGCCTTTTTACGCTCGTATGATACTTTCGGGCGATTTTTCCGAGCGTGTCGCCGGGACGAATTTTGTGGTAGCGGTGCTTGCTCGCCTCTTTTTGGAGAGCCGCGTAGTCGCTCTCGACGATTTGCCTGGAAAGCCGAATTTCTTCGCCTGCCGTGGCGTGATTTCGAAAATCGAAAAAGAGCTGCGGGTCTAAAGGCATGTCCCCGGTGCGCATTTCAAAATGAAGGTGCGGTCCCGTGGACCGGCCCGTGTTTCCGCCAAGCCCGATGACGTCTCCCGCATTAACCGTGTCGCCGACCTTTACGATTTGTTTTGAAAGGTGCGCATAGACCGTTCGCGTGATACCGTTTTCCGCGTGTTCGAGAACGATGTATTTGCCATAGCCGCGGCGCTCGTAGCGGACCCGCGAGACCTTTCCCGCAAAGGCCGCGCGAATCGTGTCGCCGCGGACAAGCCCGATGTCGATGCCCTTGTGGATGCGGTAATGCCTAAATCCGTAGGGGGAGGTAATCCGCCCGCTTTCGAGCGGGAGAGCCGCCTTTTTCATATCGACAAAGAGGGTTTCGGGAACTGCCCGGAGGGGCTTTTCCGATAAATTTTCCGAATTGTCGAGCGAGGATGCTTCGTCGAGAAAATCGTCCGGTTCGCTGTCTTCGACGTAGGCACCTTCGCCGGGCAAAAAGGGAACGACCGTTTCTTCGTCCGGCGCCTTTGAGGATTCCCTTTCGAAGAAAATCGTGCGCAGGTTCCCGTCCGCAGGGAAAAGCCTTTCGGATAGGGGCCCCTGAAAGGCGAAGCCGCTTGCGAAAAGGGCAAAAATCAGAATGGGAAGCGCTTTCTTCATGAACGGTCGTTAAAATAAAAATTTTTCGGAAAATGGAAAGGGAACCTCTAAAAATTGCTTTGGTAAAGAAAATTGAAAATTGAATTTTTAGATGTGACCGAAAGTCCGGGCGGGCGGATGAGGCGCATGAGATGCATCCCATTTGATTTTCTTGCTATATTTGTGCGGTAAAATTTCACAAAGGACTTTATATGGCAAAGACTGTACAGAACGCTCTCAAGGATCTGATTTCCCTTTGCAAGAGACGCGGTTTCATTTTCCCGGGCTCCGAAATTTACGACGGCCTTGCGAATACGTGGGATTACGGTCCCTACGGCGTCGAACTCAAGCGGAACATCAAGAACCTCTGGTGGAAAACGTTCGTCGCTTCCCGTCCGGATGTCGTCGGTCTCGATTCCTCCATCCTTCTGAATCCGCGCGTCTGGCAGGCCTCGGGCCACGTGTCGAACTTCTCGGATCCGCTCGTTGACTGCAAGGCTTGCCACGAACGTTTCCGTGCGGACCAGCTTCTCGAAGAAAAGCTCGGCGAGAGCTGCTGTGCGGGCAAGACGTTCCCCGAAATTCACCAGATGATGATCGACAACCAAATCGAGTGCCCCAAGTGCGGCAAAAAGGATTTTACCGAACCGCGCGCGTTCAACCTGATGTTCCAGACACAGCTGGGCGTTCTGGAAGGCACGGGCAACAAGGTCTATCTCCGTCCGGAAACCGCCCAGGGAATCTTCATCAACTTTAAAAACATCATGGACAACGTCCGCCCGAAGATCCCGTTTGGCGTGGGCCAGATAGGAAAGTCTTTCCGCAACGAAATTACGCCGGGGAACTTTATTTTCCGCACCCGCGAATTCGAGCAGATGGAACTCGAGTTTTTCTGCGAACCGGGCACCGAAAAAGAATGGTACGACTACTGGCGAAAGTTCTGCGTCGCCTTTGTCGAGGGCCTTGGCGTGAACAAGGAAAAGCTCCGTCTCCGCGAACACGCGAAGGAAGAACTTTCGCACTATTCGAACGGCACTTCGGACATCGAATACAACTTCCCGTTCGGCTGGGGCGAACTGTGGGGCATCGCAAGCCGCACCGACTTTGACCTGACGCAGCACCAGAAGGAATCCAAGGTCAAGATGGAATACTTTGACGCGGTGAACAACAAGCGTTACATTCCTTACGTCGTGGAACCGTCCCTCGGCGTGGACCGCCTGCTTTTGGTTCTTCTGTGCGATGCCTACGATGTCGAAAAGCTCGAAAACGGCGAAGAACGCGTCGTGATGCACTTTAGTCCGAAGGTCGCCCCGGTGAAGGCCGCCATCCTCCCGCTTGTGAAGAAGGGCAAGGTGAAGGAAGTCGCGGAGAAGCTCTACAAGGACCTCATCCAGAACTTCAACGTGGAATACGACGAGACGCAGTCCATCGGCAAGCGTTACCGCCGCCAGGACGAGCTCGGAACGCCGTTCTGCATTACCGTTGACTTTGACACCATCGGCGAAGGCGACGACGTGAATCCCGAATACAAGGGAATGGTCACGGTCCGCGAGCGCGATTCCATGAAGCAGGAACACGTGAAGATCGAGGATCTCGAAAGCTGGATTCTCGCCCATCTGAAGTAACAAAGCCTTTCGATGCGCATCGTTTCGCGGATTAAGGATTTTCGGCAAGGCGTTCTGGACTTTCAAACGAAGGTCCGGAACCTTTCAAAATTCAGGAAGCTGATTATTCTTTTTCTCGTTGTCGCGGTTCCCGCGGGAATAGCCCTCGCTTCGGTTCTTCTCGTCGCATGGAACCGGAAAAGGAAACGCTGATGCGCCTTTCGAAAAGACTCCCGGAGGATCTTTCGGATTCTCCTTTTTTTTCAAAACTTTCCGCGCTGAAGGCGAAAATTCCGGACTTTCTGGACCTGACCGTTTCGAGCCCGCTCAAGGCGAACCTTCCGTTTGATCTTTCGGAGGTCCTTCCGGAGGCTATTCCCCGGTTCTCGGTCTGGAATCCCGATGCGAACGGATGGCGCAAGTCCCGGGAGGCGGTCTCGGAATACTTTGCGCGACGCGGAGGAAGCTTTTCGCCGGACGATATCCAGCTCTTTTCGAGTACGAGCGAAGCCTATTCCGTACTTTTCAAGGTTCTTTGCAATCCCTTTGACCGGATTCTTACGCCCGCTCCGGGGTATCCGCTTCTCGATTCCCTCGCGTCCCTTGAATTTCTCGAGACGGCGCCCTATTTTTTGAACCTCGAAAACGGCCGGTGGAAGCTGGATACGGATTCGCTCTACACGTTTCCGCCGAATACCAAAATTCTCCTGCTCGTTTCGCCGCACAATCCGACGGGTCACGTTCTTTCGAAGGCGGAATGGGACGCCGCCGTGGAGTTTGCCGCAAAGGAAGAACTTTCGATTGTGGTCGATGAGGTCTTTGGGGATTTTATCGGTGACGGGACTGCGCGTCCGTGGATGTGGGATTCCCGGGACGTGCCCGTCTTTTTCCTCGGCGGTTTTTCAAAGTCGGTAGGGTCTCCGCAACTGAAGCTCGGGTGGATGGCCTACAGGCCCGGAAGGCTCGGAAACGCGCTGAAGTCGGCCGTCGAATATGTGTCGGATGCCTATCTGAGCGTATCGTCCCCGGCGTTTGCGCTTGCGCGCCCGATGCTCGAAAGGTCCGTCGAATACGAAAAGCGGATCTCTGAGCGGCTCCGGAAAAACTGGGAAATTTTGCGCGGACGCTTTCCGTCTAAAGAAGTCCTTCCGGATGTTTCGGGAGGCTGGTATGCGGCGCTCCATTTTGAAGGCGAGGACGACGAACGCCTGACGTTAAGGCTTCTCGAACGCCAAAAGGTTTTGGTGCATCCCGGCTTCTTTTACGATTTTGACGAGGACGGCTGGATTGTCGTGAGCCTGCTTCCAAATCCCGAAGTTTTTTCCGAGGCCATCCAAAAATTTTATTTCGAAGTGGCCTTGTAGATGCCGTCCCAGCGTTCTCCCGGCGGAACGGGCGGATGCGAAATATATTCCGTGCAGCGTTTGATGAAAACTTCGGAGGGCGTGGGACGCGCTCCCGGATCCTTTGTTTGCGTGTGAGGTTCGAGAAGGGCCGTTTCGCGGAAAACTTCGATGGCTTTTTCCCAGTTCATCGCGAGGTAGAACGTCCGGGCCTTTTTCCAAAGCGAAACAAGGAGGTTGAGACTCCCGGCGGAGGCATCGGACGCTTCTCCCAGAAGCTCGTAGATTTTTACGGGTTCCGTTTTGCCGACGACTTTCAGGCGGTCTATTTCCCGTGTGATGAAAAGGTTCCGGTAGTCGGTTCGGTCGAGCGGGTCGTGCGTTCCGGCAAGCGTTTCCTCGCTCACGAGAATGTATGTGCCGTAGAGCTTTCCGATGCTTTCAAGTCTCGAGGCGAGGTTTACCGCATCGCCCATGATGGTGTAGTTCTTGCGGCTTTCGGACCCCATGTTCCCGACGACAATTTCGCCCGAGTTGATGCCGATGCGCGTGTGCATTCGATAGACGGCTTCCGGGTAGGCGGAAGCATCGAAACTATTCTCGCCGCGATGGTTTTTGCCGAGCTTCCAGTTTGTGCGGAGAACTTTTTGGGCCTTTTGCATGGCAAGCGCGCTCTGCAGGGCCTTTTTCCGCTGTTGCTCGATGGGCGTGGGCGCTCCGAAAAACGCGATGATCGCGTCGCCTTCGTATTTGTCGAGCGTTCCCTGGTTTTCGTCCTTGAGAATGTTCGTCATGGCGGTCAGGTAGTCGTTCAGCAAATCGACGAGCCTTTTCGGGTCGCCGATTTCCTCGGACATGGCCGAAAAGTTCTGGACATCCGTGAAAAACGCCGTCAGATACTTTTTTTCGCCGCCCAGCTCGGGCTCCTTTTCGCTGGTGAGCATCTGGTCTATCAGCTTGTCCGAAATATATTGCTTGAAGGACTTGTCTAGGAAAGTCTTGTCCCTGTTTTCGAAATAGAACCGTACAAAAAAGGAGCCCAAAAAGGCGAGGACGCTTTCGATGAGATATGTCGTGCATCCTATGTAGAGGCCGTTTTCAAAGAAGATATAGGAGAGGACGATATTTGCGAGGAAAAGGAGAAGGAGAAATAGGATGGCGAAGTATTGCGAAGCGAAAAGCCCGATGAGAATGGCGCAAACGGCCGTGACACTGTAGATTATCGGGTTCGGGAACGAGGTGCGGATGTGGTCGTCCGTCAGGACGTTCTGGAGAATGGTCGCGTGGACTAAAACGGCGGGGAAGTGGTCGTCGTGCGGTGCCGCGTAAAAGTCGAACATGGCGGGAGCCGCGCTGCCGAGAATGAAGATTTTTCCCTGATACATAGCCGGGTCTATTCTTCCTTCGGCGACGTCATAGTAGGAAATGTGCTGGAACGTGCGCTCTTCCGCCGGGATGTTGTAGGGGCTCTTGAACTTGAGAAGAAAGGAACCTTCCTTGTCGATTGGAATCTGTTTTTCCTTTCCGAAGCGAATTTCCTCGCCGGGCCTTAAACGTTCGACCGCGGTCGTGTCGAACGCGAGAAGGTCTTCGAGAACGTCCTGGGAAAGGATTGTGTAGTTGGGAATCCAGCGTTTTTTCCTTTCGTTAAAATGAAAGTCCAGTTCCGCCGAGAGCCACATGGAGCTTCCGTTTTCGAGGCGTTCGATGTCGAGTCTGAAGTGTGACAAAATTTGTCTGTCAAAATCTGTCAATTCGGAATCGGTCGTATCCAGGTCGCCTTCGTCCGTCGAAAGCGTAACGCGACCGGCCGAATCCTTGAAAATGCGGATTTGCGGCGTGAGCTCCAGAAAGTTTCCGGTCAGGGAATCGTGCGCGGAGGTCCTTGAAAGCGTCTCGCGGTGCCGCCAGATTTCGCGGATCATCGGGTAGGAAAATTGCGGATACGTCGTGCGCAAGACGCCCTGTGTGTCGCGGTAAATGCCAAAAGGCTTTCCGAGGTTGATGAACTTTCCCATTTCGATTTTCACCGAGTCCGGGTCGGTTCCGAAAAGATGCATCAGGGTGACGAGCGAAAGGGTCGGGTAGATGCGCTGGGAGGCTTCGGGCCAAATGTCCTTGTTCGGAAAGCGGAAGACCATCCGCATTTTTCGGAGGACGCCGTCGGGGTCGGGGTTCGCGTTGACGATTCCGAAGTTTTTGGCGGCGTGGGAAAGTTCCGGGAAAATGTTGTCGAGAAGGTCCTTGGATTCGACGCTTTCGGCGGATGATGCCTGCGAAAGCGAGAACGTGGGCCGCGCATCGACCTCTTCGGCGCGAAGGCTCGTGCTGAGGGGCATCCACTGGGATTGATGCTTGTAGTCCGTCCGCGAATTGAACGATCCGCACACGATGACGTTCGGGTTCTTTGCCACGGTCCGCACCAGGACGGAGTCCGAGTCGTAGGCATTCCGGATTTTGCCGTAGTCGGGAACCCAGTTCTTTTCGGGGTAAAGCTTTTGGAGCATCTTTTCGGCGCGGTCCGCATGCCGGGTGCCGAAATCCGCATTTTTAAAGAGAATGTCGAACGCGATGGCGGCGGCGCCGCCGTCTTCGAGCCTTTGTACGACGCTCGCGTGGATGTCGCGCGTCCATTCGTTGTAGGGACCGTATTTGGATAGCGAGTTTTCGTCGATATCGACAATGACGATGTCTTCCGCCCGATCCGTCGTCTTGAGCGCGGCCTGTGTCGAAAACGCGTCGTAAAAGATGTACTCCGCCCGCGTAGCGATTGTGTCCGGAATAATTAAGATGAGAAGCGTGAGAAAAATCCCGGCGAAGAGTCCGGCGAGAATGCGTTTGACTTTTTTGGGATGCTTGAGCTTCATTATGGGAAACATAGAAAATCCTTTCCGTTCCGGGTTCGCAATTAAGCTATATTGTCTTCACGATGGTTAAACTTTTTAAGAAAAAGAATTCGAGAGAGACCCCGAAAAGCGGAAAACGCGTTTTGGGCGGCTTTCTTTTGGTTTTGGGCGTGTTCCTTTTTGTTTCACTCGTCTCTTTTATCGGCAGCGAAAAAAACTGGCTCGGGCCGATTTTTGGCGGGGAAGTCCCGTCCGCCGTCCTCTACGTGTTCGGAAAGTTTTCGGCGACGGTCGTTTCGGTCGCAATTGCGTCCTGGGGCGTGTGGCTTTTGCTTTCGGGCGAGTTTCCGCGGTTTTTGCGCGTCTGCATCGGATTTTCCGTTCTGTCCGTTCTTTTCCCGGCGATTCTTACGCTCGGTTCGATGTTTTCCGGAAGTCTTTCGATTGCAAGGGAGAGCCTTTATGCCGCGGGAGGAAGGCTCGGATATTTTATGGCCGAAAGCCTGATTGCGCCTGTTTTCGGGGAAGGAAACGCGCTTTTTCCGTTCGCCATTTTGTGCGTACTTCTCGTTATCGTTTGCGTGGCGCTCTTTGGGCTGCGCCTTTCGCACTTCGCCTTTTTAAAAGTGCCTTTCGACCTGATTTCGAAATGGCGGAAGGCCCGCGCTGAAGAAAAGAAGGAAGAACCTCCCGTTCGCGAAAAGACGCTTCCCGCGGACCGGTCCCTCGAAAAGGCCCGGGCGAAGGCTCTCAAGGCGAAGGAACCCGAGTGGGACAGCGACTACACGGTTTACAACGGCAAGGCGAAACCTTTCCGCGGACCGGTCGGCGCCTTTGCCGGAACGCTCCCCGCCGTGCCTGTCGGGGAAGCCTTTTCTTCGAACGAAAACGTTTTGAATCCGACGGAAACGGTTCTCTCCGTGGACGCTTGCGACCCTTCGAATGTCGCCCTGCATGAAATCGAGGAAAAGGAACGCTACTTGCGTGAAAACGAAAAACATCTGGGCGCGCTCGAAATCCGCGCGCTGCGCGACGAAATTGCGCACTTGCGCCAGGTGCAGCAGATGAACGATTGGGAAAACAACCGCCGGACGCGCCCTTCCATCCAGGGCATTGTGGAGCGGACGGAATCCTCGGAGGCGCTTCCCGAAAGTTTCGAACCGGAAAAAACAATCGCCGCGGAGGCATTGAATGCGGACGCTCCGACGGAAATCCTTGCGGAAAATCCGACGCTCTCGAACCTCCCTTCCGAAAATCCGGACGTCGAAAATCCGGAAGAGGCCCCTGCCGAGCCTTCCGAACCGACGGCCGTGGAACTTTCCGACGCTCCCGTCACCCAGTATGACGACTATGTGATTCCGAAGGTCGAGGACATTCTTTCCGAGCCTCCCGAACAGAAGCCCGACTACACGGCGGAAGAACTCGACGAAATCAGCAAGCAGCTCGAGGAACAGCTCGAAAACTTCAAGGTGAAGGGAAAGGTCCTCGGAATTTCGACGGGGCCGATGATTACGCGGTTCGAGGTGGAACCCGGCCCGGGCATCAAGGTTTCGAAGTTCGCTTCGCTTCACGAGGATCTGGCGCTTGCGCTCAAGGCAAAGTCAATCCGGATTCTCGCGCCGATTCCCGGAAAGTCCCTCGTGGGCGTGGAAGTCCCGAACAGAAAGCTCCAGACCGTTTACTGCCGCGACATTTTCGAAAGCGAAAGTTTTGCCCCGAAGCCCGACAAGCTGATTATCGCGCTCGGAAAGGACATTACGGGAAACCCTTACACGATGGACCTTTGCCGTGCGCCGCACGTTCTCATTGCCGGGCAGACGGGTTCCGGAAAGTCCGTGTGCATCAACACGATTATGGCGAGCCTTCTCTTTAGCAAGACGCCCGACGAACTTCGCATGATTCTCGTCGATCCGAAAGTCGTCGAACTGAAGCTCTACGAGAACATTCCGCATCTGCTCGCACCCGTGGTGACGCAACCCGACCAGGCGGTGAGCGCCCTCAAGTGGGCGTGCGTCGAAATGGACCGCCGCTACGAGGAACTCGCCCGGTGGAAAGTGCGGAACCTTGTCGGCTACAATCAAAAGCGCAAGGAACTTCTGGAAAGCGGGGAAGAGCCTTCCGAGACAATGGAGAACATGCCCTACATCGTGATAGTCGTCGATGAACTCGCGGATTTGATGATGGTCGCGGGGAAGGAAGTGGAAAAATATATTGCCCGAATTGCCCAGAAGGCCCGCGCCGTCGGAATTCACCTGGTGATTGCGACGCAGCGTCCTTCGGTAAACGTCATCACTGGCCTTATCAAGGCGAACCTCCCCGCGCGAATCAGCTTCAAGGTCGCGTCGCAGGTGGATTCACGCACCGTAATGGACCGCGCGGGGGCGGAAAAGCTTCTTGGCCGCGGCGACATGCTCTACCGCTCCGGCGAAGATCCGGAACCGAACCGCGTCCACGGCGGATTTTTGACGGACGAGGAAGTGGAAAAGCTCGCAGACGCTTGCGCAAACCAGAACGTCCACTACGAAAGGCTCGAAACCTTCGACATCGAAGACCCTTCGGAAGCGGGCGAGGACGGCGAAGGCCACGAAAAGTTCAGGGGAAAGCTCGACGTATTTGCCCTCGACGCCGCGCGTTACGGAATGTCTCGCGGGGAAATTTCGACATCGGAAGTGCAGCGGCATTTTAACGTGGGATTTTCCCGCGCCGGAAAAATTGTCGATCAGCTGGAGCGGCTCGGCATTTGCGGACCGAAGAACGGGCCGAAGCCCCGCGCGATGCTTGTCAACGATGAACAGGCGCTGTTTGAAAAATGGCCGAAGTAAAAAAGGAAAAGAGCCGCGCGCCGCGCAACAGGACGCTTTCGCTGTCGGATGCGGACCGTTCCCGTCTGCGAAAAAGGCTCTTACTCGCGGATAGGCCCGAATATTTTGCGGACGAAATTATAAACAGGACGCTTCTCGGCGACAGTCTTTCCGTGCTTCCGCACTTGCCGTCGGATTTTGCCGACCTTGTTATCGTGGATCCTCCCTACAACCTTTTCAAGAACTTCAACGGATCCCGCTTTTCGCAAATGTCCGATGCGGACTACGAGCTTTACCTGGAATCGTGGATGGGCGAGCTTTCGCGGATTCTCAAGGCTGACGGGAGCCTTTACGTGTGCGGGGACTGGAAGTGCTCCGAGGCCATCTACCGCTCGGTTTCCCGAAGGTTTACCGTTTTGAACCGCATCACCTGGGGCCGCGAAAAAGGTCGGGCCGCGTCCCGGAACTGGAAAAACTCCATGGAGGACATCTGGTTTGCGGTCAAAAATCCCAAGGACTATTTTTTTGACGTGGATGCGGTCAAGCTTCGACGCCGCGTCATGGCGCCGTATCGGAAGGACGGTTCACCCAAGGACTGGGAAGAAACGGAATCGGGCAACTTTCGCGACACGGCCCCGTCCAACTTTTGGGACGACATCAGCATCCCCTTTTGGAGCATGCCCGAAAACACGGACCATCCGACGCAAAAGCCCGAAAAGCTCATTGCGAAACTCGTTCTCGCCTCGTCAAAAAAGGGCGACATCGTATTGGATCCTTTTCTCGGAAGCGGCACGACAAGCGTTGTCGCCAAAAAGCTCGGCCGCCGCTACGTCGGAATCGAGCGCGAAGAGGAATACGCGTGCATCGCCGAAAGAAGGCTTGAACTCGCGGACGAGGAACCCGGAATTCAGGGATTTTCGGACGGCGTCTTCTGGGAGCGCAATTCCACAAGAGAGCAAAAATGCAAAAGGTGACGTCCTGGCCGCATTCCCCGGCGCCCCGTGAAAAGGGCGTTCACGTCATTCTCGATGCCGATCTCGAAAGTCTTGTCCCCTTTATCGACTGGTTCTTTCTTTTTTACGCGTGGCGTATGCCCGGAAAGTTCCCCGACATTCTCGAAGGCGATTCGGAAAAGGCGGAAACGGCCCGCAGGCTTTATGCCGATGCAAGGCGCCTTCTGGCGGAAGCGATTGAAAAAAAGTGGATCGAGGCCCGCGGCATCTTCGGAATTTTTCCCGTTGAACGCCAGGGCGAAACCGTTTTTCTCGAGTCCGAATACGGCCGCTTCCGGTTCGAGTTCTTGCGCGAGCAGGAGGTGCGCGGAGGCCTTTCCCGAAACCGGTCCCTCGTCGATTTCCTTTCACCGAAAACGCGCGACTACATGGGACTTTTCGCCGTCTCCGCGGGATTCCGGATTTCGGAACAGGCGGAAGTCTTCAAAAAAAACGGGGACGACTACTCCGCGATTCTTCTCGGGTCGCTCGGCGGCCGCCTCACCGAAGCCTTTTCCGAAAAGCTTTTTCTCGACGTGATGAAAAATGCCTGGGGCTACCTTCCCGCAGACGCAAAGCCTTTTGGGATCCGCCCTGCACCGGGATACCCGGCATGCCCGGACCACACCGAAAAAATTCCCCTCTGGAACGCGATGCGCGTGAAGGAAAACATCGGCATCGAACTTTCGGATTCCTGCATGATGCTTCCGGAAAACGCAACGTGCGGCTATTACTTCGCCCATCCGAAGAGCGAATATTTTTCGGTGGGAAAAATCGCGGACGATCAGCTTTCGGAATACGCGCTTCGCAAGGGATGGTCCGTCGAATGCGCAAGGAAATGGCTTTCGCCTAGGGCCTAGCCCGAACTTCTTGCTATATTGCGGATGATGGTTGCCGTTTCTTCCTACATTCTCATCTTTGCGTCCGTTGTCGTTTTCGGATACAACCTTTCGCAGGTCATCGAAAATTTCGGTGCGCTCGAAGAAAAGCTTTCCGTTTACCGCAAGGTTCTTCTCTCCTACGAGGAACCGCTCGATAAGACTCGGCGATTGAACGCCATCGAGAACGTTCTGATGCTTCTCGCCTATGCGATTTTCGCCTACCTCGCCGGATTTGCCGCCTGGGTGCTTGCGATCATCGTTCTCAAGTTTTCCTTTTCGTGCCTGATTTCCGACAAGATGCACCGTTTGGTTCTCGGCGAAAAACTTTCGGTTCCGCGGGCCTTTTACATTCTTCACAAGCTGGATTCCCTTTTGAACGGGCTTCTTTGCATTTTTATGCTGCTCGCGTTTGTCCTATGAAGTCCCGCATCCTCGCCATTTTCGCCGTGTTTCTTTTCGCATCCTTTTCGCATGCGCAAAATTTGCCGTTTATTGTGGGCGGCGTCGCGGAAACGGGATACGGGACGCTCGACGACGGCTCAAACGATGCGGGCCTCAACCGGATGACGCCCTTTGTCGGCGCGTGGATTCGGAGCCTCGGATATCTTCGGGTGGGTTACGGCCTTTACAACTATTCCCGGACGGACGCTTCCGGAAAGCATCTTTCGGTCCGTTCCCGCGACCTGAACGCGACGCTCGGAGTGGCCCTCGGGTCTGCCGAAAGGCCCTACATCATCGGATCCTTTACCCGTGCGAAGACGCTTTCGAACGTCGGGGACGTCACCTGGAACGAGTGGGGGCTTGGCGGGGGAGCGACCTTCCAGGTGCTTCCGACCGCGGCGCTTGTCACGGAACTCGAATACCGCTGGGTCCTTTCGCACTACAATCCCGTCGCGGACGAGCGCGTGCGCGGCTCGCGCCTGCAATTCAATCTCGGTTTTATCATCTATGTCTATTAAAACGGTCGCCATTTTCGGCGGAGCTTTTGACCCTGTACATCTCGACCATGTGAAGCTTGCGAAGCGATGTCTCGAACTTGAACTTTGCGAAGAACTCTGGTTTGTGCCGAGCCCCGACCGCTGGGACAAAAAGCCTTTTGCGTCGGCGGAAGACAGACTCTCGATGCTCGACCTCGTCGTCGGGGACGACCCGCGCATCCGCATTTCGAAGATGGAACTCGCCATGGGGGACTACCGCGGATCCTACGTCACCATGTCCAAGTTCAAGAGCGAGTTTCCGGACCTGAAGTTTCGGCTGCTCGTCGGCGCGGACAGCTACGAGGGCATTCCGCACTGGCGCGATCCGCTTCACTTTTACGGGACGGAATTCAACGGCGAACAGCTCCTCCGCGAATTCGAACTGATTGTCTTCGGGCGCCGCGGCGTCGCAAAGCCCGACTTTGAACGGCACCGCGAAAAGGGCTTTGCCGAAATGTTTTGGGTCGGAAGCGAGAACGGCTTTGACGGCATCTATTCGAGCAGCGACATCCGCAAGGAACTCTTTTTCGGGACGGGAACATGCCCCAAGGGTCTCGACCCGAAAGTCTTCGCTTTTATCCGCGAACATGACCTTTACCGCCTATGAGTGAAGTTCCGAAGACCCTGGATTTTGAAAGCATCGTGCGGAACGAGGAACGCGGAAAGACTCTTCTCGAAATGCTTTCTTCCCGCTTCACGTATCATTCCGCTTTGGAGTGGAAGGAAAAAATCGAGGCGGGGCTTGTGACGCTCGACGGAAAACTCGCTTCGGCGGACACGAGGCTCCTTCCCAAGTCGCGGGTCGTCTATCGGGTGGAAAACTACTCGGAACCGGACGTTCCCACGGACTTCGAGACGCTTTACGAAGACGACGACTTTTTGATTCTTTCGAAGCCCGCCGGAATCCCCGTCCATCACACCGGGCGGATTTTTTACAACACGTTTACGGGCGTCGTCCGCCGCAAGTTTCACAACGATGAAATTTCCCCGATGCACAGGCTCGACCGCGACACGGGCGGCATCATGCTCTTTGCAAAGGACCGCGACACGGCGAGGCGATTCGAAAAGTCCCTCGAACACATCCTCCTTCGGAAGGTTTACGTTGCGGTCGTACGGGGTATCTTTCCGGACGGGGAAGTTCCATGCGAAGAACCGCTTTGCGAGGACGCTTCGAGCGACATCAAAATCCAGATGTTTCCGCGCGCGGACGGAAAACCTTGCAAAACGCTCTTTTGGCGGATAGGAACGCTTGACGCCGTCGAAAGCACACCGCTAAACGAACCCGTCTCGATCGTCGCCGCGGAACTTTTTACCGGCCGCAAACACCAGATTCGCGCGCACCTCGCCTTTCTAGGCTACCCGATTGTGGGCGATAAAATCTATTCCCTCGGCGGAAAGTTTTACAAAAAGCAGGCGTCGGAACATTTTTTAGGCGAAAGCGACTACCGGGAACTCGGCGCCCGCACGCAAATGCTCTTTGCCTACTTTGCGCTTATACGCCTCCCGGGCAAGGATCCGATAAGGATTTTTGCGCACAAGTTAACGCCCGAGATGGACGCTTTTGTCCGCCGGCTTGATCCTTTGGCGTGGGACGCTTTCTGGCGATCGGTCAAAACGCCCGAAAATCCCTCCGAAATTCCCCAAATCACTTCGATTTTTTGAACATTCGCCCCTTTTTTTTCTATGTTTAGGGGCAAGTAGTTGCGTTTTGCCTTTGATTTGCAGACCAGAATCGCCAAATTCCACTGGGTGCAGGCAGAGAAGAGGCTTAAAGTAATTCATTCACACAAAACCAAAAGGAAATGGACAGCAATATGGCTACCATTACAAAAGAAAAAGTCAAGGAACTCACTGCCAAGTTTGGCGCAAACGAAAACGACTCGGGCAACGTCCGCGTTCAGATTGCCATTCTCACCGAGAGAATCAAGAACCTGACGGAACACGCAAAGCTTCACAAGAAGGACTTCCACTCCCTCCGCGGCATGAGCATGATGGTCGCAAAGCGCAAGAACCTTCTCAAGTATTACGAAAAGACGGACATCAACGCCTGCCGTCAGCTTATCAAGGACCTCGGTCTCCGCGGTTAATTTGGAAGGATAGACTATGGAATACAAAATGCTAGCGGCCAAGGAAATCGCGGCGAAGCTCCCCGACGGGACTTCCGTCGTGATGGAAACCGGCCGTCTTGCCAAGCAGGCTTCGGGATCCGCCGTCATCAAGGTCGGTGACGCGTTCCTCCTCGCTACCGTCTGCTTTGGCCCCGAAAAGGAAGGGGACTTCTTCCCGCTGACCGTCGAATATCGCGAAAAGGCCTATGCCGCAGGTCGTCTGCCCGGCGGTTACAACAAGCGCGAACCGGGCCGTCCGAGCGACGATGAAATTCTCTCGGCCCGCATCATCGACCGTCCCATCCGCCCGATGTTCCCCGACAACTTCACCCGCGAAGTGCAGGTGATTGTGAACGTCCTCTCCGCGGACAAAAAGTTCGCCCCGGACGTTTTCGGCGTTTCCGCGGCGTCTCTCGCCATCGGCCTTTCCGAACTTCCGTTCGAAGAACAGGTTGCGGCGGTGCGCGTTGCGGTCATCGGCGACAAGTACATTGTGAACCCTTCCTATGAAGAGGTTTCCGTGGCCGATCTGGACCTGGTGGTCGCCGGTACGGAAAATTCCGTGTGCATGGTCGAAGGCGGCGCCTACGAAGTTTCCGAAGACACGATGATCAAGGCCATCACGACCGGTCACGATGCCATCAAGGAACTCTGCAAGGCCCAGACCGAACTTTGTGCGAAATTCGCCAAGGAAAAGATGGTCCTCACCCCGAAGAACAAGGGCGAAGCCCACGACAAGCTCGTGCAGACGGTGAAGGAAGTCATCTTTGACGAACTCAACGCGGCACTCCATGCGAACATGGTCAAGACCCAGCTCTACCCGAAGATGGCCGAACTGGAAGCGAAGGTCGTCGCCGATCCGAAGATCCTCGCCATTATCGGCGAAGGGGAAGCCCAGGACGCGCAGCTCCTCGCCGACGCCAAGGCCATTTTCGCCGACCTCGAACGCACGACGATGCGCACGATGATTCTCAACGAAGGCCGCCGCATCGACGGCCGCGCGACGACGGAAGTCCGCCCGATCGAAATTCAGCTCGGCGTGCTTCCGAGCGTTCACGGTTCGGCCGTTTTCCAGCGCGGCGAAACGCAGGCTCTCGTGAGCTGCACGCTCGGTACGAAGGCCGACGAACAGCGCTACGAAACGCTCCAGGGCGAAGGTTCCAAGAGCTACATGCTCCACTACAACTTCCCGCCGTTCTGCGTCGGCGAATGCAAAAAGCTTGGCATGTCCCGCCGCGAAATCGGTCACGGACATCTCGCCGAACGTTCGCTCAAGGCCGTTCTCCCGGTGACGGAAGACTTCCCGTACACGATCCGCATCGTGTCCGAGATTCTTGAATCCAACGGTTCTTCTTCGATGGCTTCCGTCTGCGGCGGAACGCTCTCGCTGATGGACGCGGGCGTCCCCATCAAGGCTCCGGTCGCGGGCGTCGCCATGGGCCTCATCTCCGAAACGGGTCACGCCGATGACGAAAAGATCAAGATTTTGACCGACATCACCGGCACGGAAGACCACCTCGGCGACATGGACTTTAAGGTCACGGGTACCGAATACGGCATCACCGCGTTCCAGATGGACATCAAGATCAAGGGCATTACCCCGGAACTTATGCGCAAGGCTCTGGACCAGGCGCGCGAGGGCCGCTTGCACATTCTCGGAAAGATCAAGGAAGCGATTCCCGCTCCGCGCGATCACCTTTCCCCGAAGGCTCCGACGATGCTCAAGATGCGCATTCCGACCTCCAAGATTCGCGACGTCATCGGTTCCGGCGGATCGGTCATCAAGGGCATGCAGGCCCAGACCGGTTGCCAGATCAACATCGACGAATCCGGCATGATCGACATCGCCGCGCCGAACGCGAAGGCGGGCGCCGTCTGCCGCCGCATGATCGAGGAACTCACCGCCGAACCCGAACCGGGCCGCATTTACAAGGGCAAGGTCAAGACGATTCAGCCGTTTGGCGCGTTCGTCGAGATTCTCCCGGGCCGCGACGGACTTGTGCACATCTCCGAACTTGCCGACTACCGCGTCGAAAAGGTCGAGGACATTGTTCACGTCGGCGACGAAGTGACCGTGCTCTGCATGGGCGTTGATCCGAAGGGCAAGGTGAAGCTTTCCATGAAGGCTCTCCTCCACAAGGACAAGCCCGCTGAACAGCCGGAAGCTCCCGCAGCGGAACAACCCCAGGCCTAAGAATTACAGATAAAGTAATTCACAGGTAAAAAATCAACCCCCGGAAGCTTGGCTTCCGGGGGTGATTTTGTTATTAGTTAGTTATTCCCATTCGATTGTGCCGGGCGGCTTGTGCGTCGTGTCGTACCAGAGGGAGCCTGCGCCTGCGGCCTTCATGCGGTCCCAGAGCCTTGCGAGAGCCTTGCGGTCGAGTTCCGCGAAGTTCGCGGTCATCGCTTCGGAGCTGTTGACCGGGCGGAGGACAATGCAGGGTTTTCCCTGAATCTGGAGGGGGAGCATTACGACGGGCATCTGCCAGATGGTCTCGTAGCAGTTCTCTTCCTTGAGAAATTCCGTGGCGAGGTTGTCAAAGACGCGGAGCGTGTCGAAGTTTTCGCGGGTGGCAAACTGCGTGACGGGAACGGGGGAGCCTTCGATGGCGCCGACCTGCCACACGACACGGTTTACGGCCTTGAAACGGTTGACAATTTCTGTCGCGAACTTTTCGCATTCCTTCCACGAAAATTCCGGGTTGCGGATGAGGTACGGGTGGGCGTACGTGCGGCCGTCGCCCTGGACGCCGACGCTTTTTACGGGGAGAATTTCGCCGTTTACGCCGTTCGACTTGGCGAACGCTTCGATGTCCGCGCGGGAAACGGAATCGACTTCGACATCTTCCGTGCCGCTTGAAAGGAGAAGTCTCACGCCGAGGCCCGGACCCGGGAACGGGTGCCGCCAGACAAGGGCATGCGGAATTTGAAGCTCTTCGCCGAGCATCCGGACTTCGTCCTTGTAAAGGTCCGCGAGCGGTTCGACGAGCTTTCCTTCCTTCAAGAGGTCCAGAATTTCGCGGACGCGGTTGTGGTGCGTCTTGATTTTGTCGGCGTTTTTGGTGCCGCCGCTTTCGATGGTGTCGGGGTAAATGGTCCCCTGGGCGAGCATCCACTCGTCGGGATTCAGGTGCAGGGCCTGCATTTCGCGGTCCTTCACGTCGAGGAACGTCTTGCCGATGATGGCGCGTTTTTCTTCCGGGAGCGTGACTCCCGCGAGAGCCTTCAAAAAATCCTCGGAGGCATCGACCACGCGGAGGTTCTTCATGCCTTCCCGCTCGAGAAATTCCATTACACTGGCGGATTCGCCGAGGCGCATCATGCCGTTGTCGATGTGAAGACCGAGGACGTTTTCGGGCCCGAGAACGCGGTTGAGAAGGACAAAGGCGACCGTGGAATCAACGCCGCCCGAGACGAGAAGAAACACTTTCCGGTCGCCGACCTGCTTTTTAATGCGTTCGGTGATGAGCGGAAGGTAGCTTTTCATGTCCCAGGATTTTTCGCATCCGCAGTAGCGGACGAAATTTTCGAGCACCTTCATGCCGTAACGGCTGTGGGTGACTTCCGGGTGAAACTGGAATCCGTAGATTTTGTGCTCCGGGCATGCGACCGCGGCAACCTTGCAGTCGGCGGTGCTCGCGATGATTTTGTAGCCTTCGGGAAGTTCCGAGACGCTGTCGCCGTGGCTCATCCACATGGGGGATTCCGCGGGGACGCCTTCAAAAATCGGGTCGTTTGCGTCGGAAACCTTCAGGTCGGCGATGCCGTATTCCTTCACCTTTCCGGGCTGCACCTTGCCGCCGAGTTCGGAAGCAAGAAGCTGGTGACCGTAGCAGATGCCGAGCTTCGGGACGGGAATGTTCAGAATTTCGGGATTGTACTTGGGGGCGTCCTTCGCATAGACGCTCGAAGGTCCGCCGCTGTAGATGATTCCCTTGACGCCTTCGAGTTCCTCGACGCTTGCGGTCGGGGAGTGGATTTCGGTAAAGACGCCCAGTCTGCGGACGCGGTTCGCGATGAGGTGCGCATATTGACCGCCAAAATCCAGGACGGCGATGGTGTCGATGTTTTTCACGCTTCTTCTCCGAGTTGGCGGATGACTTCGACGAGCGTCTGGATGCCCGTTCCCGTGGCCCCGTAGGACGTGTATTTCCAGGGCTTATCGACATAGGCGGTGCCGGCGATATCCCAGTGCGACCATTTGACCCCTTCGGGAACGAATTCGCGGAGGAAGAGCGCTGCGAGGATGGCGCCCGCGCTTTTTCCGACGTTTGAAAGGTCCGCAAACGGATCCTTCAGCTCGTCCGCATATTCTTCGTCGAGAGGCATCGGCCAGAACTTTTCACAGGAGTCGTTCCCCGCCTGGATGACGGTCTTCGCGAATTCGTCGTCGTTGGCGAAAAAGCCCGTAATGGAGCTTCCGAGTGCGCGGACCATCGCTCCTGTGAGGGTTGCGACGTCCACGATGTGGGTCGCTCCGCTTTCGGTCGCGGCAGAGATGCCGTCCGAAAGAACGAGGCGGCCTTCGGCATCGGTGTTATCGACCAGGACGGTCTTTCCGTTTTTCGCCTTGAAAATGTCGCCCGGGAGGACGGCTCCGGAACCAATGCGGTTTTCGGCGAGGCAACAGTAGGCGGTAATTTTCAGCGGAAGCTTGAGTTCTGCGGCGGCACAGATGGCGGCGAGAACCGTGGCCGCGCCCGCCATGTCGCTTTGCATTTCCTTCATTCCCTTTGCGGGCTTGAGGGAAATTCCGCCCGTGTCGAACGTGATGCCCTTTCCGACGAGGGCGAGGTGCCTGTCTTTGGGCGCGTTCTTCGGGTTATAGGAAAGCTTGACCATGCAAGGGTCGAAGCGGCTTCCCGCACCGACGGTCAGAAGCCCGTTGAATCCTTCCTCGGCGAGAATCTTCGAATTGAGGATGGTGATGGAAAGGCCCGGAACCTGGTGCGCCGTGCGGATGGCCATATGGGCGAACTTGTCGGGGTAGAGCCTTGAACCCGGCGTGTTCACCAGGTCCTTGCACATGTTCACGTATTTATGTTCAATTTCGACCGTTTCGGCAATTTTTTCAAAGTCCTTCAGACGGTCGCCGGCTTCAATCTCGAACGTGACCTCGAAGTCCTTTTTGGGAGAACTCTTGAACCGGTCAACGCGGTAGGCGCTGTAGTAAAGCCCGTGGAGAATGGCCTTGAACTGCTCGTCCGCAGCGTCCGCAAGAAGAATCTTGACCGTCTTGAACTGCTTTTGCTCGGCGCGCTTTCCCAGGCGGAAGCCCGCCATGCGGAGATGGTCCAGGTCGGAGAGACCGCGCTCCTTGGACGCATTGACAAAAATGGTCCTGTGGCCGTCGAGGTCCACAATTTCCAGGTCCGTGCATATTCCTTTTTCCATGTCGGCGAGCGTCCTTGCCGCCTGGACTTCGCCCTCTTCCGAGAGGACGGAGGAAAACTGAATCGATTTTCTGACGAAGAAAAGGGCATGTGCGGAGGCGCTGTCCGGCACATGTTTTGCAATTTTTAGTTTAATCATGTCATAGAAAATAGAAATTTTGTTAGATTATGGTCGTCAAATTCATCCCATAGGAACTCCGATGGAAACAGCTTCTCAAATCTGGAAAAAAATTCAGTCTTCCGAGTTTAACCCCGCAACCGACATGGGCCTTGTCGAAGACGTCAAAAGAATCGCGCTTTCGAGCGAAGAATCGTGCAAGGTGAGCTTCGGCACTTCGGGCTTTCGCGGCGAGATAGGCACGGAGTTTACGCTTCGCACGGTCGAGGTCATCGCATCGGCCATCATCCGTCTGTATAAGGAAGCGGATGCGGCGCTTTTCGCATCTCTCGGCGTTTCGAGCTTTGAGGAACTTCAGGAACGCGGCATCGTTCTCGGTCACGACAACCGTCTCCTCGGGCATGAATTCTGCATGGCCGTGGCTCAGGTCTTTGCGAAGGCCGGCGTAAAGAAAATCTATTACGGCGGCGAAATGGCGACGCCGGAATTTTCCGCGGCAATCGAGATGCTTTCGGCCGCGTGCTCCATCAACATGACCCCGAGCCACAACCCTTCGAACTACGCGGGAATCAAGTTCAACCCCGCGGACGGAGGCCCTGCCGGTCCGGAAATCACGAGCGTCATTACGCGCCTCTCGAACGAGATGATGGCGAGCTTCAAACGCGAGGACCTCGCCCCGGTCGATGTGAAGAAGATTGATTCCGTCGAAATTTACAAGGAATTTTTGCACAAGCAGGGGACCATCAAGTTTGCGCGCATCCAGAAGCTTCTCGACGAAGGAAGACTTTCGCTCGTGTGCGACCACGTCCACGGCGCGACCCGCGGACGCCCGAACGCGATTCTCGAAAATCCGAAGTGCATGATTTGCCTCCGCACGGAAGATGATCCGCTTTTTGGCGGTATTGCTCCGGAACCGAGTTCGAAGAACCTCGAAGGCGTCAAACGCATTCTCGACCAGAGCAAGAGCTGGTATCGCCTCGGCTGCATCTTTGACCCGGACGGCGACCGCGTGCGCTTTTATGACGGAACGCGCGAAATCGACATGAACCGTTTTGGTGCCATCGCGTTCCACTACATGGTGATGTGGCGCAAGGAAAAGGGCGTTGTCGCAAAGTCCGTCGCCACGTCGAACTTCGTGAACGTCATTGCGAACAAGCTCGGAATTCCCGTCATGGAAACTCCGGTAGGCTTCAAGAACTTCCGCCCGTGGCTTTCCCGCTCGGCCAACCCGAAGGCCCTCATCGCGTTCGAGGAATCCGACGGTATTTCGGGCCTTGACAACACGCTCGAAAAGGACGCCCAGTTCGGGCTTCTCCTCGCCCTCGAAATCATGGCGACCACGGGCAAGAACCTCGGCGAATACCTCGACGATCTCTACAAGGAGTTCGGCAAGTTCTTCCCAACCCGTTCCGGCTTCGAAGTCGATAAGTCCCTCGTCGGAGCGCCCCTCCAGGCAAAGGTGATGGCCGTTGCGGACAAGGCGAAGGTCGGGTCGAAGGTAAAGATCGGCGACAGGGAAAAGAACGTCAAGGAGCTTCTCACGCTCGACGGCGTGAAAATTATCTTCGAGGACGACTCCTGGATGCTCATCCGCCCCTCCGGAACGGAACCGAAGGTTCGCATCTATACGGAATGCCGCGAGGAATCCGAAAAGGATGCCATGTTCGAAGCCGCCAAGGCGTTGTTCTTCGAAGGGTAACTTTGTATTTTTGAAGAGAGGTTTTCCATGCTGAAAAAATTGGCAATTCTTCCTGTTCTCCTTTGTGCTACGCTTTCCTTTGCGCAGCTTAAGCCCTCTTTCCAGGCTTTCGATACGGACTATCTGAAGCTCGGGGAGGCGAACCGCGGCTACCATCACTTTATCGTTCGGGTCGATTTTGCCCCGTGGGCCTTTGTCGCCGAAGGTAACGTGAAGGCTCCGCAGGGAGACGAGGACCTGCTTTTTAACAGCCTGGACAACGACCAACTCTCGATTGTCATCGCCTATGCGCCATCCCCGATTGAAGGTTCGGACGGTCTTGAATACCAGGCGGGTATCTACGACCTGATGATTTATTATTCGGACGACGCGGACGATTTCGCGACAAAAATCAAGGACCTGAAGATTACGCTTCTTCCGCCGATCGCAAGCGATACCTGGGCGACGGGCTCCCTTGCCGATGCGCAGGGAAAGCGCGGAAATCCGGGTGACGTCTTCAAGAATCCGGAAAACAGGAACGCCATTTTCCAGGCCTCCGCGCGTCCTCTTTCAAGAGCCCAGGCGATTGCCGCCCGGAAGGACGCCGCCGAACAGAAAAAGAACGCTCTCAAGGCGCGTCGCGATTCGATTGCAGCTGCTGAACAGGCGGCACGCGATGCTCAGGCCGCGGCCGAAATGCGCCGCGTAAACGCCCAGAAGGCCCGTCAGGATTCGATTGAAAGCGCCCGCAACCGCATGAATGCGGCTCCGGCCGCCTCTCCCGCCTACCGGACAGCCCCGCAGCAAGCGACTCAACAGCCCGCTTCCGAGAACCTTTCCCCGCGGCAAAAGAGGCTCCAGGCCATGCAGGCGCAGGATCTTGCGAACCGTCAGAAGGCGGCCGCGGCGAGACAGGAACAACAGGTCGCTCCGAAGCCCGCGGCTCCGGCGAACCCGTGCGAAGATCCGTCCATGACGCCGCTCCAGAAGAAGCGCTGCCGCATGAACCGAAAGTAGTTCCTTGCGTTTTTCCAAAAGATTCAGGCCGCCCGGAGTGCGGCCTTTTTTGCGCGTCAAGTTCTCTTTTGAACGCGGAATTTCTATCTTTGTGTCAAAACTTTTTATAGGGTTTCCAATATGCAGGACATGAACGATCAAGTACAGGCTCGACTCGACAAACTGGAAAAATTCAAGGAGATGGGAATCAACCCGTATCCGCACAAGTTTAACCGTACACACACTTCCGAAAGGCTTCGGAACGAGAAGGAGAACCTTCTCAAGTCCGGCGAAAAAATTTCGTTTGCGGGCCGCGTCGTCCGCTACAACCGCAAGGGCAAGCTTTGCTTTATGCATCTGAAGGATCGCTATGGCCGCCTGCAGATCGTTTGCGCCAAGGACATCGTCGGCGAAAAGGACTACGAGATTGTGAAAATGGCCGATTTCGGCGACTTTCTCGGCGTCGAAGGCACGATGATGGAAACGAAGACGGGCGAATATTCCGTCAAGGCTGAGCGCGTCGTGATGCTCGCAAAATCGGTGCGTCCGCTGCCCGTTCCGAAGGAAATTGTCGATGAGAACGGCAACAAGAAGATCTTTAACGAGTTCAAGGACGTCGATACCCGTTACCGCGAGCGCTACATAGACATGGCGCTCAACGATGACGTCCGCGAAGTGTTCCTCAAGCGGAGCCGCATTCTGCAGGCCATTCGCGAATACCTTCTCGAGAACAAGTTTATCGAGGTGGAAACTCCAACGCTCCAGCCGATTTACGGCGGCGCGAATGCAAAACCCTTTACAACGCACCACAACGCCGCGGACATGACGCTCTACCTGCGCGTCGCCCCGGAACTTTACCTCAAGCGGTGCATCGTCGGCGGAATGGAACGCGTTTTCGAGTTCAGCAAGAACTTCCGGAACGAGGGCATGGACCGCACGCACAGCCCGGAATTTACGGGCCTCGAATTTTACGAGGCGTATGCGGACTACAATGACATGATGGTCCACTTCGAAAACATCTACGAGCGGGCGGCGATTGCCGCGAACGGTTCGACGAAGGTGAACTACCAGGGGACGGAAATCGATTTCAAGGCTCCCTGGCCGCGCATTTCCATGCATGACGCTCTTAAGCAGTATGCGGGCTACGACGTCAGGTCCATGTCGGACGACGACCTCAAGGCGGAACTCAAAAAGTTCGGCGCGACGATGGACGGCGAATGGAGTCGCGGACGCGCAATCATCGAGCTTTTCGAGACCACGGTGGAAAAGAAGCTTATCCAGCCGACGTTCATCAAGGACATGCCCAAGGAAAGCACGCCGCTTTGCAAGGCGCACCGCGAGGATCCGGATTTAATCGAACAGTTCGAACCTTACGCGAACGGCTGGGAACTGGGCAACGCCTACACGGAACTGAACGATCCGATTCGCCAAAAAAGCCTTCTGGAGGACCAGGTTCGCCGCGGCCGCGGAGGCGAAGGCGAAACGCACCCGATGGACGAGAACTTTATCGACGCCGTGGAGTCCGGACTTCCCCCGACGGGCGGAGTCGGCTTCGGCATCGACCGCATGATTATGCTTCTCACCAACCAGCAGACCATCCGCGACGTGATTCTTTTCCCGCTGATGAAACCGGAAAACTAGTTCCGTCCGGAGTTTTATGAATAAACTGGAATGGCTCATCGCCTGGCGCTATCTCGGTGCGCAGCGCAAAAGCCTCTTCATTTCGCTGATAGGCATCTTCAGCATGCTCGGCGTGAGCATCGGCGTGTTCGCGCTGATTGTCGCGCTTTCGGCCGTCAACGGATTTGAAAAGGAAGTGACCGCGCAAATGATCGGGAAGGACGCGCATTTTGAAATGTACGCCTATCACGGGGATCCCATCGAGGATTACGATTCCCTCGCCTCGATTGTTCTCAAGAACGATTCGGACGTGGTGGCAAGCGCCCCCTTCATCATCTACAAGTCGGGCATCAGCTCGAAAAAGGTGAACGACGGAATTGTCCTCTACGGAATAGATCCTTCCCGTTCGGCGCAGGTGACGAACCTTTCGGAACATATCGTGAGCGGACGCTATTCGCTCGACAGCCTTCCCGATGCGATGGGGGAGATGCGTCCGGCGGTGATTCTCGGCGTTTCGCTTGCGAACAGGCTCCGCGTTCTCGTGGGCGACAAGATCATTCTGCAAACGTTCCAGAGCACGGATGCGGCCCTTTCGTCGGGCGGTCCCAAGATTCTCTCGTGCGTCGTCTCGGGCCTTTTCGAAACGGGCATGTATGAGTATGACGGAAACATTGCCTACATCGGAATTCCCGAAGCCCAAAAGCTCCTGTCGATGGGCGATGCCGTTTCGGGCATCCAGTTTCGCACAAAGGATCAGTGGAAGGCGGAAGAGAGCGTTAGCCGCGCGGGAGATGCGATAGGCTATCCCTATTACTTTATCGACTGGAAAACGAAGAACGTGACGCTTCTCAAGTGGATGAACTACGAAAAGTTCATCGTCGCCGCGGTCATTTGCCTCATCATTCTCGTCGCGGCGTTCAACATCATCAGCTCGCTCATCATGGTGGTGACGGACAAGACGAAGGAAATAGGAATTCTTCGCAGCATGGGCCTTTCAAAATCCGGAATCATGCGCGTCTTTATGCTGATGGGTTCCTTTATCGGCGTGGGCGGGACGCTTCTCGGCGGGACGGTCGGACTTGTGCTTTGCGCTCTCCAGCAAAAGTATCACTTTATCACGCTTCCCGGCGACGTCTATGTGTTGCCCTATTTCCCCGTTCTGATTGAACCGGTGGACGTGATTCTCGTTTTTGTCGTGGGCATTTTCCTTTGCACGCTTTCGACGCTCCTTCCGGCCTGGAAGGCTTCGAAGCTCGACCCCGTGGGAGCGATTCGCCATGAGTAATTTTCTCCTGGAAACCAAGGGGCTTTCCCGCGTCTTTTCGGAGACGGGGGAGCGGCTCGAAATTTTGAAGGACGTCGATTTTACGCTTGCCGCGCACGAGTTTTGCGTATTGACGGGAGCTTCGGGTTCCGGAAAGTCCACGTTCCTGAACCTCGTCGGCGCACTGGACACCCCGACGTCGGGCGAAATTCTCTTTAACGGAAAAAGTCTCGGAAAAATGTCCGATGCGGAAAGGAACCTTTACCATTCAAGGCATGTCGGATTCGTTTTCCAGTTCCATCATCTGCTCGCGGAATTTACCGCGCTCGAAAACGTGTGCGTTCCGGCCCGGATTCTGAACCCGCATGCGCCGCTTTCGGAAATTCGGACCCGCGCCGAGGAACTTCTCGAAAACGTCGGGCTCAAGGACCGGATGCGGCATCTTCCTCGCGAACTTTCCGGCGGGGAACGTCAACGCGTCGCCGTGGCGCGGGCCCTGATGAACAACCCGGACATCCTTTTTGCCGACGAACCCAGCGGAAACCTCGACGAAAAAAACGCCCGGATGCTGAACGAGCTTTTTAAGCGGATTAACGAGGAATCCAGACAGACCCTGCTCGTCGTGACACACGACGAGCGCATGGCGGAATACGCCACAAGCCGCGTCCTTATGCACGGCGGAAAAATTGTTCCCTTTTCAAAGGAGGCGTTCTGATGCCCGGTCGTTTTACGGATCGCGTCAAGAAGGTTATGGAGTTTGCTCGCGAAGAGGCCCGTCGCCAAAATTCGGAATGCGTTTCGACGGAACACCTGCTTCTCGGAATTCTCCGCGACGGAGCGGGCGTCGCCGCGGCGGCACTCAAGCTGCTCAAGGTCGATCTCGAAAGTCTCGCGTTGAACGTGGAGCGCTTTATTGCCGAAAACGGAAACGGCGAGACGATGGTCATCGGAACCCCGGACAAGGAACTGAGCTTTTCTTCGAACGCCCGCGAAATTTTGCAGGGCGCGGCTTTCGAGGCGCGCGATATTGGCGAAAATTACATCGGCACGGAACACGTGCTTCTCGCCATTTTGAATGTTCCCAAGTGCCAGGCCGCCATTCTTCTTGCCTCGGCGGGCGTCGAATATTCGGCGCTAAAACAGGCCATCGAAACGGTGAAGGAGGAGTCCCGTCCCAAGCGCGTTGAAATTATGAATTCGCTGCGCGGAAAGCCGGAACGCGAAAACCGTTCCAAGACCCCGATTCTCGACCATTTTGGCCGCGACCTCACGGCTCTTGCCCGCGGAGGAAAGCTCGACCCGATCATTGGCCGCTCCGAGGAAATCGAGCGTCTTATCCAGGTCCTTTGCCGCCGCAAAAAGAACAACCCGGTTCTCATCGGCGAGCCCGGTGTGGGAAAAACGGCCATCGTGGAAGGTCTCGCCCAAAAAATTGTCGAAAAGAAAATACCCGAAATTCTCGAAAACAAGCGTGTCGTCACGCTCGACGTCGCCGGGATGGTCGCCGGTACAAAGTATCGCGGACAGTTCGAGGAACGTTTGAAGGCCCTCATCATGGAGCTTCAGAAAAACGAAAACTCGGTGATCCTTTTTATCGACGAACTTCACACGATTGTGGGAGCGGGCGGTTCGGAAGGCGGACTGGATGCCTCGAATATTTTTAAACCGGCCCTTGCCCGCGGCGAACTCCAGTGCATCGGGGCGACGACCGTCAACGAATACCGGAAGTACATCGAAAAGGATTCCGCTCTCGAACGCCGTTTCCAGAAGATTCTGGTGAACCCTCCTTCCGTTGACGAATCCATCATCGTTCTGAACGGTCTTGTGGATCGCTACGAAAAGCATCACAAGGTAAAATACACGTCGGAAGCAATCCGCGCCGCCGTCGTTTTGGGCGACCGCTATCTTTCGGAAAGATTCCTGCCCGACAAGGCGATTGACGTCATCGACGAGGCCGGCGCCCGTAAAAGGCTCGAAAGCATGGCCGTCCCCGCCGAATTGCGCGATGCCGAAAAGTCCCTCGCCGAGGCTAGCGCCGGGAAGGAAGAGGCGCTCCGCGTTGAAAAATTCGAGGATGCTGCCAAATACCGCGACCGCGTAGAAGAACTCCAAAAGAAAGTTTCGGAACTCAAGGCCGAATGGCTCGAAAAGCGGAAGACCGAGCGTCTCGTGGTCGATGAGGACGTCATCCGCGACGTCATCAGCCGCATGACGGGAATTCCTATTTCGCGAATTGCGAGCGAGGAGACGAAAAAGCTTTTGAACCTCGACAAGGAAGTCAAGCAGCGGATTATCGGACAGGACCGCGCCGTCGATGCAATCGTCCGCTCCATTCGGCGTTCCCGTGCGGGCATTCGCGATACGCGCCGTCCGATGGGAAGCTTCCTTTTCCTCGGCCCGACCGGTGTCGGCAAAACGGAACTCGCCAAGGTTCTTTCGCTTTCGCTCTTCGGGTCCGAAGACTCCATGATCCGCATCGATATGAGCGAATACATGGAAAAGCATTCCATTTCGCGGCTCATCGGAGCGCCTCCGGGATACGTCGGATACGAGGAAGGCGGCGGTCAGCTGACGGAAAAGGTTCGGAAGCATCCCTACTCGGTCGTCCTTCTCGACGAGATTGAAAAGGCGCATCCGGACGTTTACAATCTGCTCCTTCAGATCCTTGACGACGGGCAGCTGACCGACAGCTTCGGCCGAAAGATCAACTTCAAGAACACGATCATCATCATGACGTCGAACGTCGGCGCGCGCGAAGTCAAGCACAGCTCGGGCATGGGATTTACGAAGCTCTCCGAGGACGACGACTACGAGCGCATGGAATCGACCATCCGGGAAGAAGCCAAAAAGATTTTCTCGCCGGAATTCCTCAACCGTATTGACGACCAGATCGTTTTCCGCAGCCTTTCCAAGGCGGATCTTGTCCAAATTGTCGATATTCTTTTGAACGGTGTCCAGAACGCACTTTCCGAACGCGGAATTCTTCTCGAATTCTCGGCCCGGGCAAAGGAAGTCATCGTCGATCACGGCTACGATCCGGCTCTCGGCGCGCGCCCGCTCCGCCGAAGCATCCAACAGCTTGTGGAGGACGAACTTTCCGAAGGGCTTCTGCTCGGAAACATCAAGGATTTTTCGACGGTCAAAATAGACGCCTCTCCCGACGGGAAAAAGCTCGCGTTCAATTGCGAGAGCCTTTCTTCCAAAAACGAATAGCAAAGGAATTTCTATGGCAGAAGTGAATCTCTCGGAACTTGCAGACCGGATTATCGACGGACATCGGATTCGCCGCGGGGACGACCTGTCGTTCTTCATCACATGCAACCTGGAAGAGCTTGAGGCCGGCGCAGGAAAGATTCAAAAGCATTTTCGCAAGGACCACATCGACCTGTGCACCATCATCAACGCCCGGAGCGGCCGCTGTCCCGAAAACTGCAAATATTGCGCCCAGTCCGCCCACAACAAAACGGGCTGCGAAGAGTATCCGTTTCTTCCCAAGGAAAGGATTGTCGCCGAAGCGACCCGCAATGCGCAAATGGGCGTAAACCGCTTTGCGATTGTCACCGCCGGGCGCGCCCTTTCCGGAAAGGAATTTGACGCGGCCATCGAAGCCTACGAAGAAATGCACGGAAAGCTTAAACTCGGACTTTGCGCGAGCATGGGGTTCGTCACCAGGGAACAGCTTCACCGTTTGCATATGGCGGGCGTCACCACCTACCATCACAACATCGAAACGAGCCGCCGCAACTTCCCGAACATCTGCACGACGCACACCTACGAAGACAAGATGCGCGAAATTCGGATGGTGAAGGAAGAAGGCCTGAACATTTGCTCCGGCGGAATCATCGGAATGGGGGAGACCTGGGAAGACAGGCTCGACATGGCGATAAGCCTTTCCGAACTGGAAGTCTATTCCATCCCGCTCAACGCGCTGATGCCCATACCGGGTTCGCCGCTTGCCAATCTTCCGCAAATTTCTTCCGACGATCTGATGCGGACCGTCGCCTTTTTCCGCTACATCAATCCCGAGGCGAACATCCGTCTTGCCGCCGGCCGAAAGATTATGGCGGACTTTGGCGCAAAGGCGTTCCGTTCGGGCGCAAGCGCAAGCATCACGGGCGACATGCTCACCACGAGCGGCACCACGATTCGCGGAGACTTCGAAATTCTCGAAAGGCTCGGCCTTTCCAATGCGGAAGCGGATGATTCCAAAAATTCGAGAGTCAAGAACTGATCCTCGGACCTAACCATCAGAAAAGCCCCGCTTCGCGGGGCTTTTGAACTTTAGGGCAAAGGCTTAGAGCAGTTCGCCGATTTGAATGGCGTTCAGTGCGGCGCCCTTGCGAATCTGGTCACCCGTGAGCCACAGCGTGTTGCTGTTTTCGTCGGCGAGATCCTTGCGGATGCGGCCCACAAAGACGTTGTCCTTGCCCGCGCTTTCGAGCGGCATCGGATAGACGTAGTTTTGCGGATCGTCCTTGAGGGTCACGCCCGGAGCGTTCTTGAGTGCGTTTCGAATTTCTTCGACGGAGACGGGGCGTTCCGTTTCGAACCAGACGGATTCGGAGTGCGAGCGGAGCGAGCTTACGCGGACGCAGGTCGCGCTTGTGCGCACGTCGGAATGCATAATCTTCCGAGTCTCGTTGAACATCTTCATCTCTTCCTTCGTGTAGTCGTTTTCCGTCATCTTGTCGATTTGCGGAATCACGTTGTAGGCGAGCTGGTGCGGGAACTTCTTGATGTGGGTCGTCGAACCCGTTTCCAGAATGTCCTTGTATTGCTGCTTCAGCTCTTCCATGGCGACGGCGCCGGCACCGCTTGCGCTCTGGTAGGAAGAAATGTGAATCTTCTTGATGTGCGAAATTTTTTCGATTGGGTTCAGCACCACGACCATCATGATGGTCGTGCAGTTCGGGTTCGCGATGATTCCGTGGTGCAGCTTGATGTCTTCCGGGTTCACTTCGGGGACGACCAGCGGGACGTTCGGATCCATCCGGTAAAAGCTCGTGTTGTCGATGCAAACGGCTCCGGCCTTGACCGCGGACGGCAAAAATTCTTGCGAAATGGCGGCTCCGGCGGAAGAAAATACAATGTCTATGCCCTTGAAGGAATCGTGCGTGAGTTCCTCGATGGTGAGTTCCTCGCCGCGGAACTTGACCTTTTTGCCCGCGCTGCGGCTGGACGCCAAAAGCTTCAGCGAATCCAGTTTGAAGTTGCGTTCTTCCAGAATGGAGATCAGTTCCTGTCCAACGGCGCCCGTGGCGCCGACGATGGCAACGTTACGACTCATAGTTTGGCCTTTGTGTTGTGAAATGTGAGAAACATTTTCAGGGGAGATTCTCGATGGATTGTTTGTATGCGGAAAATTCGCTCCTGGCGAGCGCCGCCTGTCTTTTGCTTTCCTCGAACTGGGCGCGACGCTCTTCCGCGTTTTCGATTGTCGTGTAGGCGTGAAGCGCATACCCGGCAAGCCTTAAAAGCTCCGAGGCGTGGACGAGTTTTGCGTGAAGTTCTCCGAGGCTCTTCGGGTGAAATAGCGCGGTGGCGCGACTGTTTACCCTGGACGTCGAGTTCCGGATGGCGAGAGCCCTGTTTTCCGCGGACTCGCGGCCCGGTTCCGAAAGCCCTTCGGAAAGGGCCTTTGCCGTTTGAATCTGGGCCGCGAGGGAAATTCCCTCGTCCGCAATTTTGACGGCGGATGCGACGTAGCGTTTGGAGGCTTCGGAAGGCTTTGCATCCAAAGATCCTTCGGCTCCCCGGGACTTTTTTGAAATTGCCTCGTTGATGGCTACAATAGGCTTCGGGGAAAGTTCCTCCGAGACAAACGAGCCGTAGCCCTCGACCTTGACGTAGGTAAAAAATCCCGCGACAAGGAGAATGAGAACCGTGACGATTCCCGAAAGGGCAAGCCGGATGGCGCCTTTGGCGTTTATCACATGGAGCACGGCCAAAAGTCCGATGCACCAGAGAACGGCTAGGGAGACGAGGTCAAAAGCAGGCATGGGAGCGGGGAAGTTCCGAACCGGAAATTAGAACGGGAGATCGTCGTCGGGTTCGGGACCGGCACCCATCGGGGCGGGAGGAATCGGCGTCGAATTGATGATCGTCGGGTTCCGTCCGTAGTTGGGCGTCGGGTTTGCCGCGGGCTGCCCTGCAGCCGGTGCGCGGTTGTAGTTTGCGTTCTGGTTCTGGTAGTAGGAGCCGCCGTTCTGGTTGTTCCGCGGGGTGAGGAGCTGGAACGTCTCCATGTTGATGTCCGTCGCGTAGCGCTTCTGGCCATTCGGGTCGTCCCAGGAACGGTAGGTGAGCGTGCCTTCCACGAAGAGCGTCATGCCCTTGTGTACGCCGAGTTGTTCGATGATGTCGGCGGTCTTTCCCCAGCCGACGATGTTATGCCAATCCGTTTGCTCGCGGGTTTCTCCGCTCGCGTCGCGGTAACGGCGCGAAGTGGCAAGGGAGAAGGAAACGCGCTTGCGGCCGCTCGGGGTGAGCTTTGTTTCCGGATCCTTTCCGATGTTTCCGATGAGCATGACTTTGTTGAGATAGGGCATTGTGTTTTCCTAGGATGATTGCATTTAGTGTGATATATCTACTTATATTTGATACCGGCACAAAATATATAAAAAATGACAGTCAATATCGCATTATCCCGCTTTGAATCCGCCTATCCGCAAAATTTGCGCGGCAGGCGTCTCGGTGCGCTGCTCCATCCCGCTTCCGTGGATTCCCGTCTGCACCATACAATCGAAACCCTTCTCCGCTACGACGGGAAGCTTTTCAGGCTCTCCGCGCTGTTCGGTCCGCAGCACGGCATTCTGGGCCACACCCAGGACAACATGATAGAATGGGAGGGAAGCGTCTCTCCCGAACTGGGAATCCCGGTCTATAGCCTTTACGGCGAAACGCGCGAGCCTTCGCCCGAAATGCTTTCGCACATCGACGTTCTTTTTGTCGATATGCAGGATGTCGGCGCCCGCTACTACACGTTCATCTGGACGCTCTTCCTCTGCATGAAGGCCTGTGAAAAGGCCGGCATCCCGGTCGTTGTACTCGACCGTCCGAACCCTCTCGGAAACGCGGTGGAAGGCCCGATTCTCGACCTCGAATACGCGAGCTTTGTGGGGCTTTGGACGCTTCCGATTCGACACGGAAAGACCATCGGGGAACTCGCCCGAATTTTCAAGGCGGAACGCTTTCCGAAGTGCGAACTTTACGTGATGGAGATGGAAGGCTACGATTCGCGGATGTGGTTCGACGAAACGGGGCTTCCCTGGGTGATGCCTTCCCCGAACATGCCGACGCTCGACACGGCGACAGTCTATCCGGGCATGTGCCTTTTCGAAGCGACAAACGTGAGCGAGGGCCGCGGCACGACCCGTCCCTTCGAACTTTTTGGTGCGCCTTTCATCGACGCGAAAAAGCTTTGCCGCTACCTCAATAATCTAAGGCTTCCGGGCGTCTATTTCCGCGAGAACTACTTTCAGCCCACGTTCCACAAGGGAGCCGGGAAAATTTGCGGCGGTGCGCAAATACACGTTCTCGACCGCGAAAAGTTCCGCTCGTTCGACATGGCCGTCCGCATTTTGCGATACCTCTTCCACGAATATCCGGAAGACTTCGCCTGGAAAAATCCGCCCTACGAATACGAATACGAAAAGCTCCCGATAGACATTCTTTTGGGATCCGCGACATTCCGCCGCGACTTTATCGAAAACGGGGAACTCTGATGCGCGTTTTGCTTCTTGCGGCAGGGCTCGGAACGCGCCTTCGTCCGCTTACGCTCCAGATGCCGAAGCCTCTCGTCCGCATCGTTGACAGGACGATTCTCGAACATCAGGCGATTCTCGCCCGGACGCTTCCCGCGGCACATCTCCACGTGAATGCGCACTACCTTGCGGCGCAACTTTCCGAAGAGGCGAACGCTCTCGGGTTTGAAAGGGTCTGGGAGGAATTTCCGGAAGCCCTCGGCACGGGCGGCCCGCTTTTTCGGATGAACCGCGAGGATCCGGTCGATGAACTGCTCGTGATGAACTCGGACTGTTTTTGCCGGTTCGACTTGCGTTCATTTGTACGCCTTTCACGGGCGTCGGGCGCGCCTTGCGCGCTGCTTGCTATCGATAATCCCGCGGTAAACTCCATCTACGTGCGAAACGGCTTTATGGCCGGAATCCGCGAACGGTTCGGCGATACGACGAAAAACCGCGTGACGTTTTCGGGAATTTCCTGGTATTCGAAAGAGGCCCTTTCGGACATCCGGGACTCGGAGCGGGACGTGCGCGAGTTCTGGAAGCGCCTTTTCGAAAGCGGCCGCGCGCCCTTTATCGACGACAGCCAAAAGTTTTCGCTCTGGATAGACATGGGAACGCCCGATGGACTCATGCGGGCGAGCGACTTTCGAAGAAAGGAACTCGGCGTCGGAAACTTCGGCGTGCCGAAGGAGAGAATGGCCTCTGCAAAGGCGACCGTCTTTATGCCCGGCGTGGAGGTTCCCGAAAGCGCGACTTTTGACCATGCAATCGTTTTTCCGCATGCAAAAATCGACGACGGGGAATGCGTCAAGAACGAAATCCGCGGCGAAGGCTTTCGTTTTCCGCTTGGAAGGTAAAAGGAATTTTTATGTCGAGATTTCGAATTGTTTTGGTGGAACCGGAACATCCGCACAACGTGGGATTTGTGGCGCGGGCAATGCGCTCGAACGGGCTTTCGGACCTTTGGATAGTCTATCCGAAGCGCGACGCCGTAAACCCGGAGTCCTACAGGACCGCTCACAATTCGGCGGAGATTCTGGATGCGGCGCATGTCGTTCACACGCTTGACGAGGCCATCGCTTCGGCGAATTACGCAATCGCCTTTTCACGGCGAAGGTTCGACACGATTGTCCCGAACATTTCCCTGCCGAGACTTGCCGAAAAGCTCCCCGCCGAAGGGGACGTGGCGCTCGTGTTTGGACGCGAGTCCTGCGGACTTTCCTTGGAAGATATCGAACGCTGCGCTCTCGTGTGCGAAATTCCTGTGCCGGGACAGATGAGCTTGAACCTTGCCCAGGCGGTGACAGTCGCCTGTTACGAGCTTTGCCGCGCGGGACTTCTCGCAGGTTCCGGACTTCGCACCGACCGGGTCCCGCTCAAAAAGGGCCGCATCGAAAAGGCGAACATCGGGCAAATAGAAAGCTTTCTGAAATACCTGCACGAAAACTTGACGGACCGCTACCAGAACAACACGTGGACGGAATCCGCCGTCAGGGAATTTTTGCAAAGGCTTGCCCCGACGCGCTTCGAAATGAGCGCGCTGCTAGGACTTGTCAAGAGCCTCGTGATGCGACGAAACGAAAGGGAAAAAAAGGGATGAGGCTTTAAATGAGGAGCTTTTGACAGTTCGCTTCGCGGCGCTACACTCCGGAATGAGAGAAAAGCGTTGTCGTCAGCCGTCATTCTGGAGCGATCGAAGGGAGTGACCCGCCTATCGCGGGCAGGTAGAATCCATTCCGTAGTTCAGAACTTCGTTGGGAGAACTTGGAACTTAGAAATCATACCGGGCCGCGATTCGTTGGATCCTA
>CAVBPX010000021.1:0-39693 GCA_963597395.1 Eggerthellaceae bacterium | reverse complement strand
GGGCATCTGGCTGAACCTTTTCATGTTCTTCAGCGCGAAAAGCCCGCGGTCGAGCATCGTCGAAAGCTCGGCTTCGGACTTCTTGAACTTGGGAAGCTCTACGAATGCGAAGAGGAGCGTCCTGGAGCGTAGCACCGCGTAGCGACCTGTCTGCCGACAGGTCCGCCTGCTGCGGGCAGGCAGGTAGGAGCCACAAACAGTTCGCTTTGCGGAAAATTTTCAGTTTTCTTCGAGCGGAAATTTCAGGTAAAAGCTGTGGTGCACGACTTTCGGCGAGGTCTTCGGGTAGTCGAGAATCGACTGGAGGCCTCGGGATTCCTTGCGGGCAAGCGCACTTTTTACAATCAGAATGCTGCTTTCGACCGCGTTGCGGAATTCGAGCAGCGAAACCGATTTGGGCCCGGGCTTCTTCATCGCCTGTTCCACTTCGCGGTTAAAGGCGCGGAGCTTTTCGAGGCCTTCCTTGAGGCCCGCGACCGAGCGGACGATGCCGCACTTTTCCCACATAATTTTTTTCGCTTCGACCGTGCGCGCTTTCCAGTGCCGGTCCTGCTTCATGGAAACCTTTTCCGTCGAAACTTTCGGAGCGCGGAAGCTCTTTTTGAAAATGCCTGTCCGTTCCATGTTTTCGACGGCGCGAAGCGCAAAGACGACGCTCTCCAAAAGAGAGTTGGAGGCAAGGCGGTTTGCTCCGTGGACTCCCGTAGCCGCCACTTCGCCCGAGGCGTAAAAGCCTTCGAGATGCGTCCGCGACCACGTATCGACCAGAACGCCCCCGCACATGTAATGCGCGGCGGGGACGACCGGGATCCAGTCCTTTGTCATATCGACCCCGACGGAAAGGCACTTGGCGTAGATGTGCGGAAAGTGCGTCCGCGTATCCTTAGGATTGTGGGCCGTGACGTCGAGATACATGCACGGTTCGCCCGTGCGTTCCATTTCGCGGTGGATGGCGCGCGCCACGATGTCCCGCGGGGCGAGCGAGCGGAGCGGATGCACGCCGTTCATAAATTCCTTGCCCTGGGCGTTTTTGAGAATGCCGCCGAATCCGCGGACCGCTTCCGAAATCAAAAAGGATTTTTTGAGGCTCGGCGCAAAGAGCGACGTCGGATGGAACTGCATGAATTCCACGTCCTGAATCGCGACACCGGCCCGCGCCGCAATGGCGATGCCGTCTCCGCATGCATCGGGAGGGTCAATCGTGTGAAACCAGAGCCGTCCGGCTCCGCCGGTTGCCATCAGGGTGACTTTCGCAAAAATGGCTTCCGTCGAACCGTCCTTCTGGTGGATGATTTTTGCACCGAGAACGCGCTTTCTGTCCTTGCTCAAAATGAGGTCCTCGATGAGTGCGTTTTCTAAAAAGGTGATGTTCGGAAATTCGTGGAGCTTGGCGAGCAGCGCACGCATAATCTCCTTGCCCGTGAGGTCCGCGGCGTGGAGAATCCGACGGTGGCTGTGTCCGCCCTCAAGATGCAGGTCGAACTTGATCCCGGAATCGTTCGCCTCGGCGGGTGTAAAGCGGACACCCCATTTGACGAGCTGGTCGATGGTCTTCGGGCCGTTTTCCACGAGGATCTTTACCGCGTTCTTTTTGCAGAGCCCCGCGCCCGCTTCGCACGTGTCCTCGCTGTGGAGCTTAAAGGAATCCTTCGGGTCGGTGACGGAGCAGATTCCGCCTTGCGCATAGTTCGAGGAGCCGTCCGGCTTTGCTCCCTTGGTGAGGATGAGGACGGAATGTCCATGTTCTGCGGCCTTGATTGCCGCGCTCAGACCGGAAATTCCGGCCCCGAGGATCAGGATGTCGTACACGGTGGCCTCTGTGTTAAGGATTCTAAGGCATCCCCATAATAGAAAAAAAGAGGAATTACGGCTATACAAAAGGCTCCCCGTCGGCAGACGGGAACTTTTTTATTACATTTGGCAAAAATAAATGGAGTTTTCTCTATGCTGACATGGATTAACGAAAACGCGAAATGGGTCATTGCCATCTTTGCAGTAGGAATCGTCCTCGGACTTCTTGCGATGGACCGCACACCGGAGCAGTCCCACCAGTATCCCATAGGCCGGGTCGATGGCCATGAAATCTCTTATGCGGAATACAACAACCGCGTAAACCGCATCACCGAGCTGAACTACCGCGGACAGAATCTTTCCGACGAACAGCGCGCCCAACTGCGGACCGAAGTCTTCCGCACGTTCGTCCAGCAGGAGCTCCTCAATGCCCAGTTCGAGGCGAACGCCCTCTACGCGTCCGTCGCCGAGATGAAGGCCGAACTCAAGAACAACCCGGACGCCGTCCGCCGAATGGTGAGCGAAGAGGCCCAACAGCGCATCTACGCGATTCAGGCGAACTCCGCAAACGAACAGGAAGCGACCCAGAACATTCAGGCCTACTTCCAAACGCTTCCGAAGTTCCTCCTCGATACGGCTTTCGACAAGGCAGCCTATGACGCCTGGCTCGAAACGCCCGCCGCCTACGAATGGCTCAACATGCAAAGCTACGAGCAGGAACTCAAGAACCGCACCATCCCGCTGCACCAGCTGCAGATCTTTGTCACGGCGAACGCCCACCCGACGAGCCTCGAATCCCAGTGGAACGTGAACAACCGCCTCACGTCGCACGAGATGGAAGTCGCATTTGTTTCCGCGAACGATTTCGAAGTCGATCCGAACTCGGTGGACAGCCTCAAGGTGAACGCCTACTTTAACGCGCACACCGACAGCTTCTTTGTCGAAAAGGACGAAGTCCGTCTGGCTTACGCCTATCTGCCGCTCGTTCCCACGGCAAAGGACGAAGAGGAAATTCTCAAGTATGCGATGACGGTCTATTACCAGCTGAAGGATTCGGCGTCCGCTTCGAGCTTCGAGGACATGGCGAAGGTTTCGAGCGAGGACGTTTCGACGGCCGCGAACGGCGGACTTCTCGGCGACTACATGCCCCGCGGAACCTGGGTCAAGGAATTCGAGGACGCCGCCTTTGCGCTTGACTCCGGCGAAATTTCGGAACCGGTCCGCACCCGTTACGGCTACCACATTATTCAGAGCCTCGGAAAAACTTCCGATTCCACGGGCGAAAAGGTGAAGGCCGCACACATTCTCTTCTCCGTCACCGCTTCCCCTGAAACGGCCGACAGCCTCGAAAAGATTCTCCTCGGTATCAAGACCGCGGTCGAGGACGAGGACTCCACGTTTGCCGCAGCCGCTTCCGCCCGCAATGTTCCCTATCGCGAAACGGGATGGCTCGGACATGATGACGGCATCCAGGAACTCGGATTTGTCGGCGGACTTTCCGCATACGCATTCGTCAACAAGGAACGTCCGGACCTTGCGGAAGGCAAGGTTTCCGGTGCGCTCAAGAACAGCAACTTCGTGATGGTCGCCATGCGGATAGACAGCCTCGCCGCCGGCAAGCGCAACGTTTCGCCGTTCTTTGAACGCATCAAGAACAGTCTCGTATTGCAGGAGTCGAAGGACGCCGCGCTGCATTATCTGAACTCGGTCGAAAGCAAGGCCAAGGCCATTGAACTCGTCGCGGATTCGACAGGCGCCACCGCCGCGGATACGAGCGTCGAAAAATTGACGGTCGAAAAGGTCACCGCCTCGTATGACGGATTCGTCCCGGGCATCGGATATTCGAACCCGGCACTCTTCCGCGTCCTTTCCAAGCAGAAGGTCGGCGAATGGGGCGAACCGCTCACGACGGCCGAAGGCGCCGCCATGGTCAAGATTTTGAACAGGACTCTTCCCGATACGCTTGCCGCCAAGACGGCCCTCACCGACGACCTCGCGAACGCCTGGCGCTTCGGCTATTCGATGCTCTTTAACGACTATGTTTCGAACCTCGAAAAGGCCGCCAACGTCGAAAGCAATTTGGACCTTTACTTCCGCGAATAATTTTACTATTATTTGCACCGACTTTTGGCATGTTCGTCTAGCGGTCCAGGACGCTGGCCTCTCACGCCGGTAACAAGGGTTCGAGTCCCTTACATGCTATATCGGAAAAAGCCCACAGAAATGTGGGCTTTTTTATTGGGGGCAAAAAAATTGTACTTGAAATTTGTTCTGCTCAAATTGAACTTGGACATTTTTGATCGATCTAATAAGTTGTTCAGTCATGTTTTCCGGCAATCTATGAAATTCCCCCCGCGTTAGCCCATTTCGCCAAATTTTTCTATCTTTTTTACGCAAAAAGAGGTTCTTATGAAACTACTTCCCGAAGCCCTCACGTTCGACGACGTTTTGCTCGTTCCGGGGGAATCCTCGGTCTTACCCACCCAGACGGATGTCAAGACCCAACTTTCTGCAAACATCAAACTGAACATTCCCATCATCAGCGCGGCAATGGATACGGTGACGACCGCTCCGCTCGCCATTTCCATTGCACTGCAGGGCGGTCTGGGCGTGATTCACAAGAACATGTCCATCGAGGCCCAGGCCGAGGAAGTCCGCAAGGTCAAGCGGTGGCAGTCGGGCATTGTCTCGAACCCGGTGACGCTCGATGCGGACCAGCCGGTAAGCGACGCCTATCGCACAAGGCTCGAAACCAAGGTCAGCGGTTTCCCGATTCTTTCGAAGGGAAAGCTCGTCGGCATGCTCACGAGTCGCGACCTCCGCACCATCACGGACCGCTCGGTCAGGATCCGCGACGTGATGACCAAAAATCCGATTACGGCTTCTCCCAAAATCAGTCTTTCGAAGGCGAAGGAACTTTTGAACGAGCACCGCGTCGAAAAGCTCCCGCTCGTCGATGCGTCCGGCGCTCTCAAGGGCCTCGTGACGATGACCGACATTTTAAAGCGCGAAAGCAACCCGAATGCGAGCCTCGACAAGAACGGGCAGCTTCTTGTGGCGGCTGCCGTCAGCACTTCGGCAAATACGCTCGACCGCATCAAGGCACTGGTTGATGCCGGCGTCGATATGATCGTAATCGATACGGCACACGGTCATCACATCGGCGTGCGGAACATGGTCAAAACGGTTCGCAAAAAATATCCGAAGCTCACGATTTGCGCGGGCAACGTTTGTACACCGGAAGCGGTGACGGAACTTGCGAAGTGCGGCGCGGACGTGGTGAAGGTCGGCATCGGACCCGGTTCCATTTGCACGACCCGCATCATCGCCGGCGTGGGATATCCGCAGTTCTCCGCGGTTGTCGAATGCGGCAAGGCCGCGAGAAAGGCCGGCGTGAAGATTATCGCGGACGGCGGCATCAAGTACTCGGGCGACATCGTGAAGGCTCTCGCCGCAGGCGGAAACGCCGTGATGGTCGGAAGCCTCTTTGCCGGGACGGAAGAAAGCCCGGGAGAAGTCATCCTCGCCGATGGCCGCAGCTACAAGGCTTATCGCGGCATGGGCTCTTTGGGCGCGATGAAGGCCGGTTCCGCGGACCGTTACTTCCAGGGCAACGTCACCGAAGAAAAGAAGTACGTTCCCGAGGGCATCGAAGGCCGCGTTCCTTACAAGGGACCGCTCCGCGATACCATCTACCAGCTCATTGGCGGCATCCATTCCGCGATGGGATACGCGGGCGCTGCGAACCTGGACGAGCTTTACAAAAAATCGACCTTTGTGCGCATTACCAATGCGGGCCTTCGCGAATCGCATCCGCACGACGTGACGATTACCAAGGAAGCTCCCAACTATCATACTTAACAGACAAATGAAAAAGTCCGCAGCGATGCGGACTTTTTTTGTGGGATGTTTTAACGGCTATTCCTTGTCCTTGCAGTGGCAGTGATGTTCGCCGTTTTCGTCACCTTCGCCGTGGCAGCAGTGATGCTCTCCGTCTTCGTGCTTATGCTTTCCGCAGCATTCGCCGTCGCCGTGTTTTCCGCAACAGTGATGTTCGCCTTCTTCGAGCTTTTTAAGTTCTTCTTCGGAAAGCGGGCTTGCCGAAAGGACTTCGATTTCAAAGTGGAGAACCTTTCCGGCGAGTTCGTGGTTCATGTCGATGGTGACAAGGTCCTCTTCGACCTTCTGGATTTTTAACGGAATTGCGCCGGCGGGCGTCTGGGCAAAGAATACCATGCCGGGCTTGACTTCGTCCGCCTGGAACATGTTCTTGGGGAGCGTCCGGACGAGCTCATTGTTATATTCCCCGTAGCCTTCCGCCGGAGAAACATCGACCGAAAACTTGTCCCCGACGTTCTTGGTTTCGAGCGCCTTTTCGAGCCCGCGGACAATCATTCCGCGACCCTGAATATAGTCGAGCGGTTCCTTTCCCGCCGATGAATCGATAATGTTTCCCTCGTCGTCCTTGAGCGTGTAGTGGATGGAGACCTTGGTGTTGGCTGCAATGGGCATGAATGTTTCCTTTTTTTGAAATATGGGCAAAGATAGATAAATGTTTTGGGGGCGGTGGGGACGTAAAACAGGCAAAAACAGGGAAATTGAGCTTGTGTTTTGAAATTTTCGTAAAACATATTGCCGTTTGGTCAAGAAAGTGTTTATATTTGAAAGTATATGAGCAGTATTGTAAAATTCGACAAAAACAGACTCGGGCAAAATGTCCGTTTTCTGGCCCTTCAACACGGAATGAAAGTCGGGGAATTGGAAACCGAAGCCGGGGTCAGCTCCGGTTATATTTCGCGACTTTTGAAGTCCGAAGAAACGGGTTCCTCGTCCCTTTTGTCCTTGGCCGTCTGTGCGTCCGAAAAATTTGGAATTTCGTTGAATACCCTTTTGACGGCGAATCTTTCGGAGCTATTGCCGAATGAAAGGTATTTGGCGGAGTTTATGGCCAAGCTTGAAATGCAAACGGATCAAGGAATTTTGTTCTGGAATTATGAAACGGCCAAAATGTATTTGGATGAAAATTCCGGTACTCGGCCTCTTGCGATTTTTAGAAGTACTCCGGATGAGGCCTGGAAAGAGTTTTCGTCTTCCTTCGACCCGGAACATAGACTGGGAAAGGCTGTTGTGAATGCAACGTTCGGACCTCAAAATCAGGATATTTATGTTTTTCAGGTTTTAAAAGACGGGACTTCCGAAAATTTTGGCTATGAGGTTTATTTTGTGGAGGATATTTGCGAAGCGGTTCCCGTGTTTTGCGCATTTCCGGAAGACAAATTGTTTCGTACGATTGAGGCTCTTTTCAAAAACGCCTGTGAATCCAGTCATCAAATACGAATCAACAAGACCGCCCGTGGCTGGATTGACTCGTATATGAGCCAATTTGAGGAGGACGACGAGTTGCCTTTTTGATGTGGAAAATATTTAACGTGAGGAAATCGGAATGTGGATTATTTTGTACAGGTCTTTTGAAAATCTGTCCTGGATGGAAGATCAGCCGGATGTCCCGGAAGTGCTGCCGGATTCGAGAATTGAAGTGTTTGACTTTTGTATAGATTTCAACAATCGGGATGCATTCGAAGCGGATTTTATTTCGCCTGTGGATAAGTTATGCGGAGCTCTGATTGATTTTGATGAGGTGGAATTTTTGAACGCTTCACAATGTAAATTGCTTAAGGATTGGTTGGAAAACAAATTAATGGGAAAGGTAAATCCAATCTTTGTTTCGATTTATCGAAAATTTTTGGAATTCGTGACTTTGGCTGTAGAATTTCAAACGGGGGTGGATATCGAATTATGATAGGCAACCTGGCGGACTTTATGCTTTTAATTGAAGCATATCTGCATTATCTAAGGAAAAATGGGATTCAATTTCAAAAAAATGGATTTCCCGTATTCCGGACGGAAGTGTTTTTGAATGAATGGCCGGATCTTATTGTACCTTATGATTTTAGGGGAAGTCGAATTGTAACGATTCCAAGAAAAACATTGTTGTGCTTTTATTGCAGTGATTCGAGAATTTATCCAAGATTGGAAAGCGTTCTTGAGGATATTTCTGAATATCGTCGTTTTATGGGGACTGTTGCGGTGGATGTTACCGTAACGAAAGATATGGATGAGGAATGGCAAGATGCGACGATGCTTTTTCATCAATTGTTTATGGCTGTTTTGGCTGTAAATGGCGTAAAGGTTGTTCCCAATTTGCGCACTGGAAAGGCTTCGACGATAAAAAATTTTGAAGGAATACCTAAAAATGTTATGTGGAGCGCGGGATTTTTAGGATGCGCAAAAGAACAGAAGCAGGATTTCCGTTTTATTGAAACTGTTTTGAGCGTTTTGCCATCAAAGTTAATTGTTTACGGATCTGAGGATCAAAATGCTGTTGATAAATTGCAACGAATGGGTATTTTATATCGGGTGTTTGATGACTATCATAAGTTATGTAAGAAAAGATTGCAATTTGGTTGAAAATGAAAAATTCTTACAAATTATTCGGAATGTTTTGGGACGGAAAGATTTCAAAACAGATTCCAATGTGTAAAATGTCTGAAGCTGCTTGTTTCCGAGATTATAAATGGGAATATGATTTGTTTGATTCAAAGGAATATGTTCGAACAATCAAAGCTTCTGAACTGATGACTATGGAAACAGAAAAGGAACGGGAAAGTTTGACAAAAATAATCCGCCATTGTGATAGAATTATTGTGCTTTCGGATTTGTTTTTTAAAGAACTAAACCCGGTTCTTTTGAAGTTTTATAAAAAGAGGATTTCTCAGATTGTTATATGGTTGCAAGAAACCGTGCGAAATGTTCAGGTTGTAAAGAGTTATTTTATAGAAGAGAAAAAAGCAGACAAAGTAAAGCGCAATCAAATCTGGTTTAGTTAAACTGATTTTTAGGACAGAAAAATGTCAAACGAAAAAGAGATTTATTCAGCCACTTCAAAATATTATTGTGAAGTTTCTGTACTTGCTAATGAAAAAAATTTGGAAAGCTATAATCGCAGCAAGGTGCGAGAGCTGAAGTATAATGAAAACTGGGAAAAGGAAAAAGTCAATATAATTGAGATTGTTGGCAAGTATGCTCCTGGAGCAAGGACATATGAAAGTGATTACAAATTTTATTTTGAAGGAGAAGAAAATATTGTGATAGCTGATATGGTGGCTGGTTATTTGCGTATTTTAAATAAAGAAACTTCTAAATTTTATCGGCTAAATGGTACTTTAACAAGGTCAAAAAAAGGAACACATTTCAAAATTAAAAAACAGGCGGAAATGAAAAACATTCCCTAAAATCGTCATCGATTTTGTAGTTCCTTTTACTTTTTCCCGCGGCCTTTGAGCTCTTTCACGACGTCCCGCAGCTCTTTGGGAAGCGGGGATTCAACGACAATGTGTTCGCCTTTCCATTCGAATTCGAGGCGAGTGCTGTGGAGAAAGAGCCGCTTGAGGCCGAAGTCCTTTTTGAATTCGCGGTTGAGGGCAAAGTCCCCGTAGCGCGAGTCGCCGACGAGCGGGTGCCCGATGCTTTCGAAGTGGGCGCGGATCTGGTGCATTCTTCCCGTTTCGAGGTTGATTTTTACAAGGTCGTAGCCTTCGAAGCGTTCCTTGAGCGCGTAGTGCGTAACGGCCGAAACGCCTTCTTTGGTGCCGGTCTTCATTTTGGCGCCTGTCTTGGAATCGGTGCGTTCCAGAGTCTCGCGGATGGTTCCGCGCTCCTTTTTGAGGTTTCCCTTGACAAGGGCAAGGTACGTTTTTTGAATTTTGTGCTCGCGGAGCATGCGCGTGAGGTCGCGAAGCGTGTCGCCGTGAAGGGCCGCCAGGAGAAGTCCCGAAGTTTCTTCGTCGAGGCGGTGGGCGAGCGTCGGCTTAAAATCCAGATGTTCGTCGGTTCCCCATTGCCAGAGCATTTCGACAAGGCTCTCGCCCTTTCGCGTGCCCGTTCCCGGTTGGCTCGGGATTCCGGAAGGCTTGTCGATCGCGATAAAGTCTTCCTTTTCGAGCGCAATGTTCAGGTTTTCGGAGACAAAGTTCCGGTCGGCGAACGTGGCCGCGTTTCCCCATGATTTTTTTGCTTCGGAATTTTCCGAATGGGCGCTTTCGAGGCTCTTGAAATTTTCGTAGATATCGACCGTGTCGCCTTCGCGGAGCATTTGCGGGGCCTTGGCGTGGACGCCGTTGACGCGAACCTTCTTTTTGCGGAGAATGGCGAAAAACGTGGAAAGCGGTTCGTTCGGAAAAGCCTTTCTCAAAAAGCGGTCGAGGCGCATATTGGCGAAGTTTCGGTCGATGACTCGGGTAATCATAAAAATCCTTGAAAATTTCGGTTCAGGTGTGGAGCATTTTTGCGCGGTTTGCAAGCGTAATTCCGTCTGCCGCGCTCGTGACGATTCCGCCGGTGTAGCCCGCGCCCTCGCCGAGTACAAAGAGCCCCTTGGCGGAGACGCTTTCGAGCGTGTCCGGGTCGCGGACGATGCGGACGGGGGAGCTTGTGCGGGTTTCGGGAGCGACAATCAGGCCGTTTTCGATAAAGCCGGGAATCTTTTTTTCGAACTGTTCAAAGCCGTCGGCGAGGCTGTTGCAAATTTCCGGGTCGAGAATTTCGCGGATGGGGCAGGGCGTGACGCCCGTTGCAAACGTGCTTTTCGGAAGTTTCGCTTCGCTTGAGTCTTCGAGGAACGAGCGGATGGTCTGGGCCGGCGCCGAATAGTTTTTTCCGCCGAGCTCAAAGGCCTTTTTTTCGAAGCGCCTTTGCATTTCGATGCCGCCGAAGAGCGTTTTGCTTTTTTCGACGGGGACGACGATTGCCCCGTTGGCGAGCTTTCCATCGCGGCGGCTGTAGCTCATGCCGTTTGTCGCAAGCGTCCCGTCTTCGGAAACGCATGGGACGAGGACTCCGCCCGGGCACATGCAAAAGCTGTAGGCCGCGGATTTTCCACCGAGGGTCTTTGCCGTGAGAGCGTATTCCGCGCTGCCGGTGAGCCTTGTATCGACGCCCTTTCCGAGCTGCCGAAGGTTGATGAGCTCTTGCGGATGTTCGACGCGGACGCCCAGGGCAAAAGCCTTGCTCTCTTCCGCAACGCCGCGGGCGTCCAAAAGTTCGTAGAGGCTTCTCGCGGAGTGTCCCGGTGCAAGAACCAGATTGTCGACGCTTTGCCACTTGCCGTTAAAGTTTGCACGGGAAACGCTCCCGTCCGAAAGCTCGATGTCTTCGAGCGCCGTGTGAAAGTGGACGCTTCCGCCGAGCGAAAGAAATTCCGCGCGAAGCGCCTTGAGCAGCAAAACGAGCCGGTCCGTTCCGACGTGAGGCTTTGCAAACGTGAGAACGTCCCGTGAAATGCCGAAGTGCACCATGTCTGCGAGGACCTTCGACGTAAAGGCGTTCCGTGTGCGGGTATTGAGCTTTCCGTCGGAGTAGGCGCCCGCTCCGCCTTCCCCGAAGAGAATGTTCGAATGCGGGTTGAATTTTCGGTTGACGAAAAAACGGCGGATGTCGCCAAAGCGTTCCTCGACCGGGCTTCCCTGCTCGTAGAGCGAAACGTCAAAGCCTTTGCGCGCAAGGGAAAGGGCCGCCCAAAGACCCGCCGGTCCCGCTCCGACGACCGTGACATTTTTTGACAGGGGAACGGAATCCTTCAACGGATCGTCTTCGAGCGTTTCCGCTTTTTTCTGCACCGGAACGAGCCAGTGTGTCGGGCTCAATTTTTTGGCCGTATCGAAGCGGACATTGTAGCTCCAGTGAGGCGCTCCGCGCTTTCGGGAGTCGAGCGCAAAGCGTTCCACTTCGAGGTTCAGGATGGAATCCTTCGGAATTTTTACCGCATGGGAAAGCGCTTCGAGAACTTCGCCTTTTTTTTCGAGCGGGACGGAAAGTTCCCGAAAGTGGTAAGAAAAAAGCGGCACGTTTATTCCTTGCAGTTCGAAGTCTTCAAGGCTTCCGAGCGGCTTCCGGATTCGTCCGTGACGACTATTTTGTAGAGGTGCTTTCCGGAGAGCATCGGGAAGCTCGCGTTTGCGACATCCTGGTGGAAAGTCGCCTTGGCGGTCGGGATGCCGTCGATGAATTCCTCGACCTGGACGGGCTTCTTTCCGACGCCCTTCAGTGCAAAGGAAATTTCGCAGCGGTCCTCGTTTGCGGCCGTAATCCGTACGGTCGGCGGGAAGGAAATTCGGATGGAGTCCGTCAGAGTCCGTTTTTTAGTCTTGAGCGTCGCCTTGATAAAGGCCTCGCCGTTTTTCGCAAAGGAGCTTTCGAGCGGGAGCATGTAGGCAAAGTGCCCGTTGGCGCTCTTGGAATTCAGGTTCGCCGATTTGAGCTTTCCAATCGATACGATGACTTTTGCCGCGGCGTCCTCGCTAAAGAATTCCCCCTTGACGGAGATGTTTCTCGAATCGTTTGAAGCGTATTCGTCCTTTTGGATGCGGATAAAGGCGTTGTCGTCGTTCGGCGTTTTTTCGATGTATTCCACGCGGCCTTCGTAGCAAAGAATTGCGGTGCTGTCCAAAAGGCTTTTGACGCGAATCCGCTTTTCGCCGTAGGAATTTTTGTCGAAGGAAACGGTTGTCGAAAATTTGCCGTTCTTTGCCGGGGTCGCGGCCAGTCCGTTGACTTCCGCCCGGGCGTTCGCGTCGCACTTTCCGGTGACCTTGATTTCGGATTCCGTCGTTTTGGCGGGGATGGGATCGACCGTGCAGGGCATTTTTCCGCCCAGTTCGTCGAGAGCCTTTTTGTTGCTTTCGTCGAGTTTTTCGGCGTTCTTCTTCAGGTTTTCCGCGTTGAAGTTTCCGTCCTTTCTTTCGGCGGAAATTTCCTTGGCGAGACCTTTTGAACCCGAACTCGGGGTCTTGAACTTTTGAAGCCCTTTTCCCTTTTCCTGGACGAGCGTTTCGCCGCCTTCCACTTCGAGCGTGTTTCCGGCGTTGTCGGTGACGAGCATTTTTCCGGTCTCGAGCGAAACGACGATGCCTTCCGGTCCGCTTTCGACAAAGCCGTTCGTGCCGCGGATGGCGGCCGTTGCCGATCCCGTCCGAAACTCGAACTTGTCGCCCGGCTTCTGCTTTTGCACGTCAAAGAAAAGGCGGCCCGAGCGGAGGTCTATCATGGTGCTGTTTTCGCTCTGGTTGCTTACGGCGGTTTCGAACCGGATGGTCGTATTTTCCTCGATGGTGACGAGGCTTCCGTCCGAGAGTGCGATGCCCGCTTCGCTTTCCACCAGCGTGCGGATCAGGTCGTGGCTTTTGACCTTGAGTCCTATCCGGAGCGGATTCCAGTTGTCGCCCGCCTTCTTTTGAACGGTCACTTCGCCGAGAATGTAGCGGACCTTTCCGACGGACGAGGCGTTTTCCGCATGGGAAAAAACGGATAAAAGGAAGACGGAAAGGATCGCGCGGAAGAAAAGGCATTTACGAAAATCTTTCAAAAGGGTCTCCTTTGTTGACGTTTTCGGTTTTGCATTGAATATAGTTTTTTATCTTTTGGGAAAATGAGAGTAATTTTCACGAGGTGATCATGGATACAGAAAATACGGAACCGACCATCGAATATACCGACGAGGAAACCGGCGAACTCGTCATCAAGGAACTCGCCAAGGAGTATCTGAGCAAGGGCGCCTGGCAGACGATGATGTTCCTTTATCAGGACAAAAACGCCAAAACGGGCGAATGGACGGAGCCGAAGGTGTCTATCCGCCGCTATCAGAAGCAGCAGGGCGTTTTTAAGCAAAGAAGCAAGTTTAATATTTCGAGCAAGGAACAGGCCAAGGCGATTATTGCGACGCTGCAAAAGTGGTACGAGCTCTAGTATGAAGAAAAAGCCCCGACAACCTGCGTTCCAGGTAAATTTTCTCTCGGAAAACGAAGGCGAGCCCTTTCCCTGGAAGGTGCGTTTTGAAAAACTCGCCCGGGAAATCCTCATCGAGGAGGGTCATCCGGAAAACGTAAACATCGTCATCTGTTCCGATAAAATGGTCCGCGAGCTCAACGCCGCCTACCGCAAGCTCGACAAAGTGACGGACGTTTTGAGCTTTGAATGGCACGAGGACTACCTTCTCGGCGAAATCTACATTGCGCGGAGTCAGGTAAAGCGCCAGGCCCCGAAATTCGGGAACAGCTTTTATATGGAACTCAAGCGGATGATTGTGCACGGGCTTTTGCATCTTTCGGGCTACGATCATCATACGGTCCCGGAAAGAACCGTGATGCGTCGCCGCGAACGCGAAATTCTGGGACTAGACATCTACCGCGCGGACAAGGAAGCCCGGGCGGAAAAGAACGACAAAAAAACGAATCGGGCCGGGAGGAAAATCCGATGAACGACATTTTCTTTTCAAGCGGCGCAAAACCCTATGTGATTGTGGCCGTTTTGTGCGTTGTCCTTTCGGGAATTTTTTCCCTGATAAAGACCGTGTTTCTTGCGCTTTCCGGAACGACGGAAAGCGAGGAGGACGAAAAGCTCGTGGAACGCGTCAACGCCTGCGTGGATGCTCCGGGGTTTAACGAGACCATTTCCCTTGCGCGGACGATTTTGAACGTTTCGGCCGGAATCCTCGGATTTATTGCGACGTTCATCCTCACCGGGGGCTTTTACGGGGAGCTTGCGCTCGGAATTTTCGTGTATGCGGTTCTTGCCGGGGCCGTTGTGTATGCCTTTGTCATTTTGCTCCCGAATACGTTCGGGGCGCTTTGGCCCGAGACGCTTTCCCATGTGCTGCTTCCGGTATTTCGCTATTTGCGGCTTCCGTTCGTGCTCGAGGCGAAGCTTGCGAACAAGTTCTATCAGAAGGTGCACAGGGCTTTGGGCTACAATCCGAAGCTGAGCTTCCTCTCCGAGGACAAGCGGGACGCGCTGCAGTCGGACATGTCCGACGAAGAGGATGCGCTCGACGAGGACGAGCGTCAGATGGTGCTCAACATTTTTGACTTTGTGGAAACTCCCGTGCGTGAAATCATGACGCCGCGGGTCGATATGGTCGCAATCGACGTCGCGTCTTCGCTTGAGGAAACCATCCGAATCTTAAACGAGGAGCGTCATTCCCGCGTACCGGTCTATCGCGATTCCATCGACAACATCATCGGAATCCTTTCGGCGCGGGACTTCCTCGAATGGTACACGGTGCACGGCAAGGAAAAGTTCGATTTGCAGGAACTTTTGAACCCGGTGAACTTTGTGCCGCAGCAAAAGCAAATTGACGACCTGCTTCGCGAGCTTCGCGAAAACGGAAACCAGATGGCGATTGTGGTCGATGAATACGGCGGCGTCGCGGGCCTTGTGACCGTGGAAGACATCGTCGAGGAAATTGTCGGCGAAATCAAGGACGAAGACGATCTGGAAGACGACGCGATGATCCAGAAGCTGAAGGACGGCCGCTACATTTTGAATCCGCTGATTACGCTCTCGGACTTCGAGGATGCGACGGGCGTCGAGTTCGACGAACCGGAAGCGGTGCACGTGGAGACGGTTTCGGGACTTATCCTTGCAAAGCTAGGAGCGATTCCTTCGGCAGGCGCGGAGGTGAAGATTGACGGAAACCGGTTCCGCATTCTGAAAATGGACGGTACCCGAATGACGAAGGCGATGTTCATCCCGGGCGCGGCGGAAAAAAATCCCGCTTCGAAGCCCGATAAATCCTAGTTTTCGGCGAGTTCCGTTTCTTTTGGCGGTTTTCCGTTGTCGGACCTTTTTTCGGAGGGTCCGACTTCCTATATTTGGGGGTGTGAAAAATTAAAAGGAGTTCCCGAATGAACCAATATGAAGGTTGGAACGGCTTTGAAGGCCGAATCTGGAAAGAAGAAATCAACGTCCGCGATTTCATTCAAAAAAACTATAAGCCCTACGACGGAGACGAGTCCTTTCTCGCCGGCCCGACCGAGGCGACGAACAGGCTTTGGGGCGAGCTTCAAAAGCTCCAGCGGGAAGAACGCAAAAAGGGCGGCGTCCTCGACATGGAAACGGAAGTCGTCTCGTCGCTCACGGCCTACGGCCCGGGCTACATCTCCGAGTCGATGAAGGATCTGGAGCAGGTCGTCGGGTTGCAGACGGACAAGCCTCTCAAGCGCGCCTTTATGCCCTTCGGCGGCATCCGCATGGCGGAAGAGGCTTGCACCACCTACGGTTACACGCCTTCCCCGAAGCTCCACGAAATTTTTACGAAGTATCACAAGACGCACAACGACGGAGTTTTTGACGTCTATACGCCCGAGATGAAGCTCGCTCGTCACAGCCACATCGTGACGGGCCTTCCCGACACTTACGGCCGCGGACGCATTGTGGGCGACTACCGCCGCGTGGCCCTTTACGGAATTGACTTTCTGATTGAAAAGAAGCTCGAGGACAAGGCAAATTGCGGAAGCGGGACGATGACGGACGACGTGATTCGTCTCCGCGAGGAAATCTCGATGCAGGTCAAGGCGCTCAAGGAACTGAAGGCGATGGCCGCAATCTACGGCTTTGACATTTCGAAGCCGGCGACAAACGCGAAGGAAGCCGTGCAGTGGCTCTACTTCGGATACCTCGGCGCGGTCAAGACGCAAAACGGCGCCGCGATGAGCGTCGGACGCATTTCCACGTTCCTCGACATTTACCTCACCCGTGATCTCGACGCGGGCCTCATTACGGAATCCGAGGCGCAGGAACTGATCGATCATCTGGTGATGAAGTTCCGAATGGTGAAGTTCGCGCGCATTCCGTCCTACAACCAGCTGTTTTCGGGCGACCCGGTGTGGGCGACGCTCGAAGTCGGCGGCACGGGCGTTGACGGGCGTTCCATGGTGACGAAAAACGATTTCCGTTTTCTGCACACGCTCGAAAACATGGGACCTTCGCCGGAGCCGAACCTGACGGTTCTCTACACGAACAGGCTCCCGGAAAGCTTCAAAAAGTACGCGGCGAGAATTTCCATTTCGACGAGTTCCGTCCAATACGAAAACGACGACGTGATGAAGCCCGAATGGGGCGACGACTATTCCATCTGCTGTTGCGTTTCGGCGACGCAGACCGGCAAGGAAATGCAGTTCTTCGGCGCCCGTGCAAACCTTGCCAAGTGCCTTCTTTACGCCATCAACGGCGGCGTTGACGAGAAGAGCCTCGAACAGGTCGGTCCCGCGATGCAGCCGATTACCTCCGAATATCTGGATTATGACGAGGTGATGAAAAAGTACGATTCGATGATGGAATGGCTCGCCGGGCTGTATGTGAATACGCTGAACGCGATTCAGTATATGCACGACAAGTATTACTACGAAGCCGAGGAAATGGCGCTGATCGATACGGATGTCCGCCGGACGTTTGCAACGGGCATCGCTGGATTTTCGCACGTTATCGACTCCCTTTCCGCCATCAAGTATGCGAAAGTGAAAACCGTCCGGAATGAAAAGGGCATCGTCGTCGATTACGAAGTGGAAGGCGACTTCCCGAAATACGGAAACGACGACGACCGCGCGGACGAAATCGGTGTACAGATTCTCAGGTCGTTTGTCGAGAAGGTTCGCAAGCATCACACCTACCGGAACTCCACGGCGACGACGTCCATTTTGACGATTACGTCGAATGTCGTCTATGGAAAGGCGACGGGTGCGATGCCCGATGGCCGCAAGGCCGGGGAACCTCTTTCCCCGGGCGCGAATCCGAGCTACGGAGCGGAACGGAACGGGCTTCTCGCCTCCCTCAATTCCGTGGCGAAGATCCCGTATCACTGGGCGCTCGACGGCATCAGCAATACGCAGACGATTAACCCCGAGGCTCTTGGACACAGTGCCGCGGAACGCGAACGGAACCTGGTACAGGTGATGGACGGCTACTTTGAACAGGGCGCCCACCACTTGAACGTGAACGTCTTCGGACGCGAAAAGCTTCTGGACGCGATGGAGCATCCCGAAAAGGAAGAATACCAGAACTTTACGATTCGGGTTTCCGGCTATGCGGTAAAGTTCATCGACCTTTCGCGCGAGCAGCAGCTCGACGTCATTTCGAGAACCTGCCACGACAGAATGTAATGCTCTCCGGCCACGTTCATAAAATAGAGACTTTCGGGCTTGTGGATGGGCCGGGCGTTCGCTGTGTCGTCTTTTTTTCGGGTTGCCGGATGCGGTGCCGTTACTGCCACAATCCGGAGACCTGGAAGCTTTCTTCCGGGGAGTTTGTCACGTCCGATGCGCTTTTTTCAAAGGTCTATCGCTACAGGTCCTATTGGAAAAACAACGGCGGCGTGACGGTCAGCGGTGGGGAACCTCTGCTGCAACCGGATTTTCTTTTGGAATTTTTTTCCCTTTGCAAAAAACATTCGGTGCATACGGCGCTCGATACGAGCGGGAACCCGTTTGAAGCTTCGCCGGAATATCTTGAAAAATTCGATCGGCTGCTTTCGGTAACGGATCTGGTTTTGCTCGATTTGAAAATGTTCGACGCCGCGGCCCACAGGCGTTTAACGGGACGGGACAATGCGAACATTCTCGAAATGGCGCGTTACCTCTCCGAAAAAAATGTTTCGATGTGGATTCGTCGCGTGCTCGTTCCGGGCCTTACGGATACCGAAGAGGATCTTGAGAATACATACAAGTTCATTTCTTCGCTATGCACGGTCGAACGCGTCGAAGTTTTGCCCTATCACGCCTTTGCCATTCCCAAGTGGGAGGAAGAGGGAATTCCCTATACGCTGATGAATGCGGTCGCTCCGACGGAATCGGAAGTTAAACGCGCGGAAGAAATTTTGCACGTCGGGGAATTTTCAAAAGCAGCCAGGTGACGCTCGAAAGCAAAACGAAAATGGAAAACGTGTCGAACAGAATATGCGGCACGCCGCGTTCCAAATCCAAAAAGAAAAATTTTCGCGCGTAAAAAAGATAGCCGAAAAATCCGCGCACATAAATGGCTCGGACGCCGCATACCGAAAGCGCCAGAACGACACTCCCAAAGGTCCATTTCGCCGCCGCGTTTTTGCGAAAAAGGGAAATGCGGCTGAAAAACGCTCCCGCGTGCATCGCAAAGTGGACGGCAATCAGAACGTAATACCAGTGACTTGCCACAAGGTGCACTGTTCGCGCATAGGCAAATCCGAATTCGACGTCAAGAAGCTTGGGCGAAAGAACGCCGCCGCTCCAAACGAGCAGGACTGCGCAAACGGCAATTCCCAGGTTTACGGCAAGTGTCAAAATGCGAAAGAAACCGTATTTTCCGCGACAAAGGTTTTTGTAAAAATGCCGGTTGAGAATATTGTGAAAAATCCAGAGGAGCGCAAGCGCGATTCCGACCCGCTTGTGAACGCCTTCGTGCTCGAAAAGCGAAACGCCTCCCATCAAAACGACGGAAAGCGCGAGCATCAAGATGTCGAGAATGCGGCGCGGCATTTTTCCTTAGCGGAGAGCTTTTTCGGTGACTTTCCGAATTTCGAATTCGCCTGCGTCCGGCGAAAGGCATTTTCCGTTTCGGATGTCCGCCTTGGGATTTGTCACTTTTTGCAAATCGCTTGAAGTACGGCCGAGGCCGCTTCCGCCGGACGTGCAGAGAAGGACAATTTTCTTTCCGCCGAAGTCATAGCTTTCCATAAACGTGTAAATGATTTTCGGGGCGGTGTACCACCAGATGGGAAATGCGACGACGACCGAGTCGTATTGGGCTAGTTCGACTTTGTTCTTGATGGCGGGGCGCGCCTTTTTGTCGTTGCTTTCGAGCGTGGAACGGCTTTTTTTGTCCGTCCAGTCGAGGTCCGCGTCCGTGTATTTTTGTTCGGGGACAATTTCAAAAAGGTCCGCATTCAGGGTCTTGGCGGCCGTCCTGGCGAGCCTTTCCGTGTTTCCCGTTGCGGAAAAATAGGCAACGAGAGGCTTGGCGTTTGAAAGTCCCGCGAGGAGACCCGTCAAAAGGAGAGTGGCGAAAAGTTTTTTCATATTCCCAATTTACAACCTGGAGTAAACTCTAGGGCAAGTCCTTTGCGCTGAATTTTTCGTTACGCTCCCCGGCGGTCGCCTGGACGCTTCCGTCCGCAAAGTGCAGCGAAAATTCGTCGCCCGGTCGGATGTCCTTTGCAAATGCGAGCGCCTTTCCGCCGCGCGTGGCGTATGAAAATCCTCGGGAAAGAATTCGCCTCGGATCGTTTGCCCGGACTCGCGCCTCTACGGTTTGGTATTTTGCCTTTTCGAGGTCAATAATTTTTTGCGAACCGAGCGCAAGCCCTTCCAAATCCCTTTTTAGCTTTTCGCGCTCCTTTTCGAAAATGCGGCCCGGGATGCGCCGGAGGTTTTCTTTCATGCTGGAAAGCTTTCCCTTTTCGCGGGTTACTCGCGTTCCGAATGCGACGGAGAGCCTTGAATCCGACCGGTAGAGCCTGTCTTTTGCGGCGGAAAGAGCGAAACTCGCCGAGTTTGCAATGCGGTGGATAACATCCGAAAGGTCACGTTTGGCCGCGTCCGCGCGGGCGATGAGGAACTTGGCGCAGTCCGTCGGCGTAATGCACGATGCATAGGCGACCCGGTCGGCGAGGCTTTCGTCTATCTGGTGACCGATTCCCGTCAGCACGGGACGCGGAAAGTTCGCAATGGCGCGGCAAAGCGCTTCGCTATCAAAATAGTTCAGGTCGGTCTTGGCACCGCCTCCGCGGACAATGCACACGACGTCGATGTCTTCCGATTCAAGCTCGGAAAGTGCCCGGATGACCGTCGCCTCGGTTTCGTTTCCCTGCATCCGGGCGTACCGCTTGACGATTTCGAACGGGTAGCCCGAGCCTTCGAGCGTCGTCGTAAAATCCTTGTAGGCCGCGGTCGTTTCGCCCGTCACCAGTCCGACCCTTAACGGGAGACGCGCAAAGGGAAGCTCCTTGTTTTTGCGGAGAAGCCCTTCGCTTTCGAGCTTTTTCAAAATGGCCATTCGGGTCTTGGCGAGCTCGCCGACGGTAAAGTTCGGGTCGATGTTCTTTATTTTGCACTGGAATTTTCCCGAGCCGACGTAAAAGTCCGGTTCGAGCAAAAGGTTCACCTTGAGTTCTTCCTTGAGCACAAAGGGAATGGGCAGGTTCGAAAGCCGCGACTGCATTTGGGAAAATTCGCCGGCGAACATGCACAGGTCGAGCTTTGCAACGGGCTTCACGTCGCCCTCGACAAATTCCGCGATGCTCAGATAGACCATGCGACCCCGCTCCGTAATTTGGGTAATGACGCCGTTTACCCAGACGGGCGGAATATTCGAAAGAAGAAGTTTTCGGACTGCGAGAAGGTATTTGCTGACGGAATAGGTCTTGTCCATAATCCCCAATATGTATTTTTTAGCGGAAGTTGTCTTGCACAAAGAGGTTTTGGAATGGCAAAAATCGTTTCTGCGATGGAAGCGCGCAAAAGTTTTGGCGATTTACTGAACCAGGTCGCGCTCAAGGGCGAGGAAGTCGTCATCGAACGGGCCGGAAAGCAGCTCGCCCGGCTTTCGAACGTCGAACGGAGCGGCCCCCAAAAGCTCGATTTTCGCGATATTTCGAAACTTCCCGGCGATATTTGGGAATAGTTGCAAAAATCTTATAAGGAAACCTCTAAAAATTGCTTTGGAGGGGAAAATGCAACCAAATTTTTGAAAATGAATTTTTAGAGGTGACCATAAATTATTATCTTTGTAAGAAAAAGGAGACGACAATGAAATCGATGTTCCTGACTCTTGCCCTGCTTTCGGGTTTCGGTACGCTCTTTGCCGCGACGGATACGGTGTGGACGTCCGCAAACGGATTAGGATCCAAGGCACCGGCCTACTGGTACGGTTATGCTAATGGGGCCACTATGGACTCGGTCATTACGGTCGATACCCGCATTTTGAGCTTTAATGTCAAGACGTCTGAAGAGTCGTCTGACGAGTCAAATGCAGGTTACGGCTTTATCTGGGCCCAGTCGGCGGCTTACCAGGATTCCGCGGTTTCCCTCGCCGCCTACAAGGGAGCTTGTCTCACCTACAAGGCGACGACTCCCGTGCGGCTGGATTTTAAGCAGTCAAATATTTCGGACTACAATTATTACGGGACGCTCCTCGATGCTTCGGCGGACTTCAAAAAGGTCTTTGTGAGCTTTGCCGATTTGAGTCAGGACTGGACGTCCAAAACGAAGGTCGCGTGGAATGCTTCCAAGCAGCTCGGGATGCAGTTCAGTTACAAGAACACGCTCGCTTCAAAGTATGGAACTTCGAGTATGTTTACGCTCGGCGCCCTGATTATGGGCGATTCGTGCGTGACGTATCCGCCCGAACTTTTGGAACCTTACAAGACGCTGAACACGGATCGGGTGGATTCCGTAAAGCTCGCGGAAGCGGATACGCTCAAGATAGACCTTTCGAAAGTCTTTTACGACGAGGACGGCGACCCGCTGCAGATTACCGCCAAGGTCTCGAACGTTACCGCCGGTTCCGTATCCATTTTGAACGCGCAGGACACGTATGCGATTTCCGATGAGATTCGCCTGGTTCCGAAGGCAAACCTGAACGGCAAGGCCTTGCTTGAACTTGTGGCGTCGGACGGAACGAATTCCGCTTCGTACAAGCTTTGGATTGAGACCGTCGATGCGGAAAACGCTCCGGTCGCCGTGAACGATTCCTATTCCGTAAACGAGGACGAAACGCTCGAAGTCCTGGCCAAGGAAAGCGTCCTCTTGAACGATTACGATATTGACGGCTCTACCTTCGAAATTACGTCCAATACGGAGCCTCTGCACGGAACGCTTTCGCTCGACAAGGCACTTGGAACCTTTACCTATGTGCCAAACGCCAACTACTGCGGAATGGACACGTGGACCTATACGCTTGTGGATGCGACCGATCTTGCAGGCGCACCGGGAACCGTTTCCGTTGCGGTCAAGTGCGTAAACGATCCGCCGACCGTCACCGTCAACGATTCTTCGGCCATCAAGGGCCTTGTCTATGAAGAGGACTTCGAAGAAGAATATATCACCATTTCGTCGTCGAGCTTCGTTTTCGAGGATGTGGACGGCGATGTCCTTCAATACGGCATGAAGACGGACGGAAACATTCAGGCTTCCGTGACGACGCTCGGAGCCTCTTTCCTCATTACGTTCAATTCCGTCGAGGACTTTAACGGAACGGCCTACGCCACTTTCTACGCAACGGACGGAAAGGATACGGCGGAGGTCAAGTTCCCGGTCGAAATTACGCCCGTGAAGGACGCTCCCAAGGCCCGCGACGATTCCTACGAGGCCTTTGAGGACAGCACGATTACGGTTCTTGCGAAGGACGGCGTCCTTGCAAACGACGTGAATCCGGATTCTCCGACGTCCGCGCTTTCGGCCTATTTAAAAACTGATGCTGCGCACGGCAAGGTGGAACTTTCCGTGGACGGATCGTTTGCCTATACGCCCGACGCGAACTTCTTTGGCGCGGATTCGTTCAGCTATGTGATGCTCAATGCGGACGGGGATTCTTCGAATGTTGCCCTGGTGCATCTTTCCGTCAAGGACATGAACGATCCGCCGTATGTCGTGGCGGATACGGCAGCGCTCGATACGTTTGTCCGCGTCGAGGATTTTTCATCGACCATCCGCTTCAAGGCCGCCGAAGTCAGCTCCTGGTTCAAGGATCCGGACGGAGACAAGCTTTACATTAGCGCGGCAAGCGATGACGGAAAGCTCACCGTGTCGCTTTCGACTTCCGGCGATTTGACCATCAAGAAGGTTCAGAACGCCTTCGGTGACGCCTACGTAACGGTTACGGCCGCGGACAGCGTTTCGGGTTCGGCGTCCTTGAAAATCCACGTTTTCCTTACGCCGGTAAACGACAAGCCTGTTGCGAGCTTTGACACGCTGGTCGTGATGGAACATTCCGAGTTCAGCGTTTCCGTGGATCTCGATACGGTCTTCTCCGATCCGGACGGCGATACGCTTGCCTATGAAATTCTTTCCGCGGCAGGGAACCTGACGGCGAATGTGGAAGGTTCCGTTTTGACGGTTGAATATGCCGATACGACGGAACTTGTAAGCGGACTCTATCGCATTCGGATTCGCGCCAAGGACAGCGCAGGTCTTTATGCGGACGGAACCGTTTATTTGGATGTGGGCGGCACGGCAAAGCTCGCTCCGCGATTCGTTCAAAAAATTTCGTCCTGGAAAACGGCCATCCTCGTCTCCCGCGGAACGGCATCGCTCTACGCTTTGAACGGTCGTTTGCTTTGGACGGGAAGCCTTCCGCTTTCCGAATCCGCCATTCAAAACGCGGTTTCGAAGGCTTCGGAAAAGGTGATCCTTCGCATCGGGCGTTCGCATTGGACGCTTTCCCCGACCTCATTCTGAACAAATTAATCATTTGAACGGAGTCCCCGCCATGTTTGACGGGGCTTTTTTGTGTATGTTCAAATAAGACTGTTCGCTATGGATTTTATCTGGAAAAAATCTTGAGGGAACCTGAAAATGTTCGATCGTGTTCTGTCGGGAACGTCAAAAAGGGAATCGGCTTGTGGCAGACAAAGATAAGACCGCAATCGAGTTCTTTTATCCGGAGGACGAAGGCGAACCTGAAACGTGCACGGTCAACACCCAGGAACTTCGTAACCTGATGGGCGATTGGCTCGCTAAACGAAAAGAGTTTTTGAACGGCCGAAAGCAGGGAAGCTGAATGTGGAAAAATCCCGTCAGCCTAAAATTTTCTAGATTGTTTCAAAAATAAAGGATTTGAACGATGAAAGTTTCGTTGAATTGGCTGCGCCGTCATGTGGATCTTCCGGAAACCGCCGAAGAAGTGGCAAAGGCTTTGACGTCCATCGGACTTGAAGTGGAAGGCATGGAAGAGCCCGCGAAGCAGTACGAAAAGCTGGTCGTGGCGAAGGTTCTCACGTGCGAGGCCCATCCCGACAGTGATCATTTGCACATTACGACGGTGAACGACGGAAAGGAAACGCTCCAGATTGTGTGCGGTGCCCCGAACGTCGCCGCCGGGCAGACCGTTGTGCTCGCTCCGATTGGCGCGGAACTTCCGCTTCCGGACGGAAAGCTGCTCAAAATGAAGAAGTCGAAAATCCGCGGCGTGGAAAGTTTTGGAATGATCTGTGCCGAAGACGAGATAGGCCTTTCGGACGACCACGGCGGCATCATGGTTCTCGACGATTCGATTCCCGCCGGAACGCCTTTCGTTTCCCTTGGACTTTATGATGCGACTTTTGAGCTGAACGTCACACCGAACCGTCCGGATGCCCTTTCGCACCGCGGCGTCGCTCGGGAACTCGCCGCAAAGTTCGGCCGTCCGCTGAAGCCCCTGGCCTACCGGCTGAAAGAGGACGCTTCGAAAACCGCCGTTTCCGCAATCAAGCTTACCGTGGAGCCGGGCGCCGGATGCTCCCGCTACGTGGGACGTGTCATTGAAGGCGTCCAGGTGGGGCCTTCCCCCAAATGGCTCGCCCGCCTTTTGAAGTCTCTCGGCATGAACAGCGTAAACAATGTTGTCGATGTGACGAACTTTGTCCTGATGGACGTGGGGCAGCCGCTGCACAGCTTTGACATGGCAAAGCTCTCGGGCGCGGAAGTCGTGGTGCGCAAGGCACGTCCCGGCGAAAAGATTGAAACGCTCGACCACAAGGGTCACGAACTTTCCGTCGAGGATCTGGTGATTTGCGACGGCGACAGGCCCTCCTGCGTGGCCGGCGTGATGGGCGGCGTCGAAAGCGAAATTACGGAAACGACCACAAAGGTGTTTCTCGAAAGCGCCTGGTTCAATCCGACGGTCGTTCGGAGACAGGCCCGCCGCCTTTGCACTTCGACCGATTCGAGCTACCGCTTTGAACGCGGAATCGACTATTCGATGCAACGCGAAATGGACGATTACGCCTGCGCGCTTATCCAGGAAGTTGCCGGCGGAAACGTTCTTGCCGGAGCCGTCGAATACACGGGCGAAGACCACCAGACAAAGCCTTTTGTCGTGAGCCTTCGGGCGTCCCGCGTCGAAAAGGTCGTGGGAATTTCCTTGTCGGAAGAAGAAATCATCCGCTATCTTACGGGGATTGGCCTCAAGCATCTGGGCGAAATGAAGTTCGAAATTCCGCCTTTCCGGCCGGATCTCGAACGCGAAGTCGATCTGATAGAGGAAGTGGCGCGTCTCGTCGGATTTGACAACATCCCGTACGATGTGCCGTCGTTCAAAATCAAGCCGAACGATCTGCCCGAAGACGAAATTCTTGGACGCCGCATCCGCTATACGCTCTCCGCTCTCGGACTTCACGAATGCCTTTCCCTCCGCTTTACAAGTGCCGCGAACACGGCGGCGGTCTTCGGCGAACCTTCTGAAGACGATCCGCGTTCCCGTCCGGCAAGGCTTTTGAATCCGCTTTCCGAAGATCTCGGATGCGTCCCGACCTCTCTCATCCCTATTCTTCTCAAGTCCGTTGCCGACAACGAAAAGAACCGTCCGGGTTCCGTCCGCCTTTTTGAAAACGGAAAGGCGCAGTTCCGGAATGCGGAAAGAAAGGATATGCGCGATTCGGGATTTACCGAAAAGCCCGTCCTGTGCGCGGTCCTTGCCGGGCATTTCAAAATGGAGGCTCTCGAAGACAAGCCTCGCGACGTGGAATTTTCCGACATCAAGGGTCTGGCCGTTTCGCTCTTTAAGCGCTTGGGCCTCGCTGTCGAAATTCGCGCACCGAAAAAGGCCGAAAGGTTCCTTCATCCGGGAAAACAGGGCGTTATCGTCTGCAGGGACGTGGAACTCGGTTCCATAGGCATGGTGCATCCCACGGTTCTCAAGGCCTTTGACATCAGCTATGCGACGGCCCTTTTTGAAGTTTCCCTCGAAAAGGTTTTGGAACTTCGCAATCAGAAGGTCGTGTTCAAGCCGTTCAGCCGCCAGGTCTTTATGACGCGCGACGTCTCGATGATGGTCCCCGAGCGCATGACGAACGAATCCATTTTGGAAAAGCTCGGCGCGTTCAAGGCGAAGAACCTGGTGAAAGTCGAACTCAAGAGCGTCTATCGCGGAACGGGCGTCGCGGAAGGTCTAAAGAACATGGTCTATACCTTTACGTATCAGTCCATGACCGAGACCCTGACGGACGAGGCCGTGAACAAGGCGCACGACAAGCTTCGCGAAAAGATTGCCGCCGACGGCAGCATCACCCTTCGCTAAAAGGAAGTTGCGACGATGGCTTACATTGCAATGGCGCGCAAGTGGCGGCCGGAATCCTTCGAGGATCTGGTCGGGCAGGAGCATATCGCAAAGACGATTGAAAATGCGATTACGGGCGGACGGCTGCATCATGCGTTTCTTTTTACGGGAACCCGCGGTGTAGGCAAGACGACCTCGGCCCGAATCCTCGCCAAGACGCTCAACTGCACGGGCGGAAACCCTCTCGTCCCGTGCGGCAAGTGCAAGAGCTGCCTCGACATTGCAAGCGGGCACCCGATGGATGTCATCGAAATCGATGCCGCATCGAATACGGGCGTCGATAACATCCGCGACCTTCTGGAGCAGACGCAATACACGCCGATGATAGGGAAGTACAAGGTTTTTGTGATTGACGAAGTCCACATGCTTTCCAAGGGCGCGTTCAACGCACTTCTCAAGACGCTCGAAGAGCCGCCTTCGCATGTAATCTTCATTTTTGCGACGACCGAGGTGAACAAGGTTCCCCAGACGATTCTTTCGCGCGTTCAGCGGTTTGACTTCAAGCGTCTTTCCACCAAGCAGATATCGGGGCGTCTCCGCTACATTTGCGAACAGGAAAAGATTACGACCGATGCCGAGGCGATTGGAATGATCGCGGAAAAGGCGGACGGATCGATGCGTGACGCCCTCACGTTCTTTGACCAGGCTTATGCGTTTACCGGGAGCGACATGAATGCGGAAGCGGTCCGCTCCGTTCTCGGAATTCCGCCGACCGAGCTGTATTTTTCGCTTCTCGAGGCCATCGAAAAGCACGACATCAAGGGAACCTTTGCCGTCGTTGACAAGGCTTCGGAAATAGGCGTTGAATTCGCGCCTCTTCTCGACGGCTTCGCCAAGTTTTTGCGCAACAGGCTCTACGTCAAGGTCGGAGGCATTTCGGCCGAGGAACTGAACATTTCCGAGGATCTTTTTGCAAGGCTCGGAACGTGCGCGTCTTCGCTTTCGAACGGGGACATCCTCCGTATTGCGCGGATTCTCACCGATCTTTCGGGAAACATCCGGCGCAGTTCGAATCCGAGGCTCCTCGTGGAATCCTCGTTTGCCCGAATGGCCTACCTCGACCGAACGGTCGATTTGAAGCGCGCCCTGATGGCGATAAACGACCCTCTCTCGCAGGGTTCAAAAAAAAAATTAGCGGAGACCGCGCCTGAAGCGCACCGGGATTTTGTTCCGTCCGAACCTTCCCGGGTTTTGTCCGCACCTTCCAAAACTTCGGAACAGCCCGCATCCCCGTTTACGATAGATTTTGACGCTCTCGGCGGCGGAGCGGAAAAGTCTCCCATCCATGCGCCAAGCACTTCGGCCGACGCTCCCGAATACGGGGAGCCTCCTCCCCCAAACGACGAACCGATTCTCGACGAAGGCCCGCTGGGACTTGAACCGTCCGAAGGCGTCGAGGATATTGATTCAAGACAATATACGCGGTATGATGTTTGCCACAACTGGCAAAACATTGTCCGCTCCTGCTTTTCGGAGTCCGTCGGATTCTTTTCGACAAGCCTGAACGGTTCATTTCTCGAACACGGGGACTTTCAGGAAAATCCCTTTCCGCTGAAGGTCGTCTATCCCGCTTCGTATAAGTGGGGATTCGACTTGATGATGTCGCGCGACGATTATCGAAAGCGCCTCGAAACCATTCTGGAAGACCGGCTGCAGACGAAAATCGCGCTTTCGTTCGAGCTTTTGGAGCCCGCGCCCGGCGAGGAAGTTTCGTCGATTCCCATTCCGCCGTGGCAGTCCGACATGCAAAATGAACCGGGACTTGCGCGCTTTGCCGAGAGGTTCCTCGTGGAACTCATCGATACGCGAACGATTCCGAAGGAGAACGCTCCGGAAAGTTCCGAGGAAAACGCCTGTGCGACGACCGCGGACGAAGATTAAAATTGTAACTTGCAACAAAAAAGGAAATCCATTATGAACATGCAAAAGATGTTGAAGGACCTGCAGAAGATGCAGTCCAAAATGGTCAAGGCCCAGAACGATCTTCAGGCGCAAAGCTTCGAAGCGGAAGCGGGCGGCGGCATGGTGAAGGTCGTTTTGAACGGCCAGGGCATCATGACGTCCATCAAAATCAACCCGGATGCGGTTGACAAGGACGACGTCGAGGCTCTTGAAGACCTGGTAATGGCTGCGGTCAACGCGGCGACGAAGAAAAAGGAAGATTCTTCGAAGGCCAGCATGGAAGAGCTTACCGCCGGAATGCGCATTCCCGGCCTGATGTAATCAATAGGCTCCGTCGCTTTTGAAGACGGCCTTGAACGTCTTGGCCACGAGCTGGATGTCCGTCGTGAAGTTTGCATGGCGGACATATTTGTTGTCGAGGCGCATCCAGTCCTCGAATCCGATGTCGGAACGCCCGCTGACCTGCCAAAAGCATGTGAGGCCCGGTGTGACGGAAAGGCGCATCTTGTGCCAGGGAAGGTATTCGCGGACTTCGGACGGGAGAGGCGGCCGCGGTCCCACGACCGACATGTCGCCCTTTAAAATGTTGAACAGCTGCGGGAGTTCGTCGAGACTGAATTTTCGAAGAATGCGGCCCATCGGATAAATTCGCGGATCGTTCTTCATCTTGAAGGTCGGGCCGCTCGATTCGTTGAACTTTTCCAGTTCCTTTTTGCGCTCCTCGGCATCGATATACATGCTGCGGAACTTATACATCGTAAAGAGCTTTCCGTTTTTACCGACCCGTATCTGCTTGAAGATGACGGGTCCCTTGGGATCGCTCGCCTTGACGATTGCGGCGCATGCGAGAAGAAGCGGCGAAAGGACGATGAGCGCGCAAAGCGAAGCGGTGACGTCGAACGTGCGCTTGACAAGTTCCTTGACGCGGAGGGAAACCCTGTTTGTCTGGGACAGAATGTCGGAATAGAAAAGCCGCTTGAGCGAAAAGAACCCGTTGTTGCGGGCGTTGAAGCTCTTGATGGCCGAGTCGAGCTTTTGGTCCCTTTTTTCGAGAAGGCCCGTGTAGAGCGAAACCTGGAATACGGGCTGCCGCAACTTTTTTCGCAAAATGCCGAGAAGCCCCGCCTTGCTCAGGTTTACGATGATTTTTCGGCGCAAGCGTTCGAGAACGTGTAGGTCGGAATCGATGAGGATGACGCCCAGACCGTCCGGATTGTCCAGGTAGCCGACGATGTCCGTGAACTTGGTCTCGGTGAGAATCGTGAGAACCGCAATCTTCCACGCCCGGACGTAGGGAGGTTCGAATTTTCCGAATCCGAGCAGGTCGAATTGCCGGGTGACTATCCTGAAGTAGAGAAAAGGTCTCTGTGTGCGGTTTGTAAGTAAAAATTCCTCGCGAAGGCGCGCCTTGAAAAGGCCCGTAGGATAGACGTTGTTGCCTATATCTTTAGAGGATAGCAAATCCCCTAGCTTGGACTTTGCAAAATCACTGTTCACGCTTCCAAATATAGATTTGATTTTCTAACTTATAGGGCGAAAAATTTTAATTGGAGATTAAATCATGCGCATTGGACTCATCGGTACAGGAACCATCGGCGGCGGCGTTGTCGAAATTCTCGAGGCGAAATCCCAAAAATATCGCGAAACGCTCGGAATAACGCTCGAACTCGCCTGTATTTGCGCAAAGGACGATACGGAACTCGCTCCCTACAAGGCCAAAGGCTACCGGACGACGACCGATGCGATGGAGATGATCGCGGACCCGGATATTGACGTCATCGTGGAACTCGCTGGCGGTTACGAGATGCCCCGCAAATGGATTTCCGCAGCGCTCGAACACGGAAAGAATGCGGTGACGGCGAACAAGGCGATGCTTGCAAAGTACGGGCACGAGCTGTTTCCGCTTGCCGAAAAAAACGGCTGCCACATTTTGTTCGAAGCGGCCGTCGGCGGCGGAATACCCATTATCCGCAGCATCCAGGAGGGCTTTGTCGGAAGCGAAGTGGAGCATTTGAGCTGCATCATCAACGGGACGTGCAACTACATCCTTTCGCGGATGGGTGAAAGCGGCCTTTCGTTTGACGCCGCCCTTGCGGAGGCCCAGGCAAAGGGCTTTGCCGAAAGAAATCCGACATTCGACATCGAAGGAATCGATTCCGCGCACAAGACGGCCATTCTCGCGAGCCTTTGCAGCGGAAAGTATGTGGATTTCGAAAAGATTCACGTGACGGGCGTTTCGAAGATTACGGCCGAGGACATTGCAAACGCGAAGGAACTCGGTTACAAGATCAAGCTGCTCGGCGTTTACGGCCGCGGCGAAAACGGTGCGGTCGATGCCCGCGTGCATCCGTCCCTCGTTCCGAACGATCATTTGCTTGCAAACGTCGATGGCGTTCTGAACGCCGTGTACCTTCAGTGCGACAATCTCGGCCCGACCCTCCAGACGGGCGCCGGCGCGGGAAGGCTCCCGACGGCGAGCGCCGTTGTCGCGGACCTCGTTTCGCTCGCACGATCTACCGACGTCGGTTCGCGGAAGCCGCTTCCGATGGGATGGTTCAACAAGGAAAACGCGGCGGAACTCACGCCTATCGAGGACACGTATTCCCGCTACTATTTGCGTTTTACGACAAAGGATTCCTGCGGCGTTCTCGCAAGCATCACGGGCATCTTCAGCCAGAACGGCATTTCAATCGAGTCCATCATCCAGAAAAACGTGAACGATCCGGGCAAGGTGAGCATCGTCGTCGTTTCGGAACGCACCAAGGAAAGCAAGATTCTTGCGGCGCTCGAAGCGATTGATTCCCTCTCTTCCATCGCGGAAAAGACCCAGATGATCCGCTTCCTCAAGTAAGGCCCCTATGTTTCGCGGAAACAGACTCGAACTTCTTCTCCATCTCGTCTGCGACAACTTCGCACTTCTCGTCTGCTTTGCCGTTGCTTTCTGGGTGCAGTTTCACAGCGGATGGATTCCGGACAAGTTCGCTCCCGAAAAGATGATTTCGGAATACACCCGGGCGGGGCTTTCGTTAAACATCGGGTGGTGCCTTCTGTTTGCCGCGACGGGCCTTTACCGCTCCTGGCTGCTCCTTTCGCGAACGACGCAGGTCTTGCACGTTTTGCGGGCGGCCTTCATCGGGGTCGCGGTGATTCTCCTCGGACTTTTCGGGTCGGAGTTTATCGGACGGGTCGTTTCCGGCGCGCCGCTCCTCGGTGATTACGTTTATGGTTCCCGGTTCCGCTGGATTCTCCTTTACGGTCTCGGCGTGTTTTTTCTCGTCGCGTTTTTGCGGATGCTCGTCGCCGCCTTTTTGCGTGCGATGCTTCGCAAGGGTTACGGGGCGAACAACATGCTCGTGCTGGGGGCGACGGCCGCGGGCGAGGAAATTGCTCGGGCCTTTGCGCGTGCTCCGGAACGCGGATGGAAGGTCGTCGGATTTTTGGACGAACATTTTCAGGTGATGAAGCACGAGTTCGCGGGATTTTCCGTCCTCGGCAAATACTCGGACCTTTCGGAAATTGTCAAAAAGAAAAAAATCTCGGGTATCGTCATTTCGCATGACAGTTCTTCCATACAGGAAATTACGCGCATCCTCGCCTGGGCCTGTGACCTCCCGCTTCACATCTACGTGATACCGAGGCTTTACAACGTCATCAGCGGACACTACCGCACAAATCTCGTCCACGGGTTCGAGCTGCAGGAACTTTTTGCCTACAACATGCCGCCGTGGCAGGTTCGCATGAAGCGCATTCTCGACATCGTCTTTGCGCTGTTCCTCCTCGTGTGCACGTTTCCGATTACGCTCGTCACGGCCATCGCCGTAAAGCTCGATTCGAAGGGACCCGTTTTTTATTCGCAGGAGCGCGTCGGACTTTACGGCAAGCGCTTTATGGTGCACAAGTTCCGCACCATGTTTACGGATGCGGAAAAGAACGGGGCGCAGTGGGCGACGAAAAACGATCCGCGGATTACGCGCGTCGGGCATTTTTTGCGCAAAACGCGAATTGACGAGCTGCCCCAGCTTTTATGCGTTCTCAAGGGCGACATGAGCATGGTCGGGCCGCGTCCGGAACGGGCCGTGTTCATCGAAAAGTTGCGGGAACAGATTCCTTTTTACATCGGGCGTCTCAAGATGAAGCCCGGGCTTACCGGCTGGGCGCAGGTCCGTTATCATTACGATACGAGCATCGAAGACGTCCAGAAAAAGCTGGAATACGACATGTACTATTTTGAAAACATGTCTCTACTTCTCGATTTGCAGATTTTGCTTCGCACGGTCTATGTCGTGCTCACAGGAAAAGGAGCCCAATAATGTACGGTGAAAGTTCAACTCCGGTGTTTCCGTCCGAAGACGCTCTCAAGATGATCCGCATTGCGCTTGCGGAAGACGTTCGCACGGGCGACGTCACGAGCCTTTGGACCATCCCCGAAAACCAGACGGAACACGCCCGACTCATCGCCAAGGAAGAGGGTGTTCTCGCCGGGCTTCCCGTAATAAGTCTCGTCTTTGCGGAACTCGGCGCGGACGTCCGGGTGAAGCTTTACAAAAAGGACGGAGACAAGGTTTCTGCCGGTGACCTCATCGCGGAACTCGACGGAACGACCCGTGACCTTTTGACGGGCGAGCGCACGCTTCTGAACTTTATCCAGCAGCTTTCGGGCGTCGCAACGGTCGCTCACCGCTTCCAGGAGGCTCTAAAGCCCGGTCGCACGAAGGTTCTCGATACCCGAAAGACGATTCCGGGATTTCGCACACTGCAAAAATATGCGGTTCGCGTCGGCGGGGGCAGCAACCATCGGATGGGACTTTTCGATATGGTTCTTGTCAAGGACAATCACATCGCGGCATGTGGCGGCGTCCTCGAGGCGCTTGCCGTCGTCAAAAAGCACAACACGCAAAATCTGATGGTCGAGATGGAAGTCGAAAATCTCGACGAGCTGAAAAAGCTTTTGAACAAGGGCGTCGATGTCATCATGCTCGACAACATGTCGAATGAACAGATGGCGGAGGCGCTCAAAATCATCCGGGAAAGCGGCGACAAGGTTCTGGTGGAAGGCTCGGGCAACATGACGCTCGAACGGGCCCGCGAAATTGCGAACCTGGGACTTGACTACATTTCGGTCGGCGCCCTGACGCACAGTGTCAAGGCTCTGGACATTTCAATGAGAATTTAAATGAAGCGCCAGCCGTTTACGTTTGTGGTCGATGTCGGAAACTCGCACACGGTCCTCGGCATTTTTAAAGGCGAAAAGGTCGTCGATCACTGGCGCCTTACAACGCGGAAGGAGACGACTTCCGACGAGGTGATGAACCGCATCGGCGGGCTCATCCGCTTTTCCAAGATTCCCATCGAATCCATTACGCACGTCGGGCTTTCGACGGTCGTCCCCGTTCTGGAACGTCCCTGGGTCAAGGCCTTGCAGATGCTCATCAAGCGTCCCGTCCAGGTCGTAAACTCAAGGAACTGCCTCGAATGCCCCATTGCCTATCCGAACCCCGAAACGCTCGGTTCCGACCGTCTTTGCAACGTGATTGCGCTCAAGGAACGCGGATATTCGGATGCAATCGTCATCGACATGGGAACGGCGACCACGTTTGACGTTTTAAAGGACGGCGGCTTTCTCGGAGGCCTTATTGTCCCCGGCATCAGCGCCTGTCTGGACGTTTTGACCGAAAAGGCCGCAAGGCTTCTCCCCGTAAGCATCAAGTGGCCCGAACGTCTGATTGCGAACAATACGGACGACGCCATCCGCGCGGGCCTTCTTTTTGGCTTCATGGCGGAACTCGAAACGCTTGTCCAAAAAATCAGGTCGGAAATGGGGAAGGACCGCGTCCCCGTCTTTGCAACGGGAGGCTGGGGGAGGACCGTCGTCGGGCATACGAATTCCATCGACACTTACGACCCCTATTTGACGCTCGACGGCATCCGATTGGTCGCTCTTCGCGGAAATATTGCTGCGAAAGTGATCGAAAAGGACTTGGAAGAATAAAGTTTTGTTTTACACCTTGACGGATAGGCATTTTTTTCTACTTTGATGTTTAGATTTTTTTACATCAAGGAGACAAACATGCTGAAAAAGATCGCAACTGCCTTGGCCCTCGTCGCATCGAGCAGCTTTGCTACATACACCTACTTCTCCGTCGGCAACGCCGGATCGGGACAGGTCGAAGTCGGATACTCCCACACCTGGGGCGAAAACGACTACACGGTAAACAACATCTTCGTCAAGGGCGAATATGTGGTGATTCCGAACCTCGAACTTTCCTTGATGGGCCTCGGATATCAGTTTGATGACGACAACAGCGGTCTCAAGGCCATGACGGTCGGCGCCCGCTACCAGTTCTTGCCGTTCCTCATCGGCGCTCTCGATGTCGAAATTCCGCTGAACTCGGACGATATCACCGGCGATTACGATCCGTTCGGTCTTTTTGCCGCCATTCAATACACGCAGGAATTCATCCCGAACCTCGTTCTCGGTTCCGAAGCCGGCGTGGAATATCTGTTTGAAGACGAAGACATCGACGAGGGTCTTCTGATGAAGATCCAGGCCGAACTCGACTACACGATCGCCTCCATCGGACTCACTCCGTGGATCGGCTTCGAGTTCGACTACCGTCTGACGGATTCCGAATATGGAAGCACTGAAAGCGACGACTCGGGCGACAACAGCTTCTCCTTCTGGGTCGGCGGCAGCTATGCCATCAACCAGATGTTTGCTGTCAAGGCGAACTTCATCCTCACCCGCGGCGACTTCGGCGATTCCGAAACTGTCAATGCGGCTCTCGACATCAATTTCTAAGCCTCAAAACATTGCATTTGCAAAAAGAGGTCCGCTTTGTGGCGGGCCTTTTTTCTATTCTATGTGAAAAATCGGAGTCCTTATGCGTTGCTTGGTTACCGGCGGTGCCGGATTTTTGGGCAGTCATCTGTGCGAGCGTCTTCTCTCGGACGGTCACGAGGTCATCTGCCTTGACAACTTTTTTACGGGTCGCCGCGTGAACGTCGAGCATTTGCGCGACAATCCGGGCTTTGAGCTGGTCCGCCACGACGTCACCGAGCCGATTCTTCTCGAAGTCGATCGGATTTTTAACCTCGCCTGCCCGGCGAGCCCCATCCATTACCAGTTCAATCCGGTAAAGACCATCAAGACGAGCGTCATGGGGGCTATCAACATGCTCGGACTTGCAAAGCGCGTCCACGCACGGATTCTGCAGGCTTCGACGAGCGAGGTTTACGGCGATCCGGACGTGCATCCGCAAACGGAGGACTACTGGGGAAACGTCAACCCGATAGGTATTCGCAGCTGCTATGACGAAGGCAAGCGGGTCGCGGAGACGCTCTTTATGGACTATCACCGCCAAAATCAGGTCGATATTCGGATAGTCCGAATCTTTAACACGTACGGTCCGCGGATGCTTTCGAACGACGGCCGCGTCGTGAGCAACTTCATTGTGCAGGCCCTGAAGGGCGAAGACATTACCATCTACGGCTCGGGCGAACAGACGCGCAGCTTCTGCTACGTCTCGGACCTCGTCGAGGCTTTTGTCCGCATGATGGACCAGGACGCGTGCATCGGCCCGGTGAATATCGGAAACCCGCACGAGTTTACCATGCTCGAACTTGCGAAAAAGGTCATCGACCTCACGAACAGCAAAAGCAAAATCACTTTTTTGAGCCTTCCCGGGGACGACCCCAAAAAGCGGAAACCCGATATTTCCAGGGCTCAAAAGGTGCTCTCCGGCTGGGAACCCACGGTCGAACTCGAAGAGGGCCTGAAAAAGACAATCGCCTATTTCGAGGCGACGCTCGAACATTAGAGGGAACCTCTAAAAATTGCTTTGGTAAAGAAAATTGAAAATTGAATTTTTAGAGGTGACCTAGAAAACCGTTGTTTCTTTGTCCGATTTTGTGTAGATTAAAAAGGAAAGTTTTCACTTTGAGGTATCTATGAGCATGATTGCAATTCTCGCTCTTGCCGTGGCGGTCATTATCGCCATTATCCTTCTCGCCTTTATTGCCAAGTTCTTTAGCCTTTGGCTGCAGGCGCTCTTTTCCAGGGCGGGCGTGAGCATGTTCCAGCTTATCGGGATGCGGCTTCGCAAGGTTCCGCCCAAGGTGATTGTGGATTCGCGAATCCTCAGCTGCAAGGCGGGAATGCCCGTCGATACGAACCTTCTCGAAGCGCACTACATGTCGGGCGGTAACGTGATTCGTGTGGTGCAGGCGCTGATTGCCGCAAACAAGGCAAACATCAAACTGGACTTTAAGCAGGCAGCGGCCATCGACCTCGCCGGACGAAACGTCCTCGAAGCGGTCCAGATGTCCGTCAACCCGAAAGTGATTGAAACTCCGCGGGTGAGCGCGGTCGCGCTCGACGGCATCCAGCTGCACGCCATTACCCGCATCACGGTCCGCGCCAGCATCCAGAAGCTCGTCGGCGGCGCCGGGGAAGAAACCGTCGTCGCCCGCGTCGGCGAAGGAATCGTCTCTTCCATCGGCAGTGCAAAGAGCCACAAGGACGTTCTCGAAAATCCGAACATGATTTCCAAGAAGGTTCTCGCTTCGGGCCTTGACGCCGGAACGGCCTTCGAAATTCTTTCGATTGACATTGCGGACGTCGATGTGGGACAGAACATCGGCGCGATTCTCGAAACGGACCGCGCGGAAGCCGACAAGAAGATTGCCCAGGCCAAGGCGGAAGAACGACGCGCGATGGCCTTTGCCGCGGAACAGGAAATGAAGGCGAAGGTCATGGAAATGCGGGCGAAACTCGTCGAAAGCGAATCCCAGGTCCCGATGGCGATGGCGGATGCCTTGCGCTCCGGACGTCTCGGCGTGATGGACTACTACAACATGAAGAACATCCAGGCCGACACGCAAATGCGCACGCAACTCGGGCTCGGCGAAAACCCGCAGCCCGAACAGCCGAACACCTAAGGCCCCAGGCGCTCCGTGGAAAGTCTTCTCATCCTTCTTGCGATTATAGCGCTCCAGTATGGCGCGGAGTGGTTAAAGAAGCGCGCCCAGAAAAAGCGTGAAAATCCGACGGACGATGAAGAATATTCCGAGGATGAATCCGCGGAGTCCGAAGAGGCTCCGTCCGGGCCTTCGCCCTCGCTCGAGGACCTGATCCGAAAGTTTCAGGAAGAGCAGGCGAAAAACGGCAATGCGGAGGAGACAGAAAACACGCCCGAGGAGGATGAAGACCTCGAAGAGGACGAGGATTTTGAGGACGATGAAGACCTTGACGGCGAACCCGCGGAGGAACCTCTCCCGGAATATTCCGCAAAGCCTGTCTTCGAAAAAAAGGAACCTCTTCCCGAGTCTCCCCATGTGCAAGCCTTGACGCCTGCCGCTTCGCTTAAAACAGAAGCCCGGGATGATGCCGCAAAGCCTTTGCCCGAGCCGGAAAAGAAGATTTCCGCGAATGTTCCCCCGAAATTTTCAGCCGTAAAAAAGATGCCGCTTGACGGGCGGCGCCCGAACTTTGAATTTTCCATGCGGGAAGCCCGGAAGGGATTCCTTTGGGCAAAGGTACTGGACGATCCGCGGTTCAAGCGCCGCTCCCCGGTGCCGTTCAGTTCTCCGCGTTAGGGATTTCATTGTCGCACAAAGACTCGGGGACGTTTTTATCCTGCAATTTGACCTGTAAGTCTATTTTTGCTAAATGTCAATGTTTAAAAAAGTTGTTTGTAAATAAATTTTTAACGTCCTTTGGTTGCGAAGATGTTTGCTCTATATTTAATTATATATTTTCTTCGTTATGAAAGGAGTATGGATGAAAAAGATATATGTACAGGGATAGGCTCTAGATGGGTGAAGTTCGGAACGCCAGAATATGAGTAAGGAGGTGAAATTTTGCGTAACTACATATTTATGATAGTCTGTTCGCTTTTTTTCTTATTCATAGCGTGTTCCAAGAATTCAAGTGAAACGGATTTCTTTCATTATGACACATCCCTTTCCTATAATGAAAATCTTCTCGTTTTGGATTCCATTTCGTCATGCATTGATGACGAAATGGAATGGGAACGTTTTTTCAAACAGGATTCCGTTTTTATCAAACGGCAAGGCGATAAAGAAATCATCGTCTTTCCTTCACAGCTTAATACGCTAAGACGGACCATCAAATCTATCGGAATCAAGTCCTTTGGGGACACGCTAAAAATTGAATTGATTGAAAAAGAAAAAAGTCCGGGCTTATCGCTAGATTGTCCCGTTTGGGTTTATGGTTCGTTAAACGGAGAACTTGACGGGAAATATATCAAGACTTTTACAGGAGTTTATCTGTTGGTTAAAGATTAATTCTTGTTATGTCAATAAAGCAGAATCATTCCCGAACGAATTTTCCACCAACCGTCGTTATACATCAGCTCTCCCGGGCTGTATTCCGCATAAAATCCCAAGGGATTTTTCATTTTGACCAAAACGCTTATTCCGAGGGTCATCACGTTTACACGTTTGGCATAGGCAGGCAAGTTTTCCTTACCATGGGTGTCATCCAAAATGTCCAGATAGAAACCATAATTTTTACCGAACCTGCGCTGTTCAGCGCCATCCGTTCATAATTTGCATAGGCTCCCAACGTGAACTTTTTTCCGACATCGAACATGGCTTCGACAAATCGAAATTTCTTTTCCTTCGTCGAAAACATTGTTACGGCGGCCTCTCCCAGCAGGTTCCCGGAAGCCGAAACGGCACAGCCGGAAAACACAACGGCAAGGACGCCCAAAAGGAACAATACGAAACTAGTTCTGCACATTGGCATATTCGTTCCCCCACAGGATCTCCCCGATTTTATTTCGCTAACGGCAAAACATAAAAAATAATTGATGGTCACCTCTAAAAATTCAATTTTCAAAAATTTGGTTGCGACGCTTCGCGCTG
>CAVBPX010000020.1:0-39956 GCA_963597395.1 Eggerthellaceae bacterium | reverse complement strand
GCTTGGTCTCACTCAAATTTTCTTTACCAAAGCAATTTTTAGAGGTTCCCTTTTTAAACTTTTCGCGAACGAGCAGCAAGTCATGCTCGTAGGGGTTCCGCTTAAAGTCGTCAAAGGCCCAGGCCGTCGGGACAAAGTGCCCCTTTGCGTAGTGCAGAATCATGTCGAGCCATAGCCCGTCCCCGGCGTAGAGCTTGAAGGGGCCGCGCTTGTAGGACGGAAGCACGACCTTGTCCAGGTCCATATACCCGATGTCGATATTCACGCGGCGCTTTCCCGGTTCGGCGGAGAGCCTTGCCTCCAGCGCATTGGAGATTTCCTTTTCGCGGCCTATATTCTGCGGGGCGACCGTTTTTTCGAACGATACGACTCCGCGGTAAAGGCCCATTCCCATTTCGGGCGTGTAATAGTCCGTCTTGTCGAACGGAAAAAGCTTTCCGCGGTGGCGGACCGGGCCGAATGTTTCGGCCAGGGCTTCGAGAACTTCCGGATTCCATTCTGGGCCTTCTTCGAGGACAAAGGCGAGAAGCGCCGCATTTTCGGAAAACTGTGAAGGCGTTGCCATAGGATCAGTGCGGGTAGAGTTGAAGGTTCTTTTTGAAGAGCGAGAGCTGCTCTTCGGTGAAAGGTTCCATGCCGAGGGCGTTCACGGTCGGAAACATCGGATTGTTCGCATCGGGGCACGTCCGCTCGGAGGTTTTGAAAAGGACGGTGCGCGGCATCGGAAGGAAAAAGGGCGAAAGCGACACCCGGAGCGATTTGGCCCGGATGGGAGATCCGCAATAGGGCGTGTCCTCGATGCCGTCTTCCACGATGGAGGCGTCACCGGAATTTTCGATGTCGGTCACGGTTGAAGTCGTATGGCGCAGCCCAAAGAAATGTCCCGATTCGTGGACGGCGGTTTCGACGATTTCGCGGGCGGTCTGGCTGTATTCGGAGAAGGCGCTCAGATAATAATGCGTCCCGATGACGACGGTGCTTCCGACTCCCCCGCCGAGGTTTCCGCCAAACAGGACGGAATACCCGAGAACGCCCGGAGATTCTATCCGATGGACGAGGACGAGATCGAGCGCATTATAAATGTCGGGTTCCTCTTCGGAGTTTGGAAAGCCGCCGAGTTCCGAAAGAAAATAATCCGGGCTGGACTTTCCGGCAAGCCACGGGACGTCGTCGGGATAGATCGAAGAGAGACCGGACCTTTCGGACGCCCGGTGCACATAAATGGTGTCGATGAAAATTCCGCCCGGCGAAAAGGCGCTTCGGAATTCCGAAAGCAGGAGCTTTGAAAGGGAATCCACGGAAACGGAATCCGATGTTCCCCCGTAAGAGCCGGTGACAATCAGGTTCAGGCTGAAGCGCGGACTGTAACTTCCGACGCCCTCAAGCGAAAGGTTTTGCACTTTTCCCGAATAATAGGACGAGCCTTCGACAAGAATCGGCGCCCAGTAGGAGAAGGAGGCTTCACCGCATTCGAATCGATAAAACAGGCGTCCGAGGGAATCGACCGGTTCCAGTTCCCGGACACGGCTTCCGACAAACAGCGTATCGTTCCGGTTGACGAGGCGAAAAATGTGCATCTTGGGAGGCTTTTTGGAAGAATCCGCGGCGAAGGAAAGCGTGTAGGAACCTCCGGGTTCGACGGGCATCAGAACGCCCGTGCTCAGATGGGCCGCGGCGGAATCGCTCGAAACGGGATCGTTCGCATAGAGAAAAAAGGTGACGTCGAACGGCCTTAAGGAAACATCCTCGTGCGACGGTGACGCAAAAAAATTTCCGCATCCGCAAAGCGTCAAGGCGCATGCAGACAAAAAAAAGGCAAAAATCGAAGCGATTTTCCTTTTTTTCCAAATTCGGACGTTTTCGCTATGAAAGCTCATTCCGTTTCAATTTAATCAATTTCAAGGAAAAAAAGAATGTCCCCAAAGGAACTTGAAAAATTTTTTGAACCTCTTGCCGAAAGGCCCGCCCTTTCCGCCTTCTATTGCACCGTACTTTTCGTAAGCTCCGCCGAATATCCCGCCTACGGAATCGTTTTCGTGCCGCTTTTGCTCGTTTCGCTCGCCGTCCTTTCCCCTTTTTCGCGCAGGGTTTCGCTCGTCGCCCTTTTTTGCATGGGGATTCGCCTTTTGACGCTCGTCGCGCTTCAAGCTCCGGAACCGGCCGAAGAAAAGCCGCTTCCCCTCCGGGGAACGGGCCTTGTGGAAGAAATTCTCGAACGACCCGAGTGCGTCGCCGTCATTTTGCAGGGTTCCTTCGGCAAGGTGCGCCTTTCGAAAAAGGCTCCGCCGTTTCCCGTCGCCGGGGATTCCATCGCCTGGAGCGCCAAATGGTTCCCTGTCGAGCCGCCCACAGTTCCCGGGAGCTTTGACTCGCCCAAATGGCTTAAGAGCCAAGGCCTTGCGGGCTTCGGAAGGCTCGAATCCTACGAGGTTTTGCGGCACCGATGGACATTCGAAAACGCCTTTGCCCGGGTCCGCTCCTTTTTAAAACGGTATTTTTCAAAATATCTCCCGAATGCGGAGGCCGGACTTCTTCTGGGCCTTTTGGCCGGAGACCGTTCGAGTATTCCCGATACGCTGCAAAACGGGTTTCGGCGGGCGGGAATCGTACACGTTCTCGCCATCAGCGGGTTTCACATCGTCCTTCTTTCGGGGATTCTCCTGCTGCTTTTGAAGGCGACGCGGATGCCGCATTCCATTGCGCGGGGCGTTTCGACGGTCCTGATGCTCGTCTATGCGCCGATTACGGGAGGTTCCCCGGCGGTGTACCGGGCCGTTTTCATGTTTTCCGTCGTACAGATAGGCTTTTTGTTCGAGCGCAAGGCGGACAGTCTCAATTCGCTGGGAGTCGCCCTTTTCATTTTGACCCTGATTGAACCGGAAATTCTCTGGAACGTCGGATTTCAGCTTTCGGCGGCGGCAACGGCGGGAATCATCGCATTCGGAAAACGCTCCCCGTGGACGGCAAAAAGCGAAGCGCTCAAAAACAGCCGCCTGTGGAAATTTCTGGAGAATAACGTTTTGGGCGCGACCTGGATAACGCTCGTTGCGACGGCTTCGACGGCGCCTTTTTTAATCTGGTCGTTTCACTCGCTTTCGCCGATTTCCATTCTCGGAAACATTTGCGTCGTTCCGCTGGTAAGCCTCGGGATGCAGGCGGGAATTTTTGCATTGATTCTTCCGATTCCGTTTGTCGCGGAAATTTTTTGCCGGGCCGCGGGATTTCTCTTTCGCGTGTCCGCATTTCTCGTGGAGCGCATTTCGGCCGTAACGCTCGCCTCGATTACGGCAGGGCCTTTTCCCGCCTGGATTCTGATTCTTTCGGGCGTTTTGATTTTGACCGTCGGGGCGTTTCGAAAAAACGTCTGGGCGCGGAGAATCTCGATTTTAATCGTTCTCGTCTTCGGCGGATTTTTTGCGTGGAACGGGGTTTCCGAAAAACGCTCTCCGTCCTGGGAAGTAGATGTTCTGGACGTAGGACAGGGCGACGCCATTTTTTTAAAAAGCCCGCGCGGCGAAGCCTTTTTAATCGACGCCGGCGTCAATTCGGGAAAGCGGAACGTCGCCCGCGACAAAATCATTCCCTTTTTGCAAAATTCCGGAATTTGGAAATTAAAGGCGCTTGTCATCACGCACCCGGACCTCGACCATTTTAGCGGAGCGGAAGTCCTTTTGAAAGAGTTTCCCGTCGAAGCTCTCTGGATCCAGGAATGCGCCCGATTTACCGAAAAGCCCGAGTGGCAAAGCGTCCTTTCGACGGCGATGGAACGCGGCGTAAAAATTCGGGACCTGCGGCGCGGAATGCTCCTTTCCGAGACGACCAAAAGTTCGCACCGAAAAGCCGTCCGTTGGGAAATCCGCGTTTTGCACCCCGACCCTTTTTTGTGCGGCGAAACAAATTCGGAAAGCCTCGCGTTCCGCGTTTCCGGACCGGGCGGTTCCATGCTGTTTACGGGAGACCTGACAAAGGTCGGTGAACGGGAAATTTTAAAAACGGACATTTCGCTCCGGTCGGACATTCTGAAGCTCGGACACCACGGTTCCAAAACCTCCAGTTCACGGGAATTTCTCGAAGCCGTAAACCCGAAGTTCGCCATTGCGTCAAACGGGAGACGAAACAAGTTTCACCATCCGCACAGGCAGGTCGTCGAAAGGCTCGACAGTCTAAAGATTCCGCTGTGGAATACCAAGGAAAAAGGCACGGTCCAAATTCGCTTCGATAAAAACGGCTACCATGTCAAAAGCGCAATTCCCTGACCGCCTACCATTTGCCGCCAACTTCCAGACCGAACCTCCAGAGGCGCATTTCTCGGACGCGGGTTCCCCGAAGCTCCACGGAATTTCGAAAAAAGAAAAACTTCGAAACATCCGCCTGGCTTTCTCCCCGAAAAGCCAAAGGCTTTTCACCGGGCCGGCGGACAATCAGAAGCGCCGTCACAAAAGCCCTTTCGTCTAGCGAGATCCGGATGCCCGGGCGGATTTCGTACAAACTTTTTAGCGACGGAAACTTCACGTCCGCCTTCCATTCGCAAAAAAGGCTCTCGGCGGAAAACAGGCGGATTCCGCTCCGAAGAAACGGCAATGCGTTTACGGAATCCCCGAAAATCTTGACCTGGCTTCCGACCGAAAGTCTTCCGCGCGGAGAACTTTTCACAAGGCCCGCTTCGACTTCCGACCGTGCCTTTAAGGAATCCAGCGGAATAAAAATTTTCCCTCCAAGGCGAAATTCCAAATTTGAAAGAGGAAAAGATCCGCTAACCGTTCCGACCGCCCGATTTTTCCGGACGGTTCTCGGAATCCGAAAAATTCCGGACGTATCGCTGTTTTTGTGAAAATAGCCGCGGAAACGGATTCTTTCAACGGAACCTTTTCCCGACTTTGCGGAAAAATAAAGGACGGGAGTATTCCACCCGCGGGAATAAAGGGTTTGCAAATCGAGATTTTCGGCCCGAATGCGCAAAAAAGCGTTTTGAAAGCCTTCGCTTGACCCGTTGCCGAAGCCAGAAACGGAAAAGCCTTTGGGCCCGACCGTAAAAACGCCGCCGAGGGAAGAATCCGCAAGCAGAACCGTTCCCAGCCGAAACTTCCCCGTCCCAGCCGCGGTTACGTTTCCGAGCCGATTTGAAAGCGAAACGGCCGAGCCTATATCCGCAGCCGTGATGTTTCCAAGAACGCTAAACGACCTTTTGTCGCGATAACGGATGCGCCAATTTTCGACGCGAACGTTTTTTCTTCGCTCGGAAGCCATCCGGAATCCGCCGTCAAAGCGACCCGCCGAAGCCGTAAACCGAAGTTGCTCGCTCCGAATCCCGGACGCGGAATCGATGGAAATCCGGTATCCGAGCGCACCGTGGAGCCTTGCTTCCGAAAGAAGTTCGCCAAGACCCTTTTTGCAGGGGTCGCCGCCGTAGGATTCCCACAGGTCGCAAGCGGCCCGGGCGTCCTCGTCGATTGCGAGCAAAAGTTCTTCCAGCTCCTCATAGCCGATTTTTCCGTCGTCGTAGGCCCAAAAGGCGTCCTCGACGAAAACGGACTTCCGGTCCGCGGCATAGGCGGCAAAAAGTCCGAGAAAAAGCGTCCAGGCCCAAATTTTTAAAAATCTCAAAAACAAAGGTTTCTCCTATTGAATGTCCCCTTCTTAAAACGCTTCCCGACGAAAATCAAAGAAAAAACGGCAAATTTTCTATGTTTAAAGCATGCAGTCAAAGTTCAACAGACGTCCGGTACGCTCCGACTTTCCCCTTTTTGACGGAAAGCGCGCAACGCCATCGGTAGCGGGACTCCGGATACTTTTGGAATACCACGGCGTGGAACTCGAAGCCGAAACGCTCGAAAAGCTGTGGGCCTATCACCGGCTGCTCCGCGAACACAACAAGGACCAGGACCTCACGCGCCTGAACGCGTTCGAAACCATCGTCGAACGCCACTACGCGGACTGCACGCTCATCAACGCCTACGTTCCCGAATGGCCGAAAAGAATGATAGACGTCGGCAGCGGCGCGGGCTTCCCGGGGATTCCGCTAAAGCTCGTAAATCCCGAAATTCGCCTGACCCTCTGCGAACCTCGACCGAACCGCATCGAATTTTTGAACCTGGTCATCCGGGAACTCGGACTGAAAGGCATCGACGTCTTTGGCCACAAGGTGACGAGCCGTAGCCTCACGTTTCCCGTCGAAGGGGTCATCAGCCGGGCCTTCGAGCGGATAGAGCTCACGCTCCCGCGCATCCAAAAAGCCTTGAAGGTCGGCGGAAAGGCCTACTTTATGAAAGGTCCCGCCGTCAAGGAAGAACTTTTGACGCTCCACCCGGAAGACTACGGGTTCGAGCTTACCGAAAAACATTTTTACCGGATTCCGCACAGCACACAGGACCGCGCTCTCGTCGTGCTCAAAAAATCGGAAGAACCCTAGCGAGGCCACTATGACAACATATTCCATCGGACAGGTCGCAGAAAAAACGGGACTTTCGGCCTACACGCTCCGCTACTACGAAAAGGAAAAGCTCCTGCCCTTCGTCAAAAAAAACGCTTCGGGCATCCGCCGCTATACGGAAGAGGACATCAACTGGCTCTCGATGATCGAATGCCTCAAGGCGACGGGAATGCCCATCAAGGAAATTCGGGCCTACATCAAATGGTATAACGAAGGCGACGGAACACTCGAAAAAAGGCTCGCGCTTTTCCGCCACCGCCGCACGGTCGTCCTCAAGGAACAGGAAACCCTCCAAAAGATTCTCGGCAAGGTCGAATTCAAGATTCGCCTCTACGAGGAAGCGGTCAAGGCCGGAAGCCTCGAAGCGGTAAGCAATACCAAGACCATCAACGAGCTGCGCGCAAAACTCTTCGGCGACCCGCAATACTTTCCCGAAGTCGCCGAAGCCGTCGAAGCCAAGCGAGCCTAAAGTTCCCGGAAATGCAAAATTTCATTCACAAGGTTCTCCTTCTTGGCGGAATTTTCGCCGCCGGAACGTTCGGCGAAGAAGTTCCCGGAACAAGGCTTGATTCGAGCGTCGTCGTTTCCGTCGAAGGGCAATTTGTGAACAGGGACTTTTCACCGGTCCGTTTCGACCTCGTCTGGAAGCACCTTCCCGCTTCCGCGGACACGTTCGACATTGTCCTCTCGGACGGGGAATCCTTCCGCTACGTCTCCTCCGGAAGTTTCCGCTACATGGAATACCGGAACGAAAAGGTACGGCGCCAGATGGCAGCTCACCATCTGAAGGAATTTATCGGCGAAAGTCCCGTCACGTGGAACCATCTCGAAGCGCTCTTCCGCGGAGAACTTCCCACGGAAACCCAGACGGAAACGGATACGGTGCACATCCACGGCATCAGGGACTACGACGGCATTGCGCTCCCCGCTATCGTCGACTATTCGGGAAAGGGCGGACACGGTTCGCTCTGGATCCGCACCGTTCAAAAAATTCGGAAAGCCGCTCCCCCGGCACGCGAAGAAACGTCAATCTTTGACAACGGGACTCGAAGCGAATCCAAAATTCCGCTGATACTTCAGATGGACTAGAAACTGCTGCGAAGTGCGGCCCTCGTAAAAGCGCTTCTTTTCGCGCATCCAGGCTCCGCCGAGGAGGGTGACCGTATTTTTTCCGTCGTCCCAATTGAAAGAAGGCCCCAGGAGCGCAATCGTATAGCTCAGCGGTTCCTTGAGGTAGGAATGGTTCGCCGACTTGGAATTTCCAGTATTATACTGGTTCAGGTACCCGGCGAGCGCCCAGTGTTCCGTAAAGGGAATGTAGGCGTAGGCAATCAGGTCAATAATAAAGTCGCGGCTAAAGACGGGAATGTTGCGCCGAAAGTCGTAGCTTTTCCCTTCATAGGACGTGCTGATATCGACGAGCGTGTAATGCAGTCCGACGCCCAGAATTCCGTTTTTCCCGAAACCGTATTCCAGGTCAAAGTAAAAGGCGAAATTCTGCATAAAATCGACCGCCGCGTCCGAAGAATAGACCCGGTTCGTAATCCAGTCCGCATTCCAGGTCTCCGCGATGTTCCCGTTTCGGCTTGCGAGCGTCATCTCCACGTTGGAATTAAAATAGGTGTAGTTCTCGTAGAGGAAACGGGCCTCGATTTGCGGATTGATGTTGAAAGGGCGTCCGCCGATTCCCACCCGGAATCCCCCGTAAAACGGCGAGACTTCGACGTCGGCCGAGAGGCGGAGGAACGCTGCGGACGGGACTATCCGGTTTCCGTAGGGCAGGTCGCGCAAAGGCTCTATCCAGTTGAAGGAAAGCGTATTGAAGTTTTGCGCAAGCCACTGTCCCCACACAAAGGGCGTGTTCCCGGATACCGTGAGGGAAAGGTTCGACCCGTACCTTAAGCCGTAAAGCCCGTTCATGTCAAAAATATCGGCCAGGGAAGTACCGGCCAAAAGGGCTAAGCCCAAAGCGACATTTCTTATCGGGCGCAAAAAATCCATCGGCGCAAAGTTAAAAAATTTTCGGAAAGTCCCCGCAGAGACCTTTCAAAAAAGGGATGGAACGTCAAATGTCGGGAACAAACGGCCAAAGCGTTCCCCATCACCCGAAAAAGCCCTTTTATCGAAACTTTCCCGAAAATTTCCAAACAAAAAGCATTCTTTTCTAAATTTGTCCAAAATGGACACGGATTTTACAACCCTGCAGCTGCCGACCGAAATTTCCCCGGAGAATTTTGCGGGAATTCAAAGGCGCTGTTCCCGGATTTTTTCGAAGGGAAACCTTCGGATTGACGGAAAATCCCTTGTCCGACTGGACTTTTTGGGAGAATCCCTCCTCGCGAGCCTCCAGACCCGCGCCGAGGAACTGGGAAGAAAGCTTCTCCTCGCCGGATTTTCGCCGGAACTCAAAAGCCAAATTTCAAAGATTACACGGCACGATGTCCCGGTCAGGGAACCCGAAAACAAAATGGGTTTCATCGAAAGGCTCGGCGACCGCGGATTCTTTATGCTCGAAGGGTTCAGGACGTTCTTCTACCTTTTGAGCGAGAGCCTCTACTGGACCTTTTTCAAGCCTTTTGACAAAAACCGCATTCCGTTTGGCGGGACGGCCCTCCAGCTTTTGCGGCTCGGAAGCGAAGCGACCGGCATCGTCTTTTTGCTCGTCTTTCTCATCGCGTTTACGCTCGCGGTCCAGAGCGCGGGCATGCTGAACGCCGTCGGGGCGGCCTCCTACCTTTCTTCGGGCCTCGGATTCTTTATGTTTGCCGAGATAGGGCCGCTTCTCACGTCCATCATCCTCGCGGGGCGTTCCGGAAGCTCCATCACGGCGGAAATTGCGAGCATGACCGTCGCCGAAGAGGTCAAGGCGCTCAAGACGATGGGAATTCCGCCCGTCCAGTATCTGATTCTCCCGAAGTTCAAGGCGATGTGCATCGCGGTTCCCATTCTTTCCTTTTGCTCGTCCATCCTCGGATGCCTCGCGGGACTTATCGTCGGCGACATGATTTGCGAAGTCTCCCCCATCAACTACATTCTTTCGCTGAAGGACGGCATCAACATCGTCCTAATTGTCAAGAGCATGATAAAATCCGTCGTTTTCGCATGGATAATTACACTGGTTGCGGCGCAAAAGGGATTAAACGTGCGCGGCGGAGCGGACTCGGTCGGCAAGGCGACAACGGACGGCGTCGTCACGTCCATCACCGGAATCATCATTGCCGACGCCATTTTGGCCCTGGTCTTCTATTGACGGATGCTCATGGAAAAGGTTCTTCAAGTTGAACATTTGCGCGCCGGATATGGCAGGAAGATTATCCTGCAGGACATATCCTTTTCGGTCGCGCCGCGCGAAATCCGCATGATCCTCGGCGAGTCGGGTTCCGGAAAATCGACCCTTTTGAACAACATTCTAAAGCTCGAGCACTTCATTTCCGGAAAAATCTCGTTTTTCGGGGAAGACATTCCGAGAAAAGAACCCATCCCGGACCGTATCCGCCGCAGAACGGGCGTTCTTTTTCAGGGGGGCGCCCTCCTCACGAGCCTCACCGTCGCCGAGAACGTCGAACTGCCGCTCAGACGCAGCTACCCGACCATTTCGCAGCAGACGCTCGACGAAATCGCCGCGGACCGCCTCGAAAAGGTTCACCTGCTGAACGCCTTCTACAAGCTCCCGTCCGAACTTTCGGGCGGCATGCGGAAGCGCGCGGCTCTCGCACGGGCCATCGCCTTTGAACCGGAACTTCTCTTTTGCGACGAACCTTCCGCGGGCCTCGACCCCGTCACGTCGCGCTCCCTCGACGAACTTCTGCTCGAACTGCGCGACACGCTGGGCGTTTCGGTCGTCATCGTCTCGCACGAACTCGAAAGCATCCGAACCATTTGCGACCGTTTCATCTACATCGAAAATGGCCTCGTTCTGAAGGACGGGACGCTCGACGAGGGCATCCACTCCGAGATTCCGGTCATCCGGGACTTCTTTGCGCGGAGCTGCAGAAAGCCCGACGAGCACCGAAAGCTCATCCACTTCGATTTTGAGGATTAGCACTTTATATGGACACAACAAGAACAGAACGCATTCGACTGGGCATCTTTCTTTTGATATGCCTGGGAGCGGCCGCCGGGTTTACCGTCTTCATCGCCCAGCAGCAGCTGTCCAAAAAAAAGACTCCCTACTACACGGTCTTTTCGGAATCCGTCATCGGGCTTTCCATTGATGCGAAGGTCATGCTCAACGGCATCGAGGTCGGAAACGTGACGGACATCTACATCGACAGCACCGAACTGAACAACGTCGTCGTGGAGTTCAACGTCCGAAGCGGAACGCCCATCAAGGCGGGGACCCGCGCCCAGATGACGAACGGCATCTCGCTCACCGGCAAAAAGGACCTGGTGCTTTCGGGCGGACACGTCTCGGAACCCGACGTTCCCAAGGGCGGCAAGGTTCTCGCCGGGACAAACGTCTTTACAAAGATTTCGGGAAAGGCCGAATCCACGGTCGAAAACATGAATTCCATTTTTGAAAAGCTGAGCCGGATCTTTTCCGAGGAAAACGCGGTACGCATCGAAAACACTCTCAAGAACCTCGAAGCGGTCAGCAAGAATTCAAGCAAAATTTCCCAAAACGTGCAAATTCCCATCAAGGAGCTCGAAGCCTCCACCGCCGCCCTCCACAAGATTCTCGACGAACTCGAAAAGGCGGAAATCGCAAAGAAAATCGAGGAGGATCTCACGCTCGTAAATGCCAAGGTCCAGGACTTCGACACGAAGTCCATCAACGACAACCTCGTCGCGACGCTCACGTCCATCCGGAACTTTTCGGAGCGCACGGACCTTTTCCTCTACAACAGCCAGGGAGACGTCTCCGAGCTGATGGACCAGCTGAACACCGTTCTCCGGAACCTGACCGAATTTTCCCAAAAGATAAGCCAGAACCCCTCCGCGCTCATTCGCGCGGAAAAGAAGTCCGGTCGCTAACCCCGAGGTTTTTCGATGAAAAAACTTTCCCTTTTCCTTTGCACCGTTCTTGCGCTTTTCCTTTTGGGATGCGCCGGAAGTTCCGTTCCGAACCGCTACTACACGCTCGCCGGAAGCGAGCCCCAAAAAGCCTCGAAGAGCCTCCCCTACAAGCTCGCCATCCAGAAGTTTTCCGCGGACCCCGCCTACGGAAAACCGAACATCGTCTATCGGGAATCCCCCTACGAGTTCATGTCCTACGGAAACGATTTCTGGGCGAGTTCCCCCGAGCATCAAATCGAGAACCTCCTCGCGGAATCCTTCGAAAAGAGCGGAACCTTTGCGCGGGTCGAAAGGCGCGCCTCGGAGATGCCCGATCTGGAACTCTCGGGTCTTGTACTCGCCATCGAGGAAATTGACGATTCCGAAAGCCTTGCCCGGGTCTCTCTCTCGCTCACGCTCCGGAACGCACGGACCGGAAAGACGATTTGGACCAAAACCTTTGACGAAACGGAACGGATAAGCGAACGGAAGCCTGTCGAGGTCGCCAAGGCGGCATCGGTCCTCGTTTCGCGGTATGCCGAAACGGCCCTCGGTGAAATTTCCGAAATTCTCGCCCAAAATCCCGTCGAAAAAGCGGAAACGGCAAATCCCTAGTACCGTTTTTCAAAAAAAAACTTATTTTTCAATGGCAACTCTTTTAGGAGCGAACATGAAATTTTGCAAATTCATTGCTGTTGGACTTTCCGTTCTTGCATTTTCCGCCTGCAACAGCCGCTATTCGTCGTCCGTACTCGTCGAACGCGGCGTCGAGCAATACGAGCGCGAATACTTTGCGACCAAGGAAAGCATGGGAATCGAAAAACGCCTGAAGGACATTTTCCTCCAGGGCTACATCGAGGAAGGCATGACCCAGGAAATGGTGAACCTCCTCTGGGGACCTCCCGACCGCGAAATGGAAGATGGCTACATTTGGGAATACCTCACCCGCGAAGGAAACCTGATTACGCGCCTCCGCTGGAAAAAGCCCGAAAACGCCCGCATGAAGGGTTACGAAGAGGAACTTGTGCTCGATAAAATCGAAGGCGACCGCTACGGCGGGTCCAATCCGCCGAAGTCGAGCATGGAATCCGCCTATTAAAACCGCATTTCCCCAAGGCGCCGCCCCCAAAGGCGGCGTTTTTTTCTAAATTCTCACTGAAATTTTTTAACCCTATTGAAGGAGTTTCCCAATATGCGTCAGTATATCATTGCTGGTAACTGGAAAATGAACAAGACCGTGAGCGAAAGCGTTCAGCTCGCGAAAGACATCGTCGAAGCCGTCAAGGACGTGAAGAAGACGGAAGTCGTCATCGCCCCGACCTACCTCGCCGCGGCAAAGGTTGCGGACGTCGTCAAGGGAACGAACGTCAAGCTCGCCATCCAGGACATCCACTGGAAGGACCAGGGCGCCTACACGGGCAAGGTTTCCGTCGATATGGTCAAGGAAATCGGCGCAGACTACATCATCATCGGACACTCCGAACAGCGTCAGTACTTCCACGAAACCGAAGAAACCGTGAACCTCAAGGTCAAGAAGACCCTCGAAGCGGGCCTCAAGGTCATCATCTGCATCGGTGAAACTCTCGCCCAGCGCGAAGCCGGCACCCTGAAGGAAGTCCTCGGACTCCAGATCAAGGGCGCTCTCCAGGGCGTTTCCGCCGAAGATGCGGCGAAGAACGTCGTCCTTGCCTACGAACCGGTTTGGGCCATCGGCACCGGAAAAACCGCCACGGACGAACAAGCAGAAGAAGCCCACGCCTACATTCGCTCGGTCATCGAAGAACTCTACGGAAAGGCTGTCGCCGAAGACATGCGCATTCAGTACGGCGGATCGATGAAGGGCGCAAACGCCGCGGGCCTCCTCTCCCAGAAGGACATCGACGGCGGCCTCATCGGCGGTGCGGGTCTCAAGGCGAACACCTTCAAGGAAATCATCGACGCTGCCGAAGCGAAGTAACCTCATTACAAACTCTCAGGAATCACTATGTCAACACTCTTTTGGGTCGGAATCGTCATTCACGTTTTCCTTTGCCTGTTCCTCATCCTCCTGATCCTTCTTCAGAACGACAAGATGGGCGGTCTCGCCGGGCTCGGCGGCATGACGTCCCAGTCCGCTTTCTCTACGGCGGGCGCTGCGACGTTTGTCCAAAAGCTCACGCGGGTCGTCGGGGTCATTTACCTGGTGCTCGTTTTCGCTCTGGGCTATATGACCATCCAGGAAGACCGTTCGGTAAAGGCAACTTCGGCCCTGAAGCAGTCCGCTGAACAGGCTCAGCCTTCGCAGGCCGCTCCGCAACTTCCGGAGACGACGATTCCTGTTGAAAATTCTCAAGAAAACCCCTTGACAAGCCCTGCACAATAAACTATATTAGGGCGCGTAACCAATCTAACGCGGTCGTGGTGGAATTGGTAGACACGCTAGCTTGAGGTGCTAGTGCGGGTAACCGCTTGACAGTTCAAGTCTGTCCGACCGCATAAGGGCTCGGTTCCGAAAGGAACCGAGCCCTTTGCTTTTATACGGTCAACCGAAATTCCGGGAATTCTTTGCGGTTTCAAGCCTCAAACTTTTACAAATTAACATAGTTAACTTGTACGGAACAATTTAATTTGTACGACATACTAAGTTTTACGTACAAAGTTGATTATATGCAAAGCGGACCGTTGCGGCTCCTACCGGCCTGTCGGCAGACAGGTCGCGACGCGGGGCTTCGCTCCAGGATGACAACGGAAAGAAAACGTTCCATGAAAACCGCGAAGCGAGACTGTACCGTATTCGGTTATGACAATTTTGGTCACACGTCATTTTGGAGCGACCGGAGAAAACGGGTTGACCGAAATCGTAGGAAAAAGGCCATTTTCTCCCCCTTTCCCGTCCAATTTCTATATTCCCGATATGAGCAACGAAAATTCAAACGATTACGCCCGCTACAGGGAACTTGAAAAGCAGCTGAGCGAAGCGAGCAAGGCCTATTACAAGGACGGCTTTTCGCCGATGAGCGACCAGGACTTCGACTTTGGCATCAAGGAACTCGAAGCGCTCGAAGCGGCCCATCCGGAATGGAAATCCGGAGATTCCCTCACCGAAAAGGTCGGAGACGACCTGTTGAACGACTTTGCCAAGGTGGAGCACCGCATTCCGATGCTCTCCATTTCAAACGCCTATTCAAAAGAAGAAGTCGAGGACTTTATCCGCCAGGCGCAAACGCTCGTGCCAAGCGCCACGGAATGGATTTGCGAACGTAAAATCGACGGCATCAGCATGTCGCTTACCTACAGGGACGGAGTGCTGATTCAGGCCGCGACGCGCGGAAACGGATCGGTCGGAGATGACGTAACGGCCAATGTCAGAACAATCGAGGACGTTCCGCAAAAACTTTTTTCCGCGCCGAAAGGGTTTCTCGAAGTGCGCGGCGAAGTCTATATGGAATTTCGCACGTTCGAATTTTTGAACGATGAGCTGGAAGAGCGCGGACTGAAAGGCTTTCAGAATCCGCGGAATACGGCGGCGGGAACCTTGAAACTCAAGGATCCGAAGGAATGCGCCAAACGAAAGCTCCGCTTTTTGGCCTACCACATTCCCGAGGACATCGGAACCCGAAAACATTCCGAAAATCTGGAGCGGCTCAAGTTCTACGGATTTCATACAAATGAATTCTGGGTGGCGCACGGCGCCGAAGAAATCATGAAAATTTCGGACCAGATTCTCGCGGGCCGCGACTCGCTCCCCTACCCGATAGACGGGATGGTCATCAAGCAAAACGACCTGGGCCTGCAGCAGGAGCTGGGCACAACCGCCAAAAGCCCGCGCTGGGCGCTTGCCTACAAGTTCAAGGCGGAACGCGCCTACACAAAGGTTCTTTCCGTCGATTTCCAGGTCGGAAGAACGGGCCGCATCACTCCCGTCGCAAACTTCGAACCGGTCCGCCTCGCGGGCACGACCGTCAAGCGGGCGACGCTTCACAACTTTGACGAAATCGAAAGGCTCGGAATCCGCGTAGGCGATACGGTCGGCGTCGAAAAGTGCGGCGAAATCATTCCGAAAATTATCGAAGTCGATTTGAAAAGCCGTCCGGAAGGCACAAGCCCGATTCTTCCGCCGGAACTTTGCCCCGTATGCGGGACGCCCCTTTCGAAAAACGAGGGAGAAGTCGATTTGCGGTGCGAAAACCTCCACTGCAAGGCAAGCGTACAAAGACTCTTCGAGCACTTTGTCTCGCGCGAAGCGATGAACATCGAAAACCTGGGGCCGTCCCTCATCGCCGAGCTACTCGAAGCGAAAAAAATTACGAACCCTTCAGACCTTTACGGGCTTAAGAAAGAAGATCTCGAAAGCCTTGAACGGGTCGGTGAAAAGAGCGCAAGGAACATCATTCTCGCCATCGAAAAAAGCAAGCAGCAAAGCCTCGAGAACTTTCTATTCGCCATCGGCATCCGCTTTGTCGGGCGCACCAAGGCGCGCATTCTCGCGAGGCATTACAGGACGCTCGAAAAACTCGAAGCGGCATCTCTCGAAGACCTCACCGAAATTCCCGACATCGGCGAACGGGTCGCGCAAAGCATCTACGACTTTTTCCGCAACGAGACCTACGCGGAAGAGGTGAAAAGGCTCGTGGCCGCAGGGCTTCCGACGGAATTCAAGGGCGAAGTCAAAAATCACTTTGCCGGGCAGACGGTCGTTCTCACCGGGACGCTCCCGACGCTCGACCGGAGTTCCGCGCAAAAGCTCATCGAGGACAACGGCGGAAAGGTTTCCGGGTCGGTGAGCAAAAAGACGTCCTGGGTCCTCGCAGGCGAATCGGCGGGATCAAAACTCGAAAAGGCGACAAAGCTCGGGATTCCCGTCCACGACGAAGCATGGTTTTTAAACGAATTATCTAATTTGGACGCATGATGAAGCGAACGTTTATACCCGAAGATTTCAAGGCGGACGACGAAAAGCAGGTCGCCGAATTTTACCGGAAACTCCTCCTCGAAGACATTCCGCCAAACGCCAAGGCCCTACGGAACTGGATTCTCCGCTGGAACGAACTTTCAACGGTCCTTTCCGAGGCGGGCGCGCGCCGCTACGTCGCCATGACCAGCCACACGCAGGACGAAAAAATCGCCCAGGCCTATATGGACTTTGTTCAAAAAATCGACCCGATTTCGGAAGACTACGGAAACAAGCTCGAACGCAAGATGATGGCACATCCTTCGGTTCCCGAACTCGAAGGGGAATTCGGAATCTATTTTCGCGACGTCCGCACGAGCCTTTCGCTTTTTAACGCAAAGAACATTCCTCTTTTTGCGGAAGAAAGCACGAGCATCCAGGACTACCAAAAGATTACGAGCACGATGAGCGTCGAATACCGTGGCGAGACGAAAACGCTCCCGCAGATGTCCGCACTTCTCCTCTCAAACGATCGGAACGTCCGGGAAGAAGCGTGGAAGCTTGTCACGGAGCGCCGATTAAAGGACAAGGAAAGCCTCGACGACGCGTTCGAAAAGCTCTTTGGGCTTCGAATCCGAATTGCCGAAAACGCGGGATGTTCCAACTTTATCGACTACATCTTCAAGGAAAAGGCCCGGTTCGACTACACCCCGAAGGACTGCCGCACCTTTCACGAGAGCATCGAGAAAATCATCCTTCCGCACCTGAAGGACCTTTATCGAAAAAAGGCGCAGACGATGAAGCTCGACCGCCTGAGGCCCTGGGACACCAAGGCCGACGCGCTTTCGCGCCCGCCGCTCAAGCCTTTTGAAAAAGGTTCCGAGCTCATCGAAAAGGTCGGGAAAATTTTTGACGCGCTTTCGCCCAAAACTTCCGCCTGGTTCCGCACCCTCAAGGAAGAGCATCTGATAGACCCGGACAGCCGCGTCGGAAAGGCTCCGGGCGGCTACCAGATAGGCTTTGAGGAAAGCGGAAAGCCCTTTATCTTTATGAATGCCGCGGGGACGGACGGTGACATTTACACGCTTCTCCACGAAAGCGGGCATTCCTTTCAGCAGTTTGCGGTCGCCGACATTCCGCTCACGGCCTACCACGACATTCCGTCCGAATTTGCCGAAGTTTCGAGCATGAGCATGGAACTGATCGGTTCGACGGACCTTTCGCCGTTCTACCCGAACCCCGACGACGCAAGGCGCAGCCGCGCAAACGAGCTTGAAGAAATCCTTTGGCTATTCCCCTGGGTCGCTTCCGTCGATGCGTTCCAGCATCTGCTCTACTCGCATCCGAACCATACGCGAAAAGACCGCAAGGAAATGTGGCTTTCGGTAATGGACCGCTACGACGCGGGCATTGACTATTCGGGTTTCGAGGACGCACGCGCCTACCTGTGGCAAAAACAGCTCCACATTTTCGAAGTGCCGTTCTACTACATCGAATACGGCATTGCGCAGCTCGGGGCGCTCCAGGTATGGGCGAACTTCCGCAAGGACCCGCAAAAGGCCCTTTCCGACCTGTTTTTCGCCGAAGCGCTCGGCAGCAGCCGTCCGCTCCCCGAACTTTTCTCCCGGGCGAACATCCGTTTTGATTTCTCGGCAAGGACCATCGAACCGCTCATCGAGGACCTCGTACGGGAACTGGAACGCTAAAACGGGCATGTTTTTTTGCAAAAAATCAAAAATCCGTCCGTTTTCGCTTGACAAAATCCAAAGATTTTTACTATCTTTGGCAGCACATCCTTTGGAGGGATGGCCGAGTGGTTGAAGGCGCACGCTTGGAAAGCGTGTTTACTTAACTGTAACGAGGGTTCGAATCCCTCTCCCTCTTCTAAAACTTTACAAGGTGGCTTATGTCCAATCATCGCGTTTACCTTGACGATATCTATGCAAACGAAGCCTGCAAGGGCTCCACGTTCCGCGCTGTCGTGATGATGGCGAAGGAAGCCCGTTTTATTAACGATCAGGCTCGTCAGGGCTATATCGATCTTACGATGAAGCCCACCACCATTGCCATGGACAAGTTCAAGAGCAACCGCATCGAGATTCTCACCAAGGCCGAAGCCGAAGCCCGGGCCACGGCGCGCGCCGAAGAGGAATCCGCCGCCAAGGAATCGCCGATTGCCCAAACAGACAATTCCGTTGCCTCCGACGAAGCCGCGAACGACGCCTTCGGCATCTAGATTCTTTTTCATCCCTCCTAAGAAAGGTGACCGAACAGGTCGCCTTTTCTATTTTTACGGCATGGCGAAAGACATTCTAAAAGAAATCGTCGAAAAGCGCAAGACGGACATCGACCGGAACGGCATTTCGTTCGGATTCGAGCGTCCCAGGCGAAAAAGACCGCTCCACCCCTTTATCGAAAGTCCCGGCACGATTCTCGAAATCAAGCGGTCGTCCCCGTCCAAGGGGAACATCGCGATGGATCTTTCCCCCGAGGGCCTTGCACGGCAATACGCCGCGGCAAAAACCTCGGCCATTTCCGTTCTCACGGAAGGAAACTATTTTCACGGGTCGCTTCCGGATTTGCTCGAAGCGGCCAAGGGCGCTCCCGACGTCGCCCTTTTGCGGAAGGACTTTCTCCTTTACCCCGAAGAAATTGACGTCGCCTTTGACTTCGGAGCGGATGCGGTTCTCCTCATTGCGCGGATTCTTTCGGACGAGGCGCTTTTAAAAATGGCGGGCCGCGCCCGGGAACTCGGCATGACGCCTTTTGTCGAAGTCCGCACCGAGGACGATTTGCGAAAGCTGCACCTGGTGCAAAAGGAAGGCGCGGCGGTCGCAGGCGTCAACGCCCGTGACCTGAAGACCTTTACGATGGACCCGCTGATTCCCGCCGCATTCCGAAAGCATCTCGGGCCGCGGGCCGTTTTCGAAAGCGGCATTCATTCTAGCGAGGACGCGGCGTTTGCGCGAAAGCTCGGGTTCGAAGGAATTCTCGTCGGCGAGGCGGTCGCCAAAGATCCCGAAGCGGCGACGGGTATTGTCCGGGCATTTCTCGATGCGAAGGGCGACCGCCAAGGAGCCTTTTGGAGAGCGCTTGCCGAAAGGCGCGAAGACGTCCGGAGAAAATTCAAGGGAAATCCGCTCGTCAAAATTTGCGGTATTACGAACGCGAAAGATGCGAACCTTGCCGCGAGCCTTTCCGCCGACATGCTGGGCTTTGTCCTTTGCAAAAAAAGTCCGCGGAAAACCGGCGAAGAAACGGTTCGCGAAGTTTCCCGTGCGCTAAATCAAAGGCTCGGGGAGGCGCGGCCGCTCCTCGTCGGCGTCGTCGCGGAGGAAGGTTCAACGGAAGAGGCTCTTGCCATAAGCCTTGCACGGGAAGGCGTTCTCGACGCGGTGCAATTTCACGGATACCGCTCAACCGCGGCCGAAAGCGCAAGCGATTTCGGATTCTACGAAGCCCGAAACATCCGGTGCGAAGACGAAGCGGAAACCGTCCGGAAGAGAAAAAGCCTTTCCCGTCCGCGGACGCTGATTGACGCCTATGCGGAAGACGCTCCAGGCGGAACGGGCAAACGGATTGCAGATAAATTTGTAGAAATCGTCAAGCGGGAAAACGACCTGTGGCTTGCAGGCGGAATTTCTCCCGAAAACATCAGGGAAGTCGTCGAACGCTTTTCACCGGAACTCGTCGATCTTTCCTCGTCCCTCGAAGCTTCACCCGGAAAAAAGTCCGATGAAAAGCTCCGCGCCTTTTTCAAAAACATCCGTCAAATCTCATTTTCAAAGGATTTCCCATGAAGAAAAAATTTCTTGCCGTTTCCATGATTGCCGTTTCCGCGGCCTTCTTCGCCTGTTCCGACAGCAGCAGCTCGTCCTCGGACAAGTCCGAATATTCCTCGGAGAGCGTTGACCTTTCCTCCTCCTCGGCCTCGGATACCTTATATGAAGAGACCTACTATGAAAGCGGTTACCGCTACAGTCAAAAGTGCGAAATGGACACGCGCGATTCGCTCGTCGATTGCACCGCGGAGACGGACTCCATTTTCGTCATTCTCGACTCGAAAAAGGACTCGACGATTTGCCGCAACGCAAAATGCGAAAACGTTCTCTCGTTTGAAACCATTGACGAAACGGACAGCACTTCCATCTCGCAAGTTTGCATGACGGAGAACAATTCCTACGTGTTCGATCTGTCGCCAAATGGCGAACCCCGCTGCACCGTCACCGACCTCAAGACTGGCAAAAAAACGCAACTGTTGGATACGGAAGAATAATCTTCCTTTATCGGAGGGACGCCTCGAAATCGTCGAGGAGGCGCCTTCCTTCGGGCCATTCCCCGAGATCCGTCTTGGCATTGATATGCCCGAGGGCGCCGACGTTTACAAGCCTTGACCCCCAGGACGCGGCAAAAAGTTTTGCGCGTTCCATTGAAACATAAGGATCGTTTTCGCTTGCGACGACCATCGACGGGACGGGAAGACGCTCTAGCGGGACCGGTGCAAAATCGCGGATGATTTTCACGCTGTCGGCATCTGCCGGGGCGACGAGGAACGCTCCGCGGACAAGCGGATTTTTGAACTGGACGAGCCATTCGACGGCCGTAATCGACCCGAGGCTGTGTGCGACGAGAACCGTTTCGGTCCGAAGTTCGCGGATGTAGCGGTCGAGCCTTTCGACCCAGTCCTTTCTTTCCGGACTTTCCCAGTTTTCCTGAACGACACGGTTCGAATCCGGGAGGCTTTTTTCCCAGAAGCTCTGCCAATGCTTTGGGCCCGAGTTGTTGAGGCCGGGAATAATCAAATGATGCATGGTCCAAATATAGCTCGACTTCTTCACCGGAAAAAGGTTGATTTTGCTAAATTTGTGCCACTATGAGCATTCAAAATAATGACCTCTGGGTTGGAGTCGATGTCGGCTCGACAACCGTAAAGATCGCCGTCGTTGAACCTACAACCGAAAAGCTCCTGCATTTTACCTATGAACGGCACAATGCGATGCAGGCGAAAAAAGTTTATGAAGTTCTCTCCACCGCCCACGGCATGTTCCCCGACAGGAACTTCCGCGTTGCTTTCTGCGGTTCCGGAGCGCAGCCCTTTGCCGAGGCGACACACGCCTTTTTTGTCCAGGAAGTCGTAGCGAATGCGCTCGCCGTACGCGCCACCCATCCGGAAGCCCGGGTCGCGATTGAACTCGGCGGTCAGGACGCCAAGGTCGTCTTCTTTGAAAAGGACCGCGGAACGGGAAAGCTCATCGCAAGCGACATGCGCATGAACGGCGTATGCGCGGGCGGAACCGGAGCCTTCATCGACCAGGTCGCTGGCCTCCTCCGCATCAAGACGGAACAGTTCGAATCGTATGCGGCGCGCGGCCAAAAGGTTTACGAAATCTCGGGCCGGTGCGGTGTCTTTGCGAAAACGGACATCCAGCCGATGCTCAACAGCGGCGTCGCCAAAGAAGACATCGCCCTTTCGAGCTTCCACGCCATCGCGAAGCAGACCATCGGCGGCCTTGCGCAGGGCATGGAAATCAAGCCGCCCGTCATTTTCGAAGGCGGACCTCTTACGTTCAACGCGACGCTCGTCCGCGCCTTCAAGGAACGTCTCGGCATTTCGGACGAACAGGCGATTCGCCCCGAGCATTCCGAAGTTCTCGTCGCATACGGTGCGGCGCTCTCCGTCGGAAGCATGTTCGGCGACAAGGAATGCGAATACCGCCGCGAAGGTTCCCTAGAAACGCTCGAACACTTTAACGAAATCCGCCTTGCGGAACGCAAGGATCATTCCGAGCCGTTTTTCAAGAGCGAAGCGGAATACGCGCTGTTCAAAAAGGAACATCCGCTCGCAAGTCCCAACTATCCGCAGCCGCCTTCCGGTTCGGTCATCAACGCCTATCTCGGCATCGACGCCGGTTCGACGACCACGAAGTTCGTTCTGCTCGACGAAAACGAAAAGGTCATCGACGGATTCTATTCCGGAAACGAAGGCGAGCCGCTCGCGGTTTTGAAGAAGGCGCTCAACGACCTTTCGGACCGCTACGAGGAATACGGCTGCAAGCTCAACATTCTGGGCGTCGGAACGACCGGCTACGGCGAACAGCTCTTTGCGCGGGCCGTCCATGCGGACTACCACACGGTCGAAACAGTCGCACACGCCAATGCGGCCCAAAAGCTCCGCCCGGACGTTTCGTTCATCCTCGACATCGGCGGACAGGACATGAAGGCCATCTCCGTCCACGACGGCGTCGTCACGGGCATCATTTTGAACGAGGCCTGCTCCTCGGGATGCGGATCGTTTATCGAGACGTATGCGAAGTCGCTCGGCGTCCCCATGGAAAAGATTGCGGAACTCGCGTTTAACGCCAAGAACCCGTCCGAACTCGGAAGCCGCTGCACGGTCTTCATGAACAGCTCGATTATCACCGAGCAGCGCGACGGCAAGCAGCCCGAAGACATCATCGCGGGCATTTGCCGTTCCATCATCCTGAACGTCTTTACGAAGGTCATCCGAATCCGAAACCTCGAGACCCTCGGAAAGGTCGTCGTGGTGCAGGGCGGCACCTTCAAGAATGACGCCGTTCTCCGCGCCTTCGAGCAGCTCACGGGCATCGTGCCCATCCGGCCCGAACGCCCGGGCGAAATGGGCGCCATCGGCGTCGCGCTTCTCACCAAAAAGTTCATCGAGAACAAGAAAAAAGAAGACCCGAACTACCAATCGACGTTCATCGGTCTCGAAGCGGCCAAAAACCTAAGCTGGGACAACAAGCCCGGAATGATTTGCGGTTATTGCACAAATCACTGTTCCCGCACCATCGTCACCTTCAGCGACGGTTCGAGCTACGTCACCGGCAACCGCTGCGAACGCGGCGAAGTCACCGCCGACCCGAACGATCCCAAGACGAAGGCCCTCATCGCGGAAATCAACAAGAAGATGCTCGCCGTGCCCGACATGGTGAAGCGCACCAACCAGCTTCTTGTCAAGGACTACGCGCCCAAGCAGCTGCTCCCGCAGACGGGAAAGACCATCGGCATCCCGCGCGTTCTCGAATTCTGGTCGAGCCTTCCCTACTGGAAAGCGTTCTTCACGTCTCTCGGCTACACGGTCGTCATCAGCAAACAGAGCGACTACAAACTTTTTGAGCGCGGCCTCCAGAGCGTCGCAAGCGACACTATCTGCTTCCCGGCAAAGCTCGTCCACGGACACGTTCTCGACCTCATCGACAAGAAGGTGAACGAGATTTTCTTCCCGGTGATGGTGGCGCTTCCAAGCGACCATACAAAGTTCAAGGCGACGGCCGTCTGCCCCGTTGTACAGGGATACCCGGACGTCTGCCGCAACACGGACAATCCGGAACACCGCTACGGCATTCCGATGATTCAGCCCACGTTCCACTGGACCGATACGGATCTTCGCAAAAAGCAGACGGTGAACTATTTCCACGACCTGTGGAAAATTCCGAAGAAAATTCTTGCGAAAGCCGTCGAAGAAGGCGAAAAGGCGCTTTCGACCTACCGGGCGACCCTCGCCGAGGAAGGCGAAAAAATTCTCGAGGACGTCCGCAAAAAGGGCGACTTCGCCATCTGCCTCGCCGGACGCCCCTACCATGCGGATACGCTCATCAACCACAACATTGCACAGCACTTTACGCGGATGGGCATCCCCGTTCTCACGACGGAATCGCTCCCCGGCGTCTTCGACCAGGACGTTGACAAGCATTCCCGCATGGAAGTCAAGAACACGTTCCACATGCGAATGCTCGGCGCGACGATGCTCGCGGCAAAGGATCCCGCGCTCGAACTCGTCCAGATTGTGAGCTTCGGCTGCGGACACGATTCGGTTCTCACCGACGAAATGAACCGGATGCTGCACGAAGTTTCCATGAAGGAACTTCTGATGTTGAAGCTCGACGAAGGCGATGCCAGAGGCCCGGTGGGAATCCGCGTCAAGAGCTTTATCGAAACGGTTCGGGCCCGCCGAAAAATCACGTTTCCGCCCAAGACGGAAGGCCCGCTGTTCCCCGTCAAGTTCAACGACGAGGACCGCGAAACGCGCAAGATTCTCGTTCCGAACCTTTCGAGAGGATTCAGCGTCCTTGCGACAGCCTACTTCAAGTCGCTCGGCTATAACGTTGAACTGCTTCCGATGGGAGGCCCGGAAGCCTTTGCGCTCGGAAAAAAGTTTGTACACAACGACATCTGCTTCCCGGCACAGGTGAATATAGGCGAGAACCTTCTGTGGCTAAAGAACCACCCCGACTGCCCGCACGACAAGATTGCGGTGACGCTTTCGAAGAACTGCGAAAACTGCCGAGCGGTCCAGTATGCGGTCCTTGCGCGAAAGGCTCTCGACGAAGCGGGCTACGCCGACGTTCCCATCATCACGACCGGCACCGACACCAAGAACATGCACCCGGGATTCAAGCTCACCATGGACTTCAGGCTCCACATGCTCTGGGGCCTCACCATGATGGACGCCATCGAAACCATTTACCGCCGGAGCCGCCCCTACGAAAAGCACGCCGGCGAAACGCAAAAGGTGTATGACGAATGGCTGCCCCGCGTAATGGAAGAAGTCGCCGTCATCTCGCACAAAAGCCTCGCCTACCCGAAAAAAGCCATCAAGGTTTTTGACAAGGCCATCGAGGCGTTCAACAAAATCGAAGTTGATTCGAGCTACCGCAAGCCGCGCGTCGCGCTCCTCGGCGAGATTCTGATGAACTACCATCCGGGTGCAAACGGCCACATCGAGGACTACCTGATGGACAACGGCATGGAAGTTTACCTGCCGGGAATGACGGACTTCTTCCGCGTTGACGAAGTCGTCCGCAGCGAAAAGATCAAGCGCGGTCTCATCGAAAAGCCTCTCGAAAACTTCCTCGTCGGAGGCATTACCGCCAAGATTTACACGCATGCGGTCAAGCTCGTCCAAAAGCACCTGAAGCGCTACAAGCTCTACGAACATCACGCGGACTGCTACGAACTGGTAAAGCTCGTGGGCGACATCATCGACCCGACATACAACACGGGCGAAGGATGGCTGATTCCGGGCGAGATTCTCTACAACGCCCCGCACGGAATTAACAGCTTCATCATCGTGCAGCCGTTTGCATGCCTCGCAAACCACATCTCGGGTCGCGGCCTCACCAAGGCCGTCAAGGCGCGCTACCCGCACATTCAGGTGCTCTCCCTTGACTACGATCCGGATACGAGCTTCGCGAACATCGAAAACCGCCTGCAGATGCTCATCATCAACGCACGCGATCTCGAAAAATCGCACCACCTCGAAGCGTAACTTTGTATGTAAAAGTCAAGGTTTAAAAAGTTCAGTAGGCGGCCTTCGGCCGCCTTTTTTGCAGTTCCCCACAATACTCCAAGCACGGTAAAAAAATGCTTCTTTTTTTACAAAAAATATATATACCTTTATGTAAAAAAGGTAAAGCATGTCCGAATACTGGGAAAAGATGTTGTTCGACGACACGAAGCAAATGCTCGATGCGGGCTCCACGGACTTTCTTACGGGGGACGAGCTGAAATTTGCCGGCCGGTTGGCAGACAGAATGTTTCTCGATTTCGTCAGGGATGTTCCCGGCCTGGACATGGAAACGGCCGGCACGCTTTCGGATTTTGTCAAACGGTCCGAATCGGGCGACATTCCGAAGACGCAGCAGGAGATTTCGGACTTTCGGCAGTCTCTAGACAAGCTGGGCCTTTCGCCCGGACTCTCGGACGAATAGAGGCCGCACATCCAAAACCTCTCTCAACGCCTGCAGTACTACGAAAAAAATTTGGCAGTTCCCGTCATCGACCGTTTCGATGCATTCAAAAACCGAAACCCCGACCCGGTCCAGGAAAACATCCGCAAGTCCGGATTTGGCAATTTCATCCAACCGGATATTGACGTTCTGATACAGAATGTTCGGGAAGAGGCAAAGATAAAGCCTTCCGCAAAAAGTGTCCCCGAAGAAACAAAGCAGGCAATCCTTGACGATCTCATTGCAACATTCGACGCAAACGGTCTGGACTCCTCGCTCCGCGAACTGAAAAGTGCGAACTTCCTTATCAATTTTCACGATGTAAACAACGGAAAAAGTAATGTCGGAGGACAAACGTTTCAACAAGATGACGGCTTTGTCATTTCAATGAACGTAAGAGATTACCCCAATTACTCGAACGAAATGAAAACTCGCCTTCTCCACGAACTACGCCACGTATGGCAACATCAGCAAGACAAGTGGACGTCCAAGTTCGGCGACGGAATCAACACCAAGACCGATGTGGACACAGAACTTGACGCCTTCGAAAATCAAATTCTATTGGAAAAAATTTTGGGGATAAAAAGTACTTTTGGTGCTATATTTCGAAGTATTGAAGAACGAGCCAAACAAGCAAACAACCCGGTAAGACAGGCTACAATCCGTTATTGGAAAGCAAAACAAATTTACGATGAATACCAATCACAAAAAACAGAACGCTATAAAATAAGATCTCGTTCGGAATATGAGAAGGAGGACCCGGAATGAAAAAAGTTCTCGTCCTACTTCTTTTAACTTTAATGCCTAATTTGTCACTCTGTGATGAACAGTCTCGGATTCCTGAAGACTACGATGTAATGGGTTGGCTGGATAGACCCGATGCAATCGTAGATTTTGAAGTGAAAATATCGGGCCCCTGCAAACTTGACGAAGTGGAATACGAAGGCATTTCATATTCCTCGCTAGATCTTTTCACGCCTTTTTATTATCCAATCAAAGTAAAATACGGCTACATACATCCCGGACTTTGGTTTAAATCCCTTATTAAGGATTCCACCCTTTATGTGGTCGAAGCTGGAATTTGCTTTAATGAAAGCCAATATTATAACTTTCCAAAAGATGACTCCATCACAAAAATTCCATTAAAACTTATTTTCCCGGATTCCAAATCCGACACAGTCCATGCGAATTTTGTTACCAATGAACTTTTACTGGTGGACAAGGAAGGAAGAGCAAAAATTTTTGCCCTCATTAAAAAAGGAAAAATCTTTCGAACTTACGTAAAAGGCACTCCTTCAGAAGGAAAATTTTTGGAGGACGAAGAAGCCTACCAATTCGAAATCAATGAATCAAAAGACTGCAACGGCACTCGCCCCGAATGTAACCACGACTCCAATTCGGAATACTACAAACTGATGGATCGTCTAAAGCCATATTATTTCAAGAAAGAAAGCCACAAGAAAATTTTTGAGGACGAAATTGAGTTTTTAAAACAAATGGAGAAGGCGAGATCCAAAAATTCACCCCATACCGAAAAATTTTAGGATGATCGTTCCGACGGAACTGTACTGCGAAAACGCCGAAAATCGCCAAACGGTTGGTTGGCAAAGCACTGTCCGGAAACGAAGTCCCTTCCCCTGTTTTTAAAGCGGCAAACTGGTCTGACATTCCGGAAGGCTCTTCGGGTGAAAGCTCCTTCGATGCTCCGGAGTCATTCCGTGTAAACGAATCCCTTCCAAATGGGCCTTTGTGCCGTAGCCCGCATTTTTTTCAAATCCGTAGCCGGGATACGTTTCGGCTAGAGCGTCCATATAGCGGTCGCGGAAAACCTTGGCGAGGATGGATGCGGCCGAGATGCTCGCGATGCGGGCGTCCCCCTGGACTATCGCCATTTGACTTTCGAACGGGACGCCTTTGATTTTAAGATTCCCGTCAACGGCAAACAAAAGTTTTACCCCCTCGGGAAAGGAGCCTTTCCGTTCAATCGGAAGTTCCGGTTCGGATGCGGAAATTCCACAGGCTCCCAATGCGAAAAGAGCCCGACGCATGGCGAGAAAGTCCGCTTCGAGAATGTTCATTTCGTCAATTTCACGAGCGCTTGCGCTGGCAATCGCATAGCAAAGGCATTCGTCCTTCACCTGTTCGAACATCGCTTCGCGTTTTTTCCGGGTGAGCTTTTTGGAATCGTTCAGTGAAAAGTCCGCCGTCGGATTTTTGAGGACCGCTGCACAGGCGACCACAGGACCGGCCAAAGGCCCGCGGCCCACCTCGTCAATGCCGACAACGCAAAAGTTTGGATAATTTGTACGCAATGCGAGTTCACCTTCGACCGGCGTCCGCACGTCCTGTAAAAAATCGGGCAGCTTGAATTTCATTTGGGGCGTCCTTCGTCCTTTACGGGCCTCGACAAGGCCTTTTCTCAAAAATAACTTTTGTCACCTCTAAAAATTCAATTTTCAAAAAATTGGCAGCGACACTTCACGCTCAAATTTTCTTGACCGAAGCCATTTTTAGAGGTTCCCTTTTCTAAATTTCACACGGAAATTCTTAACCACAGGAACACGTCATGACTTTTGACAAATATCTGGAATCGGCCAAACTGAACGGCCGCGTGGGCGACCTGATGACAAAGGGTCTCGCCGTTGAATTCATCCAGCCCTGGTACACGCCGCTTTCGACGACGCCGGCTACGACGGGAATTGCGGTCGGCGGTATCGGCAGCACCTACACCGTGACACCGGCCGGTACGACGCCCGTCACAAGCATGATTCCGGGCGTTCAGGTCCGCGCCGAAAAGCCCGAGGACATGCGCCTGCAAAACATGTTCTACCGCGAATCGGTCATCGGAAAAAAAGGCGCGTTCGCCATCCGGAGCTTCTTTGAATTTTCGCGCAAGAACCAGTTTTACACGCTGAAGGACTCCCAGGGGAACGCCCTCTTTACCGAGACCACCGAAAAAGACACCCTGAAAAAGCTCGAAAAGGTTCTCGCCGACAAGACGTTCTTTGAAACGAACAAGGACGCCCTTCTCCGCTGGCATACGGAGTTCAGCCCGCGCACGCAGGCGATGATCGACGCCGGGAAAACGAACTCGCCCGAATTCAACAGGGCCGTTCTCATCGACTTCTTTGACGGGGAACTCGGCGAAGTTGCGGAAAGCAAGGGAGCCCTCACCGCCGCATTCGGAGACGATTCCGAATTTTTGGGCGAAAAGGGATACGATGCGCAAAAGATGGAATACACGGCGGAATATCCGCTTTCCCGCACGCGCTTCCATGCGACAAAAGGCGTCCAGATTACGCGCTATCAATACAGCTACGTGATGCCGAACAACGAACGCATTTCGAGCCTTCCCGTAAGCGCCGTCCGCTACGAACTTTCGAACCCGACGAAGGACGTCCGCGAAGTGACGCTTGTGCAAATGCAGGAAAACTATTGCGGATACCAGATTACAAAGGACCGCCAGGGCGTACAGGATTCTTCCTTTGTACTCGTTCCCGTTGCGCGGAATCCGAAGGGCGTCGAATTTAGCGCGGCGCTCGCCGACGGAAGAGCGGTCAAGGGCGTTGAATTTTACAACGAGCATTCCCTTTCCGAAAGCGATTTTGACGGCTGCATGGGAATCAGCGCGGCCTGGAATCCCAAAAGCGACGTGAACGTTTCGACAAAGCCTCTTTTCTACCGCGACGATCAAAAGTCCGTTCTCGCGGGTGCGCTTCACAGCGGACGCGTTTCCAAGAACTTTGTCCGTAATGTTTATAGCGGACGCGAGACCGTCGCATGCGCGCTCGTCGCCACCATCCGTTTAAAGCCCCGCGAAAAAGCGAGCATTCAGTTCAACACGGTCCTCGATTTTCCGCATATTCGTCTAAACGGAATGGAATCGCTCAAAAAGTACACGGTCTTTTACCCGGAACCCTTTGGACGCGTTGAAGCGATGCTTTCCGAAGCGCTCAATTTTGACGGCGAGTTCGAAAAGACGTTCGGAGACGCCTACCGCGCCCTCGCCCCGGAAAAGAGCCTTGCAAAACTTTTCCCCAAGGACAAAAAGAAGCAGGCGAACTTCCGCTCGCTTGCGCTCAACACGCTGAGCTTTATTCCCGAAGCAAGCGTCTGGGACAAGGACGACCGTTTCCTCGTCCGCGAATGCGCCGACTATCCGTTCTTCAATTCGCTCGACGTCTATTTTTACGGAAGCTTCTCGCTGCTTGCGCTCCTCCCAAGACTCGACGGCGAAGTGATGAAACGCTTTGCCGATGCGATTCTTGCAAGCGACCCGAAGACGCGCCGCCACCACGAATATGTGAACCATCCGTTTGCGGATTTGCCCGAAGCAAAACTCGAAGGGCCGCGGGCCGTTTGCGGAGCGGTCATTCACGATCTGGGAAGCCCGTTTGACGCAAAGCCCGATGCCTACGACTGGCACAACGTCAAGGAATGGAAGGATCTCGCCCCAAAATACGTTCTGATGGTGCTTCGCCACTACAGGTTCACCGGCGAAAAGAGCGTCATTGAATATGCGAAGGACGCGGTCTATGCCTGCATGGAATATCTCGAAAAAATGGTCGGCGAAGGCGAAAACTTCCCGCTCACGCACGGAACGGACGACACGTTCGACAACCTTTCCTCGAACGGAATTTCGGTCTATTGCGGTTCCCTCTGGATTGCAGGGCTTCGCGCCGCGGCAAAAATCGCGGAACTCGTCGGAGACTCCGCCCGGTCCATTGACTGGAATCAAAAGGCGGACGATGCCGAAAAGGAATTTCACGCGGCGCTCTGGGACGAAAACGAAGGCTACTTCCACTTCTTTGCCACTCCCATCGAAGCGAAGGACGTGAACTTCGAACACTTCGATAAAATCGTCGAAGCGCTCGCCGACGAGGTTCCTCTTTCCGGCTCCGACATGCAAAAACTCCGCGAACTGAACGACTGGCTCGACTTTTCCGAAATTCCGGAAGACGTCGAACTTTCGAAAATCGAACTTCGCAAGTTCAAAAAGGAATGGCTCTACGGCACATGCAAGGAAGCCTTCCGCGATTCGTTCGTTTCAAAGCTCGGACTCGATTCCGATGACGTGTTTGCGGACTCGATGCTCGCCGACACCTACCTGCGCCTTCTCGACCTCAAGCCGATTACCGACGAAGCCAAGGGCAAGAGCACGCTCGACCGCATTTTCCGCACCAACTACAAGGCAAACTCGCCCCTGCTCGGAGCCGCAAACCTCGTCCACAAGGACGGTTCCCCGCTCGACGAGTTCAACTTCCAGGCCCACGACGTTTGGATTGGAATCCAATACAGCATCGCGAGCGGCATGATTCTCCACAAGTCGTTTGACGAAGCGCGCGCCCTCGTCGAAAGCATGGTCCAGAACCTCTACGACGAGGCAAAGGTTCCGTTTGCCGCACCGGAAGGATTCAACGGATCCTGCAAACTCCACGAAGACGCCCTCGAAAAGCTCGGCGTTTCCGCTAAGGACGCAAAGGCTCTCATCGAAAACCTCGGAAAGAAAGGCGCCCTCCTCGCCGATGGACGCATTTCGCCAAAGCTTCCGAAGAACCTCAGCGCTTTCAAAAAGAACTTTGGAGCTCTCGCCAAACAGGCAAAAATTTCCGACGAGGCACTGTTCACGCTGCTTCACAGCACGGCGCTCAAATACACGGCCGGAAAATACTTCCGCCCGGGCATGGTCTTTGCGCTTTTCCACGCGCTTGAAAAGTAGTCGCGGACAAAAAACTCAAGGCTCCCGTTCGGGAGCCTTTTTTTGACTTTCAGAACTTCATCACGAGAACCGTAATGTCGTCGGACTGGGCAAAGCCTCCCGAAAAGGCGACAAGCTCGTCGAGAAGCGCCTTGCGGATTTCGTCCGCGGAGAGGGCCTCGTACTTTTCGACAAAGCGCTTGAGCCTTTCAAGTCCGTACATTTCGCGGGCCTCGTTCGACGCCTCGGTCACGCCGTCCGTATAAAGCAGGACCGTATCGCCCGAATGCACCAGCAGGGACTTTTCACGAATAATCTTGCTGTTGTCCTCCACCATTCCGAGCGCAATGCCTCCGCTCCGAATCGTATCGAGGCGGTTTTCCGCTTTCCTGAAATGCAAAATATGCTCGTGCCCGCAACTCGTATAGTGAAGCGCCTTCGTCCGCGGATTCCATTCAAAGAAAAGAAGCGAAGCGAACATCGATTCCGAAATGTGCGAGGAAAGGTCCGCATTGACATGGACGAGCGTCCGGTAGGTATTTGCAAAATAGCGGCACTCCGCATGCAAAAAGGCGTAGAGCGTCGTCATCACCATTCCCGCCGGGACGCCCTTTCCGGAAACGTCCCCGATGACAATTCCCAGGTTTCCGTTCGGCAGGTTCAAAAAGTCGAAATAGTCCCCGCCGATTTCCTTGGCGGGAGTCATCGAACCCGCGAGCGAAATGCCGTCAAACTTCGGAATCTCGTGCGGCAAAAGTCCCGTCTGGATGTGAAATCCCAGCTGGAGTTCCGCCTGCGTACGGGCGCGGCTTTGCCTTTCGAGCGCAGCGTCGTGCGCCTTGAGAATCATCGTCGCATAATGTCCAAAATTCTGGACCAGATAATAATCGCTCTCGGTAAAGTAACGCTCGTATTGCTTGTTTTCCACAACGAGAACGCCCAAAAGCTGCTGTTCAAAACAAAGCGGCTCAAGGATCAGCGACCGGATGTTCGAAGCGCGACTTCCGAGCGAAAGAATCCGGCTGTCCCGGAGCGCATAGGGGACAAAGATTCCCGTCCGCGAAGCCCCGCATTCCCAAAGGATATTCTTTTCGTCGGTGATGTTTTGCGTAAAGGCGATTTTTTGCAAAGTTTCGATATGCGTAAAGCTCGTCTCGTTGCCGGCGACCAGCGGAAAAAAGACGCCGTAGAGTTCCGAGCAGCGGAAAAGCCTGTTTTTGGAGTCCCAAATATAGATGGCCGCAGACTTCGCCTCGATGCCTTCGGCAAGCGTCGAAAGAAAGTTCGAGAGGGATTCGTGAAGGTCCGAAAAGTCGTCAACGGTCTCCCCCATTTTCGTCACAATCCGATGATTGATTCGCCGTTCCTCCTCATAGGCATCGATGACGCGATCCTTGACGGAAACCCAGTTTTCAAGGCGCCGCATAAAGACGTAGGCCACCTGGAAAAGAAAAAGGACGCGGAAAACGGGCAGGACGAGAAAAATCGAAAGGATCAAAAAATAATAGACAAAGTGCACCCGGGTCTTCGGATAAAACGACCGGGAGGCATAAAGCCAGTCGCAGAAAAAGGCGAACAGGGCGGAAGCAAAAAGCGGAAAGAAAAAGACGGACGGCCGAATGACATAGGTAAAAAGGACGAGAATCCCCAAAAAGAAAACAAAGCCGAGAATTCCCTTCAAAAGGAACGGACGGCGGGTAGGTTCCTGCGCCTTGCCGTTTTCTTCCCGAATCCAGAGAACCGTAAAATAAAAGAGAAGCGCCAAATCGCCCACGGAAATAAGCGGTCGCAAAAAGTCGGAGACGAGAAACCCGCGCGAAACAAGCCCGTGCCACACAAAAAACAGCGCGGCAAAGACAAAATGCGGCAAGGATTTTTTTAAGGAATCCCTGTTCCGAACTTCCACGAGCATTGCAAAGAGCGGAAGCGCGGAAAGAATCGGAATAAAGGAATGCAGGATGATGTTCAGCACAGGGGAAAAATAACAAACGAATTTCTAGTCGAGCCGGCCCGGATTCTTTTCGGCAAAACTTTGAATCCATTCGCGATGCCTTTCGAACGGGACGTCGTGCAGTTTCCGGGCGAGCTTTTTTCCGAACGCGGTCGCCATCTTTTGCGGGTCGGGCAAAATTCCCACGCGTCCGAGGTCGAGCCTGTCCGCATCGTAGCACGTATCGATTGTCGGATCGCCGGTCGCATGTTCCGTCGTATGGTTTTCGCATGCATGAAAAAGCATTTCGAACCGGGCGTCGTCCAGTTCAAAATTCTTTCCGCGGAGTTCCAGAGCGTATTTCGCCCCGAACCGCCCATGCTCCTCGTCATAACCGTCCGAAGTGCGGCGCGAATCGTGAAACAGCGCAAAGAGCCGGACGACAACCGGGTCCGCAAGCGTTGCCCGGGCAAGCAAAAGCCCGTTGAACTCCACCTGATGCCAGTGCGAAAGCCCGTGAACGGAACGGTCGTCCAACAGCCTTTCATCGTAAATGAACTTTTCAAGTGCCGTAAAATCGATCGTTTCCATATTCACTTCCCGTAGTGCGCCTTGAGTTCCGAAAGTTTCGAAAGCGCTTCGAGCGGCGTCATCTCTTCCGGTTTTAAACGGCGAATTTCTTCGAGGAGAAGCTGCGTATCCTCGTCGGGAGGCGCAAAGATGTCGGTCTGCGGCTGTTCCATCAGCTCCTTGCGATGCCTTGAATCGCTCGGGTCGATTTGCTGCTTTTCAAGCCGAAGAAGAATCTTTCGGGCGCGGCGGACCACCTCGGAAGGAAGCCCGGCCATTTCCGCCACATGGATTCCGTAGCTCGAGTCACAGGCACCCGGAATTATCTTGTGCAAAAAGACGAGCTTGTCGCCGTCTTCCCGGACCGCAATCTGGTAGTTTCCCGCGTGTTCAAGGGAATCCGCGAGCGTCGTCATCTCGTGGTAGTGCGTTGCAAACAAGGTAATCGCCGCGCGTTTGGGATTATCGTGAAGCGTTTCGAAAATGGCCCAGGCGATGGAAAGGCCGTCGAAGGTACTGGTTCCGCGGCCGATTTCGTCCAAAAGAACAAGACTCTTTTCAGTCGCATTCCGGAGAATGTTCGCCGTTTCGATCATCTCGACCATAAACGTCGAAAGCCCGCGTGAGAGCCTGTCGCTTGCACCGACCCGTGTAAAGATTCGATCGACAACGCCTATCCGCGCATATTCCGCCGGCACAAAGGATCCGATTTGGGCGAGCAGCACAATCAGCCCCGTCTGGCGGAGATAGGTCGATTTACCGGCCATGTTCGGGCCCGTGATGAGCATCATCCGATGGGCGTCCGGCGAAAGGGAAACGTCGTTCGAAACAAACGAAATGTCCGGGTTCGCGGCGACAATGACCGGGTGGAAGCCTCCGCGGATTTCGATGCCCGTCCCTTCAAAGACCTCGGCCCGAGCGTAGCCGCGTTTTCGCGCCGCGACAGAAAGGCTGTAAAAGACGTCCGCTTCCGCAACGGCCGACGCAATCTGCTGAAATTCGGTTCGGGAAGCGTTGACCGATTCGCGAAGCCGCGTAAAAATGCGGTATTCAAAATCGTGAATGCGGCTTTCGGCGGAAGAAATGATCGTTTCGCATTCCTTCATCTCGGGCGTGATGTAACGCTCCGCATTGACGGTCGTCTGCTTTCGGATGTACTCCGGCGGAATCTTGTCGGTGTGAACTTTCGACACCTCGATGTAATATCCGAAGACGCGGTTGTAGCTGACCTTCAGGGAATTGATTCCGAGCCGTTCCCGTTCGCGGGCCTCGAGCGAGGCAATCCATTCGCGGCGGTCCTTGATTTCCGCGTTCATCCGGTCGAGTTCCGGATCCGCGCCTTCCCGGATCATGCCGCCTTCGCGGACCGTCATGGGAAGATCGTCATTGAGCATCCGGAGAATGCCTTCGCCCTTCCCTTCGGCGGAAACAAGCGTTTCCGAAAGCGAGCGGAACACGGGAGACTTGAGGGACGAAAGCGCCTCGGCAACCTTCACGGCCTTCACCAGGGAGCGTCCCATGCCATACAGATCGCGCGCATTGGCGCGACCGCTTCCCACGCGTCCCATCAGGCGTTCCATGTCGAGAATTTCGCGGAGGGACGTTTTCAATTCGTCAAGAACAATCGGGTTTGCGACTAGTTCCGCAACCGCGTCCGAGCGTTCCTCAATCCGCGGGACGGAAACGAGCGGGTGCGAAATCCATTCCCTCAAAAGACGACCGCCCATCGCCGTCACCGTATAATCCAGAACGGACATGAGCGTGCTTTGCGGATCGTCGGCGTTCAGTGGACGAACAAGTTCCAAATTGCGAAGCGTCGCCGGGTCAAGAACCATGTAGTCGCCGAGGTCGAGAATCTCGAGGTGCGTAATGTGCGAAAGTTCCGACTTTTTCTGGTCGATGAGATACCAGAGGATAGCGCCCGCGACCCGGGCCTTTTCCGTTTGACCGTCAAGTCCTAGAGCTTCGAGGTTCACCGCGTTAAAGTGCGAAAGGAGGACGTCCGAAGCGGACTTTGCCTCGTAGTGAACGAGATCCACGTGCGTTTCCAAAACGGATTCCCCGCGAACAAAATCCTCGACCGTCTTCGGAAGTTCAACGCCATCCGGGACGAGAATTTCCTTGGGCATCCGGCGCGCAAGTTCGCTTTCAAAATTCTGGAGCGGCGATTCCGCAACGGCAAAATACCCGGTCGTCACGTCGGCAAAGGCGAACGCCAACGTGCTTTTTCCGGGAAGAACCGCGCACAGATAATTTGCCGCCTTCGCATCGAGAATGCCCTCGTTCATCGAAGTTCCGGCGCTGATGACTTCGACAATCGCCCGCTTGACGATACCCTTGGCGAGCTTCGGATCCTCGACCTGTTCGCATACGGCCACCTTGTAGCCCGCTGCGACCATCTTCGGGAAATACCTTTCGGACGCATGATGCGGAAAACCGCAAAGCGGCGTGTTTCCTGCGGCACCGTTGTTACGGCTGGTGAGGGTCAGACCCAAAATCTTGGACGCAATCTCGGCGTCCTTTTCAAAAAGTTCGAAAAAGTCGCCCATCCGAAAGAACAAAATGCAATCGGGATTTTGCGCCTTGATCTCGTAGTATTGCTTCATCAAAGGCGTTGTCGTCATGGCGTCCCCATCGAAAGTTCAATTTGGGACGGATCCGATTCCGCGGGTTTCCGGTCCGACTCCGGCTTTTCGTTTTGCGCGTAATTCGGAACGATTTCGTTTGCGTTCAAAAGTTCCTGGAATTCGCGGAGGCGCGGCAAGTCCTCGGGTATTTTGTTGATGCCGAAGTATTTGAGAAAATCGTCCGTCGTCACATACGTGTAGGGGTTTCCGACCGTTTCGGCGCGAGCCCCGAGAGCGATGAGCTTCTTTTCGAGGAGGCTCTTGAGCGGACCGTCGCACGAAACGCCGCGGACCTGTTCGAGGGCGGCACGCGTAATCGGCTGCTGGTAGGCGACAATGGCGAGCGTTTCGAGGGCCGCCTGGGAAAGTCTCCGCGCATTTGCATCGGGAAAGAGCTTTCGGACCCACGGATAATACTTGGCCCGTGTGCGGAAGCGGTAGCCGCCCGCCTGTTCCACGATTTCGAACGGGGAATTGATTTTGTTCAAGCTGTCGTTTGCAATGCGGAGAGCCTCGGACACGGTCTTCGCATCCAGAAAGTCCCCGATAATTTCCCGCAATTTTTTGAGAGTCAGTACGTCGGGCGACGCAAAGACAAGGGCCTGTACAATTCGCGCGAGGTCCTCGTTCGACTCGATTTTCGGGAGTTCCGCTAATTCTTCTTCTGCCATATCCGTCAATTTAAGAATTTTACTTCGGAATATCACCGAGTTCCGTTTTTCGACATCCGTTTTTCTATAATTTCCATGCATCTTCTACGAGGTAGTTTATGAGAGATCTTCGTTCCAAAAAAACCATCGAAGGCCGTGAAATGGCGGGCGCCCGCGCGCTCTGGATTGCAACGGGCACAAAACCCGAAGACTTCGGAAAGCCGGTCATAGCCATCGTCAACAGTTTTACGGAATTCGTTCCCGGCCACGTCCACCTCCGCGAGGTCGGAAAAATCGTCGCCGAAGAAATTCGCAAGGCGGGCGGCATTCCGAAAGAAATGAACACTATCGCCGTCGATGACGGCATCGCCATGGGACACGGCGGAATGCTTTACAGCCTTCCCTCAAGAGACCTCATCGCAGACTCGGTCGAATACATGGCCAACGCCCACTGCGCGGACGGCCTCGTCTGCATCAGCAACTGCGACAAGGTGACGCCGGGCATGCTCATGGCATCCATGCGGCTCAACATTCCCTCGATTTTTGTTTCCGGCGGTCCGATGGAAGCGGGCCACATCAAGCAAAAGGACGGTTCCGACCGGGCGCTCGACCTCATCGACGCGATGATCGACTCCGCGGACAACACGATTAGCGACAAGGACGTCGCAAACATCGAAGCGAACTCCTGCCCCACATGCGGAAGCTGCTCCGGCATGTTCACGGCCAACTCGATGAACTCCCTCACCGAGGCCATCGGACTTTCGCTCCCCGGAAACGGCACCATCGTCGCGACAAACGCCGAACGTAAAAAACTCTTTATGGAAGCGGGTCGTCGCATCGTCGAACTTTGCCACCGCTACTACGACGAAGACGACGAAAGCGTTCTGCCGCGTTCCATCGCCAAAAAAGAATCCTTTGAAAATGCCATGCGCCTCGACATCGCCATGGGCGGAAGCTCGAACACAGTGCTGCACCTCCTCGCCGTCGCCCAGGAAGCGGGCGTCGATTTCACCATGAAGGACATCGACAGGCTCTCGCGCAACACCCCGTGCATTTGCAAGGTCGCCCCGACCGTCCACAACATCCACGTCGAAAACGTGAACCGCGCGGGCGGCATCATCGGAATTCTTGCGGAACTTGACCGGATGGGCCTCATCCACCGCGAATGCGCCACCGTCCACGCGAGGACAATCGGCGAAGCCATCGACACGAACGACGTCACAAGAAACCCGTCCGCCGAAATCCGCAACCGCTACCTTGCGGGCCCGGGACGCAAGTTCAACATTACCGCATTCTCGCAAGACTTCCACTACGACTCGCTGGATCTCGACCGCGCAAACGGCGCCATCCGCGACGGTGCGCACGCCTACTCCAAGGACGGCGGACTCGCCGTGCTCTACGGGAACCTCGCCATTGACGGCTGCATCGTAAAAACCGCGGGCGTCGATGAATCCATTCTCAAGTTCACGGGACCCGCCATCGTCTTCGAAAGCCAGGAAGAAGCCGTCGAAGGAATTCTCGGAAACAAGGTCAAGGCGGGTGATGTCGTCGTCATCCGCTACGAAGGTCCCAAGGGCGGCCCGGGCATGCAGGAGATGCTCTACCCGACGAGCTACCTCAAGAGCCGTCACCTCGGAAAACTTTGCGCGCTTCTCACCGACGGCCGTTTCTCCGGCGGAACGAGCGGTCTCTCCATCGGGCACGCAAGCCCGGAAGCCGCCAACAAGGGAAACATCGGACTTGTCCGCACGGGCGACATCATCGAAATTGACATTCCGAACCGCACCATCAACGTGGGCCTCACCGATGCGGAACTTTCCGAACGCCGCAAGGAAATGGAAGCGAAAGGCGACAAGGCCTGGAAGCCGGAACACAGGGACCGCATCGTCTCCAAGGCGTTACAGGCTTATGCCGCAATGGCTTCGAGCGCCGACAAGGGAGCAGTCCGCGACCTGAACCTGATCCGCAAATAGTTCCTTTTCAAAGCCCTGAAAGCCCGCGTTCCGCGGGCTTTTTTTGTGCAGCCTCTTGACAGACCATTCAAAAAAAATTATAAAGGGGATACCCCTATCCGTATGGAGATTTCGATGAAAAAATGCATGGATGCCGAAAATTTGCACCGCCGACTCAAAAAAATTCTCGGACAGATTCAGGCCATCGACCGAATGGTTGACAAGGACGTCCCGTGCGAAGACGTTCTCTCGCTCATCAATGCGGCCAAGTCCGCTTTGCACGGCTGCGGAAAGGTCGTCCTCGAAGGCCACATCAAGCATTGCGTCCGCGACGGCATTGAACACGGCGACGCCGACAAAACCATCCAAAGCTTTACCAAGGCCGTCGAGCGTTTCGCCAATATGCGATAAAGCACTCAAAATTTCGCATTTTTAGGGAACCTCTAAAAATTGCTTTGGTAAAGAAAATTTGAGTGAGACCAAGC
>CAVBPX010000019.1:0-40399 GCA_963597395.1 Eggerthellaceae bacterium | reverse complement strand
GGTATATATGGGGGATTACGGCGATCCCTATGGAAACATACCAAAAGGCTGGCGAACCATGAGGCTCGGCTGGTGTGACGATAAAGGCTGCGTCACCAGAGATGCTACATATGGTTTGGAGGTGGTTGGCGATACCATCTACGCAGCCGCCTGGGAAGGCCTGTTCAAGATACCCCTAAGCGACCTGGATTCCGCAATCGCGGGACAATCCGATTTCAAGGGATTTGAAAAATACCAGTAGCAAGCCTAAAAGTTAAATGTTTCGCGCTTTCTCCCTGGTCAAGCCCTCGAACGATGTCCCTTTGACACCAGCGGTAAGCAGCCCCCTTATGGGACGTCAGTGACCAAGTCTATTTCGAAATCGCCGAAACGTTTTTTTCATCGACTATCGCAGGCTATTCGATGGAGACCTCCCCCGCAGGAGCACTTTCCGTTTTTTACGGGGCCGCATTTGCAGTATTTCCTGTTTTCATGCCTAAGTGCGACTTGAATTTCACCGAACCCGAGTCGTATTGTTTGCCTCCGCAGCATTTCAATTCCCCCGAAAGACCTCCCGGGGAGATTTTAAGCTGGTTTGCGATATCCTTTTAAAGGAATTCTACATCCAGCAGGGCCTTGATTGGGCTTCTTAGTAGAATTTTTTCGGCCTAGACCAGATTTACTTGTCGATAAAAATCCGCACAAGATTTAACGGGAAAGCTCTAATCGATGTCCGAATCGTCATCGAGGTCTAAGTCTTTATCGGCCTCCTCGATTTCCTGCTGGGAAGGCGCCTCGTCAAAGTCGTCGTCCCGAGCTTCGTCAAGAGAATCCCCGCCGAGAAGCTTCGCCTGATAGTTCAGATGGCGAGCTTCCTTGGAGTGTCCAAGACCCAGAATTTCGGCACATTCCTCGCAAAAGCCGAGGTCCTTATCGACACGGAATTCGGGAGAAACAAGATTCCGGCAGCACTTGGTGCACAATTGCGTGGAACATTCCTTGGTAAAGCGGAGATTTTCTTCCTGCAGTTCCTGGACGACACGCGCATAAAGCTCTTCCGGAGTTTCCTCGGCAAGGGATGCGCGGTGACGCATGCTCGCGGTCGGCTTTTCGACAACTTCCGCCGAAGAAACCTTTTTCTTGGAGGCGCGATCTTCCTGTTCGTCGTCCTCGCCAAAGAACGCGGTCTTTGCCAGTTTAGCCCCGCCGTTCAAAAGGACGGAATGCAGTTCGCCGTTCTTTTCGGCCGGCTGTTTGGTCGCGGAAGTTTTATCACCATTGTTTTTTTTCGTTTCCGGATTATCCTGCGGAGCGGGCTCTGCGGGCGAAGTCTTTTTTCCCGGCGTACCCTTTTTCGGCAATACAGCGGACTTCTTCGCCGGAGCAGAAGCCTTGGATGGAGACGGCTTTTTCACCGAAGCGGGATTCTTCGTCGGAGTCTTTTCCGGAGCACCCTTTTTCGGCGATGCCGCGGGCTTCTTCGCCGGAGCGGAAGCCTTGGACGGAGACGGCTTTTTCGCTGAAGCAGGCTTTTTGGCCGGAGCCTTTTTTTCAGGAGCACCCTTTTTCGAGGAAGCTGCGGACTTCTTCGCCGGAGCGGAAGCCTTGGACGAAGACGGCTTTTTCACCGAAGCGGGCTTCTTCGCCGAAGTCTTTTCCGGAGCACCCTTTTTCGAGGAAGCTGCGGGCTTCTTCGCTAGAGCGGAAGCCTTGGACGAAGACGGCTTTTTCGCCGTCGCATTGGTCTTCGGGGTGGCCACCTTGGCCGCAGACTTTTTCGTCGGAGCGGACTTTGCGGAAGACGCCTTTTTCAAAGCGCCTTTCACCGGTTGGACTTTTTTCGTGACAACAGCCTTTTCGACTTTGGGCTTTTTTTCAGAAACCGTTTTTTTCTTGGGCGATTGTTTTTTTGAGCTCATACCACTAAAATATAACAAACTATATTTGGGGCAATGGCCAAAACAGAAGACAATATCCGCAATTTTTCGATTATCGCCCACATTGACCACGGCAAATCGACGCTCGCCGACCGCCTGATCGAACTCACCAAGACAGTCGCCGAAAAGGACATGACAAACCAGCTCCTCGACGACATGGATCTCGAACGGGAACGCGGCATCACCATCAAGGCCCACGCAATCAGACTCTGCTACGAACGCGCCGACGGCCAATACATTTTGAACATGATAGACACGCCGGGGCATGTCGATTTCAGCTACGAGGTCAGCCGGTCGCTTGCGGCATGTGAAGGCGCCATCCTGGTCGTCGATGCCACGCAGGGAATTCAGGCCCAGACCCTTTCGAACCTCTACCTCGCCATCGAAAACGATCTTACAATTGTCCCCGTTTTGAACAAGGTCGATCTGCCGAGCGCAAATCCCGACCACGTTGCGGAACTCGTCGGAGACCTTTTGGGATATGACCCCGCCAAAATTCCGCGGATTTCCGCAAAGACCGGTCTGAACGTCGCCGAAATTCTCGACCGCATCGTTGATGAGATTCCGGCCCCCAAGGGCGACCGGAACGGAAAGCTCAAGGCTCTCATTTTCGACTCGATGTACGATTCCTACCGCGGGGTCATCAACGACATCCGCATTTTCGAGGGAACGCTCCGGCCCGGCATGGAAATTCGCCTGATGGCGACGGGCGCCGTCTATACGGTGACGGAAGTCGGAACTTTCTCCATGAAAAGAAATCCGAGGAAGGAACTCACCGCGGGAATGGTGGGCTATGTCCTTGCGAACGTCAAAACGATCAGCGACGTCAAAATCGGCGACACGATTACCGATGCCGAAGACCCCGCCGAAGAGCCTCTCCCCGGCTACAAGGAAATCCAGCCGATGATCTACTCGGGCATCTACCCGATAGACCCGGAAGACTACAAAAACCTTCGCGAGGCGCTCGAAAAGCTCAAACTGAACGATTCCGCGCTCAAGTGGGAGCCGGAAACGTCCGACGCCCTCGGATTCGGGTTCCGCACGGGATTTCTCGGACTTTTGCACATGGAAATCGTGCAGGAAAGACTCGACCGCGAGTTTGGCGTAAACATCATCACGACGGTTCCGAACGTGGAATACCACGCCTACCTGACAGGCGGCGACATGATTCGTGTATCGAGCCCGTCCAAGCTTCCGGACGCATCCCGCTACGAGCGCATCGAGGAACCTTACGTCAAGGCCCAAATCTTTACGCCCAAGGATTACGTCGGCGGACTGATGAAGCTTTGCGAAGAAAAGCGCGGCGAATTCGAAAACATGGAGTACATCGACGAGACCAAGGTCATCCTCAAGTACGATCTTCCCCTCGCCGAAATCATGTTTGACTTTTACGACAAGCTCAAGTCCATCAGCCGCGGCTACGGCGGACTCGACTACAGTCCGGCAGGCTACCGCGCAAACAATCTGGTAAAGCTCGACATCCTTTTGAACGGCGAACCTGTCGATGCGTTTTCCGTCATCATCCACCGGGACAAGTCCTCCCAGTATGCAAACGCCATCTGCGTGCGTCTCAAGGACCTGATTCCGCGCCAGCAGTTCGACGTCGCGATTCAGGGAGCCATCGGCGGAAAAATTATCAGCCGCAGCACGGTCAAGGCCGTCCGCAAGGACGTTCTCGCCAAGTGTTACGGCGGAGACATCACCCGCAAGCGCAAGCTTCTCGAAAAGCAGAAAGAAGGCAAAAAGCGCATGAAGAGCATCGGCACGGTCGAAGTTCCGCAAAAGGCGTTCCTCGCCGTGCTCTCTCTCTCCGACGCCGGGAAGTCTTCCGACGACAAGGATTAGCGTGTCACTGGAATCGCGCACACGCCGTCTGCTTCGGGCGAGTTCCCGCAAATGGAACCTCGTCCTCGGAGCCTTGATAGCGGCCCTTTTCTGCGCAAGCCTCGCCGTGCGATTCTACGCGATTGAACCCGTCCGCATTGTCGAAAGCGCGCTCGAACCGGAACTTCCCGCCGGAAAAACCGTCTGGCTTTGCAAGCTCCCCGTTTGCACCGAGCATTTAAGGCGCGGCGACGTCGCCCTCGCCAGGTTTCCCGGAAAAGGTCCCGCGCTCCGAACCGTTTTCGGACTTCCGGGAGATTCCGTCCACGTACATCCGGACGGAAAAATCTTCACGAACGGCGCACATTTCACGTGGGAAGACGAGTCCGAAATTCTCGCCCCGCGAACCTTTTACGTTCCCCGAAAAAACGACACCGTTTCGGTCAAGGACTTGAACGACATTTCGTTTGACTACGCCGTAAGCTACCTGCACCGGAACTTTGGCCATCGCAGTTACTTTGTACGCACCCAGCTTTACCGCGGACTCGATACGCTCCCCATTTCGCGGGTCGGAAGCGCCCATCTTTTCGGGCGTCCCATCGGCACAAGGGAAATTCACGGAATGCACTGGCAGGAATATTTTTTGATTTCCCTGCAAATAAACCGCGAAGAGCCCGGAGCCAAGAGGGTTCACTTCGAAAGGTCGCTTTACAAAACTTCGGATTCCACGGAAGTCGTCGGATTCAGGTTCCCGGAAGACGCCTACTACCTGATATGTCTCAAGGGCAACCGCTGCGAGGATTCCCGAAACGGCGGATACGTTCCCCAAAGCCAAATTACGGGGAAAGTTTTGCGTTTTCGAATTCCCTTTGCGCGCTAGTTCCGTACAAATGAACAACGTCATTGCGCGCGACAAAGCGAACCAAAGCCTTCACGCCCTTTCCCGAATAAAAGTTCCATGCGACGGGATGGGAAAGTTCCCCGAAAAATTTTTCGTCGATTGGCGCGGGCATGGTTTCGTAAACCGCAAAATGCCGAACGGAAATTTGAAACTTTTGAGCGAGAAGTTTTAAATCCGCCGCCGTTTCACGCGCCGAAATCCAGGCAAAACTTTTGCACGGACGCTTTTTCAAAAATTCCTCAAAATCCTTTTCGATGCCTTCGCCCGAGCCCGCAAAGGCTACCGGAATGCCAAAAGCCAAAAGGCTCCGCGCCGTTCCGCCGCCCGCCGCAAAAACAGGTCCGTTAAAGTTTTCCAAGGCGTTTTTCGCCGCCCGTACCGCCCGCGGGCTTCCGACAAAGGCCGCTTCGCAGCCCGAAAGTTCCAAAGGAATTCCCGTTTCGCGATAACCGAGAGCGGGCCTGTGCACAAGGGTATTCCCGCGTGACCGCTCACGCAAAACATCCTCCTCGGACGGAGGCGTTATTTTGGTGTCGATGACGAGCATCCATGTTCCCTGTCCCAGAACGAGGCGATGGCCTCGGTCCCGGACGTTTCGGACGGTAGCGGAATCTTTTTTTCGCGGCACTTTTCGGCAAAGATTTTGGCAAAGGCTTCGAGAGCCTCAAAATTTTGAAGTTCCTCGCGTGAAAATGTTTTTGAAGTGCGCAATGCGTTTTCGTTTTGGGCATCCGCCAAATAGGCGGTAAACAGATATTCGGAGCCTTTGGGCTCGAGGACGGCACCCATCGGGACGCGGCATCCGCCGCCGAGAATTTCCATCCAGCGGCGTTCGGCCCGGGCCGCGAGAACGGTTTCCGCATCCGAGATCTTTTCGGCAACGCTCCGCGCAAAAGCGTTTTCCTTTAAACTTTGGATGGCGACGATTCCCTGGCAAATGGCCGGTGTCACGTCCGAGACGTCGAACGCGTCCGAAATCGCGTCCGAGATTTTTAAGCGGTTTAGGCCCGCGGCCCCGAGGACAATGGCATCGAGTTCTCCCCTTTTTACCTTTTCAATTCGAGAAGGAAGGTTTCCGCGCAAATGCGCAAACCGCACGTCCGGACGCATTTTCCCGAGCTGCAGGACGCGCCGCGGCGAGCCTGTGCCGACAACGGCTCCGGACCGCAATTTTAAAAAGGGAATTCCGTTCGAGACCAGAACGTCCCGCGGATCCTCGCGTTTTAAAAATCCGGAAAGTTCAAGCCTTTGGTTCATCGAATCCGGAACGTCCTTCAGCGAATGAACGGCCAAATCAATTTCGCCTTTTAAAAGGGCCTCCTCGATTTCCTTCACAAAAATTCCCTGTCCGCCAAAAGAAACAAGGGAGCGCACATGATCCTTGTCGCCGCCCGTACGAATCACGCAAATTTCGACTTCCGCGCCGGGAAACTTTTCAAGAATCAAGTTCTTCGCAAGCTCCGACTGGGCGAGCGCGAGCGCGCTTCCCCGCGTTCCTATTCGTATCTTCATTCCTTTTCTTCCTCGATTTTCAAATCAAAAAGCTTTTCGAGAATCAGGCGGGATTCAAGTCCAAGCCCCGCCGCGCCCAAGCGTTTCAGTTCAAGCGACGGACGGTGCAAAATTTTTGCGACCAGTTCATCGCCGAATCTTTGGATATGCGCAAATTCCTCGGGCGAAACGCGATGTTTCCACTTGTCGAGAAGACCGCTTTCGAGCGCCTTGTGATGCTCGCGGAGAGAGAGCACCAGGGGAATCGCTCCGAGCGTCGCATACCAGTCCGCAAACTCATCGACCGCTTCCCCGATGATTTCACGGGCACGCTCCGCAGAACGGCGCCTTCTGTTGCGATTGTCCTCGACGACGCGGCTCAAATCGTCAATGCCAAACAGGGAAACTTCCGGAACGTTCGCCACCGCGGGTTCAATGTTTCGCGGCGCCCCGATGTCGATATACACGGTCTTTTCCTTACGCCCGACTCGTTTCGAAAGCTCTTCCGTAAGCAGGTACTCCGGAGCGGAAGCCGCCGTAATCAACAAATCGACCTTCCCGAGGTTCGCCTCCAGGCCAAAAAGATCGTGCGCGTTTCCGCCAAAGCGGGCCGCAAAGTTTTCGGCCTTCGAAAACGTCCTGTTGAAAAACTCGAACCGGGAAACTCCCGCCGCGGCAAGTTCCACCGAGACGATGTTTCCCATCTCGCCCAGCCCAAGCACCCCGACGCAAAGCGGCGAAAGGTCCCCAAATTCCCGCAGCGCGAGCTGCACCGCCGCAAACGGAATCGAAACGGTCCCTTCGCCTATCGCCGTATCTTCCCGAACCTTTTTTCCGAGGGTGAGCGCCGACTGAAAGAGATGGCTCAAAAAGAATCCGACGGAACCGGCCTTTTGGGAAAGCTGGTAGGCGTTCTTGACCTGCCCCATAATCTGGTTTTCGCCGAGGACAAGGCTATCGAGCGAGGAAACGACCGAGTAGAGGTGCGAAATGGCTTCCGTATGCGTCAAGTAAAAGCAATGTGGAACCAGTTCCTCGGCATCGAGTCCCGAAAATTCGGCCCACCAGTTGACGAGAGTATCGCGCAGGGCGTCCGGAAACCGCGTCGCCGCGTAAATTTCCGTCCGGTTGCACGTCGAAAGGATAACCGCCTCCGAGAGACCGGGAAGCCTCGAGAGGCTGTTTAGCCCCTTTTCAACGTTCCCGCCCGAAAATCCCAGTCGGTCGCGCAAATCGACCGGACACGTCTTATGGCTTGCGCCGAGAACGACGCAATGTGTACTTTCCTTGTTTTTCATGACTTTTTTCCGCCATGCAAGCTAGAAAAATTTGGGAGCCTACCCCTCCCCCAAAAGGATTATATATATTTGAGGCAGATATTATTTGGAGTTTTACGCATGAAGTCAACTCGATTCGCCCTTATCGGCATTCTGGCCATGGCGGCCTTTGCAGCCGATAACTACACCATCCAGAGTTTCTCCGGCACCGAAGAAGGCACGCCGGACCAGTATATTGATGCGGAATTCGGCGGTTCTCTCAAGATCTCCGCATCGGGCACCGTCGAAAACGTCCAGGAAGGACGCTTCTACGTCCGTCAAAAGTTCGAGGATCCGTTTGGCGAAACCCCGACCACCTACCAGCTTTACGAAGGCCGCGAAGGTTCCGACAAGGCGAGCCTCTCCTCGTTTACGCTCCCCGCCGGTATCGCTTACGGCTTTGCGGTCAAGGCCAAGGCCTATTCCAGTTCCGACGCCGAAGCCACCGCCGACATCGAAAAGGTCTATTTTGACGGAAAGTCCATTTTTGCGGAAGGCGTGAGCCAGATGTATCTGCACCGCGGGGTCAAGGTCATTGAACTTGTCCCGGCGAACGCTCCGGAAAGCTCGAGCTCCGAAATGACCGAGGAATCCTCTTCGAGCGAAGAAGTCGCCGCCGTCGCAGCCGTCGAAAGCTCTTCCTCCGCCGCCGAAGATGAATACGAATATTGCAACGAAAACGATCCCGACTGCGAAGAGGAAGAAGAGTACGACGTCCAGGGCGACGTGACGGCCACCGCCTCCTACGCAAATGACGAGGACTATGCGGCAAACAGCGCCGCAAACGACGTTTCGGATCGTTTCGGAATCGCGGACGAAGTTCGCAAGTGGAGCGCTTGGGGACTTGTGGGCCTTGCCGCGACAAGCATCGGACTTGGAGTCTATAACCAGATGCAATACAGCGACGCGAAGTCCGCCCACGACGACATCAACAGCTTTATAAGCAAGCACAAGAACAACATGAAGCAGGCCTGCGAAGGCGACAACGCCTGCTACGAGGCACTCCTCTGGTACGAGAAAAACGACCCGGAATCGAGCATCAGCAGCCTTTCTTCCCGCAACAAGAAAAACAAGGACGCGATGGATTCCTACTCCACGGCCCGCAACATCTGGTTCGGCATCGCGGCCGCTTCCATCGCGGGTTCCATCGTCCTCTTTACATGGTAAACGGAACCGGAAAAATTTCCGTTACGGATTTGGGCTTCGAGACTATCATCGGAGCCCTTTCCTTTGAACGGGAACGGCCACAGCCGGTCCGGCTCAGCTTTTCGCTGTGGATGGACTTTTCACCGTTTGCCGAAAGCGACTCGCTCGAAAAGACGGTCGATTATGCGAAGCTCTCCGAGGATCTCGTCAAATACATCCAGGAGGCCCGCTTCGAGCTGGTCGAAACGCTCGTTTACCGCACAGCAAGCCGTATTCTTCAGACGTGTCCGAACGTCTCCGCCGCCTGGGTCCGCATCGAAAAGCCCGAAGCAATCATCGACGCCCGCGGCGCTTCGGCCGAAATTCGCCTGGAACGCTCACCCGACAAGACCTGAAAAGGCCCGAAAGCGAAGCGCTTCCGCAATATCCGCGTTTTCAACCGGAACATTTTCCCTCGCACAGTTTACCGCCCGCAAATCGGCAATCGTCCGGGCGACCTTGAGCATCCGGTAATAACCTCTTGCCGAAAGGCGCATCTTTTCGGCCGCGGACACGGCAAAACGGGTCGTTGCAACGGACATTTGTGCAAAGGCCTTGGTTTCGTCGCTGTTCATTTCCGCATTCGCATGGAGCTTTCCGCCCGCGAACCGGGCCGTCTGGACGCTCCGCGCGGCAACGACCCGCGCACGGATTTCGGCGGACCCCTCCCCCGCCTTTGCTTCCACAAGACTTTGCGGATCCGTCGTCGGAACCGCCACCTGGATGTCTATCCGGTCGAGCATCGGGCCCGAAACCCGCTGGCGGTATCTTCGGACAGCATCGGGCAAGCAGGTGCATTCCCGCTTCGGGTCCATCGAATAGCCGCACGGGCAGGGGTTCATCGCGGCCCCCATCATAAACCTCGCGGGCCATGTGACGGTGCCGCTTGCACGGCTGATGCGGATGACTCCGTCCTCCATCGGTTCGCGGAGCGCCTCCAAAACGTTTCGGTTAAACTCAGGAAGTTCGTCCAAAAAGAGGACGCCGTTGTGCGCAAGGCTCGCCTCGCCGGGCTTAAGCCGCGGACCACCACCCACCAGCGCGACCATCGAAGAGGAATGATGGGGCGAGCGGAAAGGCCGCGCACTTAAAAATTTGCACGAAGTCTCGTCGCCCAGAATTCGAAGCGACGAATAGATGCGCGTACATTCCAAAATTTCGTCGTCGGTCATCGGGGGTAAAATTCCGGGCAGACATCTCGCCGAAAAAGTCTTGCCGGAGCCGGGAGAACCGACGAGTAAAAAGTTGTGGGCTCCGGCCGCCGCAATTTCGAGCGCCCGTTTGACGCTCTCCATCCCCAGCACCGAGCGAAAATCGGGCACGGAAGAATCCGCCAAAAACCTCCGGGACAAAATTCCCTGCGACCGAACGGGCTTCAAGTCTTCTTCCGAGGATATTGCCCGAATGCATTCCGCAAGCGTCGAAACGCCCACAATCGAAAGTCCCGCCACAAGGCTCGCCTCGTCGACGTTCTCGCGCGGAATTACCAGAATATCGTTTTTTTTCGAAAGGCTCATCGCCACGGACAAGACTCCATGCACGGGCTTAATGCGGCCATCGAGAGAAAGTTCCCCCAAAAAGACAAACCGCTCCGCGTTTCGAACGGAAATTTCCTCGCTCGCAATGAGCATTCCCACGGCAAGCGGCAAGTCGAGAGAGGTTCCCTCCTTCCGCAAGTCCGCCGGGGAAAGGTTCACGGTCATGCGGCTTCCCGAAACCGCAAAACCGGAACTTCGCACGCTGGAGACGACGCGTTCCCGGGACTCGCGAACCGCATTGTCCGGAAGTCCGACAAGCGTAAACCCCGGAAGCCCGGGCGAAGAATCCACTTCGACATTCACCGGAATCGCCTTGATTCCGAAAAGACAACTGGTGCGAATCCTCTGGAACACGTGACGTCCTAGGCGGCGGCTATCGTCTGCTGGTACTTTTCGAGAATGCAGTTTTCGATGTGTTCACGGCATTCCCGCGTAATCGGGAAGTAGATGCTCCGATATTCCTCGCCCTTGTAAAACGGGTCGTTCGGATACCCCACGAACAGGCCGTTTTCGCCGTCCATGACGCGGAGCTGCGTAAGCTCGAACTGTTCGTTCAACGTTACGCGGGCAAGAGCCTTGATGTGTCCCATGTTCATTCCTTCCTTAAAAGGATACACGCGGACGTTCGTCACCACAAGGCAGTCAAAGTCCGAGACTTTCGGCTGCTGTTTTTCTTCTGCGGCATTCGCCGTTTTTGCTTTTGGCATAGAGCCTCCATAAAAATGCCCCGACATCGGGACGCCTTACCTAATGCAAAAACGGTGCCAAGCAAAAAACGGCCTTTTTCACAAGAAAAAAGCCGTTTTTGAATTTTCGAAATTTGATTAAGCGACTACATTCGACGATTAATCACCCGGTCACCGCATCGGACATGCTGAATATCGGCATATACATGGCAATCATCAGGAAGCCGACCGCGCCACCGAGGAAAATCATGATGAGCGGTTCCATCATCGACGTCACCGCATCGATCGCCGCATCCACTTCTTCGTCGTAAAAGTCCGCCACTTTCAAAAGCATCGCCCCGAGCTGTCCAGTCTTTTCGCCGACGCCCACCATCTGGCAGACCATCGCCGGAAAAATCTTCGTTTCCTTCATCGGTTCCACAATGCTCTTGCCGCCCGCAAGCCCTACCGCAATCTTCATGATTGCGCTTTCGACGGCCAGGTTTCCCGAGGTTTTTGCCGTCACCTGCAAGGCTTCCGTCACCGAGACTCCCGCGTTGAGAAGCGTTCCGAGCGTACGGCTGAACCGCGCCACGGCGCTCTTCACCTGCAAATCGCCGAGCTTCGGAACCTTGAGCATTATCCGGTCCCATTCGAGGTGAAGCTTCGGAACCTTCATAATCACCTTGAACGCGACGACAATCGCCACGGCTCCCAAAACCCAAAAAGCCGCATAGTCGCGAATTCCGTCCGAGAGGTTCATCACCACCTGCGTCGGCCACGGAAGTTCGCCGCCCGCTTCCATAAAGGTTTGCGCAAAGGTCGGCACCACAAACGAGAGCATCAAAATCACGACAATCACGGCGACGACCGCCACCATGATTGGGTAGGTCAGGGCCTTTTTCACTTTGCGGACAAGGCGTTCGTTCGCTTCCTGGTAATCCGCAAGTCTCGAAAGAATTCCGTCGAGAATACCGCCCGCTTCACCCGCGGCCACCATGTTGCAATAGAGCTTGTCAAAAACCTTCGGGTGCTGGGCGAGCGCATCGGCAAGGCTCGAACCGCCGCTGATGGACATTGTTAATTTATGTACAACGGCCTTCATCGCCGGATTTTCCATCTGCTCTTCCAGAATGTTCAGGCACTGGAGCATCGGAAGGCCCGCCGAGGTCATCGAACTGAACATGCGCGTAAAACGGGAAACGTCCTTGGACTTGATGCCCGAACCTATCTGGATCTTGATTTCTATAGGCTTGCGCTTGAGACTGTTGACGACCAGATGCTTGCGGCGGAGAAGGGATTCCGCCTCGTCCTTCGACTTGGCCTCGATTTCGCCGTCGAACTGGTTTCCCTGCGTGTTTTGAGCCTTGTAAAGGAATACTGGCATCGGTTACACTCCAATCTTTTCGAGATCCTTTTCGAGCTGCGCCGGATCCGGGGACTTGGCGACCGCTTCGAAGTGGTCGAGCTTTCCCTGGCGGACGAGCTCCGCGAGCCGCATGTTCATTGTGTTCATGCCGAACTTCTGGCCGATTTCGATCATTGAACCAATCTGATGCGTCTTGTTGTCGCGGATTAGCGCGCGGATGGCGGGCGTCACGTTCATCACTTCGTAGCACATCACTCGGCCGCCGCCGATTTTCGGAAGGAGCATTTGGCACACGACGCCCTGCAGCACAAACGAAAGCTGCGTACGAACAGTCTGCTGCTCGCCCTGCGGGAAGGCATCCACAATACGGTTGATGGTCTGGACCGCAGAGTTCGTGTGAAGCGTCGCAAGGGTCAGGTGACCCGTTTCCGCGATCGTCAGGGCGGCGCGAATCGTTTCGAGGTCGCGCATTTCGCCGATAAGCACAATGTCCGGGTCCTGGCGGAGCGCCATCTTGAGCGCCTGTGAAAAGCTCTTGGTATCGTTTCCGACTTCGCGCTGGTTCACCATGCAGTTCTGGTGCTTGTGCAAAAATTCAATCGGGTCTTCAATCGTCAGAATGTGCTCGTGACGTTCCTTGTTGATTTTGTCAATCATCGCGGCGAGCGTCGTCGATTTGCCGGAACCCGTGGAGCCTGTCACCAGCACAAGTCCGGACGGCCGCGTCGTAAATTCCGCAATGATGGGTGGAAGATCCAGTTCCTTGAAGGTCTTGATTTTGAGCGGAATGATACGAAGGGCAAGGGCCACACATCCGCGTTGCAGGTAAGCGTTTGCACGGAATCGGGCGAGGTTCGCAATGCCGAACGAAAAGTCGCATTCCTTGTTCTGTTCGAACGACTTCTTTTGAACCTCGTTCATCAGGCTGTAGGTCATGCGCATCGTCTCTTCGGGGGCGAGCTTTTCGGTCCCCATCGGCGTGAGCTTTCCGGCAAGACGCAACATCGGGGGAATTCCCGCCGTAATGTGCAAGTCCGAAGCGCCGCGCTTCACCATTTCTGCCAAAAGATCTTGAATATTGTATGCCATGTTTTGAATATAACTAAATTGATGGTTCAATGAACCTTTTTTCAAAAATCGCCCTGACTTTTTGTTTTCCGTGTCTCGCCCTTTTCCAAACCGGCTGCATGGACGCGGGCTACGACCGGATTCCCGAGCGAATCGACGGCTACGCGGGCATCAACCTCTTTATTTTTCACGCCTCCTGGTGCGGATATTGCAATATGGAACTTCCCGCGCTCAAAAAGCTCTACGCGGAATACGCGCCTTGCGGAGTTCATTTTATGGGCGTAAACGAGGACGATTCCAAGGAAATCATGGAGGCTTTCGTCCAAAAGATGGAAATTCCCTACCCCGTCGTTCATTGGGACTACGAGCTGATGAAAAAGTTCGGGCACCCGCGGGCGATTCCGTCCCATTTTTTGATTGACAGCACGGGAAAGGTCGTTTTGCGGGAAATAGGCCCCATCGACCCGCAAAAGCTGCGAACCCAACTGGACAAAACGCTCGGAGAATCTCTTAAGAATTGTCGTCCATAAACAGGACGACTTCCTCAATCTTCTTTTTTCCGAGGGCGAGCATAAAGAGCCTGTCGAGACCCATAGCCACGCCGGAAGCCTCGGGCATACCGTATTCGAGGGCCGAAAGAAAACGCTCGTCCACCACGGGGACGGGCTTTTCGTGCGCCTTTCGAAAGGCGATGTCCGCTTCAAACCGGCGCCTCTGTTCGGCCGGGTCGGTCAGCTCTTCGTAGCCGTTACAAAGCTCCATATTCTCGATGTAAAGTTCAAAGCGTTTGGCGACGGCGTCGCCCGCGGAATTCACGTAGGTCTTGGCGAGAGCCGCACAGCTTGCCGGATAGTCCATCAAAAACTGCGGAGCGTCCTTTCCGAGGTGCGGCTCCACGAGCGTCACCATCAGATAGTCCCACCAGTCCTCGCGCACAAACGAATCGGAGCCTTCCACGTCCGGAACGTCGTTTCGCCTTAACGCGGCCCGAAACTCGTCCTCGCTTGCCGTCAAAGGATCCACGCCCGCATACCGCAAATACGCATCGCGAAACCGGAGCCTCTCCGCCTTCACGGGCCTTCCGAGAATTTCAGCGGCAAGGTCCTCCACCTCTTCCATCAGGCGCTCAAACGGCATCCCGACGCGGTACCATTCCACCAGTTCAAATTCGGCGTTGTGCTTTTTTCCGATTTCATCGACCCGAAAGGCGTGCGCGATTTCGAAAATGTCGCCGAAACCCGCGGCAAGGAGCCTCTTCAAATGAAACTCGGGACTTGTCATCAGATAATGCGCGGGCTTTCCCAAAGTTTCAAAGTAGTCCAGATGCGCGTCCGTCCCGCTCGCACGAGAAAGCACGGGAGTTTCGACCTCCTGCACGTTCCGCGCCCTGAAAAAACGGCGCACCTTTTCGGTCAAAAGATTCCGCGCCTTCCACGTTTCAAGGTCGCACGTCGGACGAAAATTCACCACAGGCTAATCCTCGACGCAGCGGACCGAAAGTCCGAACTTCTTATCGACCGAGGCCTTGTCCAGGGCGTTTGCGTCCGAGAAAAGGCTCCGCACAAATCCGCGCGAGGCGTCCTCTTCCGTCGCCGTCCAAAAATAGGTTCCTTCGCCCATCAGCGTGCAAATTCCGTTCTGGTTAAAGTATCCGCCAAATGCGACCGTCACCGAAAAGTCAGCCACGTCGCTTGCGGAAAGAGCGTCAAAGTCCGCATCCGTCGCCGCGTGAAAGCCTTCGGGACAGGCGGTTCCGGCCGCTTCGAAGGTATAGAGCCTTCCGAACTTTTCGCAGTTCAGGGAATCGCCGTCGTAACATGCCGAAGTTTCCGGAATGTCGAACGAAATGTTGTCAATCATCCAGTTCTTTTCGCCAAAGCGTTCCGTGCGGTAAACGCGCCCGTCCCGCGGATCGGTCACGCTCTCGAAAGCCGGGCAACGGACCGGAGCGTTCAGGGAATCGAGCAGTCCGCGAAGCGTATCGCCGAACGCGTTGCAGTAGGTGAACTTCTTTTTGGCAAGCGCAAAGTCCGAGGGGTCCGCGGCCAAAAGTTCCGCCACGGCCGAATCCAGCCGCACAAGGTTCGTATCGTTTACGGCAAGCCTCCAGCGAAGCGCAAGCTCAAACGAAGAATTCCAGAAAGCGTCCCGAGAAAGCGAATCCACAAGAAGCTGCATAGCCGAGGGCGTCGGGACGCTGATTTTTTTGGCCACGAGCTTTTGGGGCTTTTCCGCACAGGCGCTTGAATCCGGAGCGTCCGGCCGAAGGAAGACTGAATCGGAGCGGAGAACGCAAGCTTCAAGGCACGCTGCGAACTCCTTCTTTTTGCAAGGCTCCCACAAAAGCGTATCGACCTTTACCATCACGGGCTTCATGAACTTCTTGTTCTTTTTGATGACAGCGAGCGTCTTTCCGTAAAGCCCGATTGCAAGCGTATCGCCCGTTTTCCCGCGGATGGCAAGTTCGGTCAGGGCCTCGGAGCAGGCCTTTTCGCCGTTTGCCCTGGAGCATGCCTTGGAAACTTTCGGGGACGCGGCTAGCGCAAACACCGCCGCGCAAAGGATCAACAATAAAAACTTTTTCATGCAAACAATATAGAAAGTTGAAAGGAATCAGGAAACAGCGCTCAGAAAACTGTTCTGCTCAAGTTGAACTTGGACATTTTTGCCCAAGCTAATAAGTTGGTCCGCATTATACATTTTTTCCTTCCTTTGCGCAGACCACGAGAATTTCCGCGTTCACGCCCGCCATGGTCGGGAACAGGTCCCAAACGAGGATGCGACCGGCAATGTTTTCATGCCAACGAATTTAAGTCAAGGAAAACTCTAAAAATTGCTTTGGTAAAGAAAATTTGAGTGAGACCAAGCGATAGCTGGGCGGGACGAACCAGCGCGAAGCATCGCAACCAAATTTTTGAAAATTGAATTTTTAGAGGTGACCTTTAGTTTTCTATCTTCTTTCCCATGAATTACAATGTCGATGAAATTCGAAAGCAGTTCCCCGTCCTCGCCCTGCACGACAGGGACAATCCGCCGTTCGCTTACCTCGACAGCACCGCGACGGCGCAAAAGCCAGAGGCGGTCATCAACGCCATGGACGACTTTTACCGCAAGCACTACAGCTCGGTCAAGCGCGGCATCTACGGCATGACGGCGCAGACGACGGACGCCTACGAATCGGCGCGTAAAAAAGTGGCGAACTTTATCGGCGCAAAAAGCGAAAGCGAGGTCGTCTTTACCCGCGGAACGACAGACAGCATCAACCTTGCGGCATGGAGCTACGGACTTGAATTTTTAAGGCCCGGCGATGAAGTTCTTATCAGCTCACTCGAGCATCATGCAAACATTGTCCCGTGGCAGCTTCTCGGAAAGGTGCGCGGCACAACGCTCAAGGTCATTCCCGTAAACGATGCTGGCGAACTTGAGCTCGAAAAGATCCCGCAGCTGATAGTCCCCGGCAAAACGAAAGTCGTCGCGGTGACGCACATCAGCAACACCATCGGCACCGAAAATCCCGTCCGCGAAATCATCCGAACGGTTCGGAGCCTTGACCCGCAAATCAAGATACTAGTCGATGCGGCACAGAGCGCTCCCCACGTCAAAATCAACGTACAGGATCTCGACTGCGATTTTCTCGCCTTTTCCGGGCACAAGATGTATGGGCCGACGGGCATCGGCGTTCTTTACGGTAAATACGAACTTCTCGAAAAAATGCCCCCCATGCAGGGCGGCGGCGAAATGATTGACCATGTCACGTTCGAAAAGACGACGTTCGCGCTGCCGCCAGACCGCTTTGAAGCGGGGACGCCTCCCATTGCGGAAGTCATCGGGCTCGGAGCCGCGGTTGACTGGATAAACTCCGTGGGAATCGAGGCAATCTACGCCCACGAAAAGGAAATTTCCGACTACGCCAAGGAGCGCCTTGCCGAAGTTCCGGGACTCCGCATTCTGGGAAATCCGAAAAAGCGCGGTGCGCTCTACAGTTTTGTCCTCAACGGGGTACATCCTCATGACGCTGCGGCCCTTCTCGACGAAAGCAGCGTTGCCGTTCGCAGCGGGCATCACTGCGCAGAGCCGGTCATGGACCGGTTTAACGTGCCGGCGACCATCCGCGCGAGCTTCGGGGCCTACACCACAAAGCGCGAAATTGACCAGCTTATAAGCGGACTTCTCCGCGTAAACAAAATTTTCAAGGCTTAGGCTTTAAATACAAAGTAACGGTAAAGCAAAAAGCTCACCACCACATAGACGGCGTTTGCGCATACGTTTGCAAGGAATCCCGCGCTCAAAAACTCCCCCGCCGACGGGAGTGCGTTTTTGAGAGATTCCAGTACAAACAAATTCACCAGATAGGCGCACAAAAAGACAACGACAAAGCGCACCGCTTCGCGGCCCTTTTTGTTTTTGCTTTTAAAGTTTAAGCAGCGGTTCATCCAATACGAGTTGACGCCGCCCGCGACAAATCCGAGAAAGTTCGAAAGTTCCAGGTTCCACTCAAAAATTTCGTACAAAATCCAAACAACGCCCAAGGTAATCAGCGTGTTGACAATGCCTATCAGATTGTATTTGATAAAGTGGAGCATTCGACTTTCCCGAACTTTTTAAAGGCCTTGCGAAAAGCGCTTGCGGAACTCGCGCGAAATTTCCTCTTCGCCCGGAATCTTCCGGTTTTCCATCAGAATTTTTCCGTTGCAAATGACCGTGTCGATGACGGTCGAATTGGCCGCATATACCAGGTTCGAAACCACGTCGCCCGTGGCAAAGCAGGGAGCGTCCAGGTTCAAAAGGAGCGCGTCGGCAAGGAACCCCTCGGATACTTTCCCTGCATGGATTCCAAAGGCTTCCGCTCCGTTTTGCGTCGCCATTTTGAGAGTTTCCTTCGCCGAAAGCGTCGTCGGGTCGCCGGAGGTCATCTTGGCGAGAAGCGATGCGAACTTCATTTCTTCGCACATGTCCAGGTTGTTGTTCGAAGCGGCGCCGTCCGTTCCGAGCGAAACGCGAATGTCGCGGTCAAGGAACGGCCGAATGCGAAACGTTCCGCTCGAAAGCTTCATATTGGAACACGGATTGTGGGCGCACGTCACTTTTTTCGCGGCCAAAATATCCAGGTCGCGGTCCGAAACATGCACCAGGTGGGCGGCCACGGTCCGCTCCGAAAGCAGTCCGAGACTTTCCAAAAATTCCACCGGGGAAAGTCCGCCGGTCGGTGTGACGCTCCGGATTTCTTCGCCCGCCGTTTCCGCCAAATGGACGTGCAGCGGAAGCCCGAACCTTTGTGCGCATTCCCCGGCCAAACGCAAACACTCGGCCGTATTCGTGTATATTGCATGAGGCGCCACGGCAAGCCGGACGCGGCCCGTCATTTTGGGAGCGTTCTCTTCGATAAACCGCAAGTTTTCTTCCGTATCCGGTTTGAGCGAATCGGCAAAGGTGACCCCTATCGAAGCCCGCACGCCAAGTTCTTCCGCGGCCCGAATCGTCTCGGTTCTGTGCCAATACATGTCGGCAAAAAAGACGGTCCCGGAGCGAATCATTTCGAGAATCGCGTAGCGGGAAGCCGCATACACGTCCTCGGGCGTAAGCCTTGCCTCTCTCGGCCAGATGTACTTCCGCAGCCAAACGTCCAGAGCGACGTCGTCCGAAAGTCCCCGACAAAACGTCATCGCGGCATGCGTGTGCGTGTTGTAAAAGGCGGGGACAATCGCAAAATGCGAACAGTCGATTATTTTGTCCGAAGGCTCAAGGCAAAGCGTCCCCACAGGAGCGATTCTTTCAAAAGTCCCGTTCGAAATCAAAATGTCCTTTCGCTCGCCGTCGAGAAGTACCGACTTCAAACCCATGCGCTGCATACAAGCCTCCACAAAGAAAAGATCCGGTCCGCGGCCACCGAAAGGCCCGATTTGCACCAGCCGAGGCCGCCGTCAATTCCAAAGACGCTCGTCAAAAGAATGAACGGAATCCAGAACAAATTAAAAAAGATGACGGCGGAATACGAAAAGAGGTAGCCGTAAAGCTGCAAATCCGTCTGGCGCGGACGCGCGTTCCGCAAAACGCTTCCCACGTGAAACGCAAGAAAGAATCCGACAAGGACCTGGGCGACCGTCCTTGCCTGCGGAATCAGAATAAACGAAATAAGCGACGTAAAAAAGGCGAACAGGGGAAACGAATACGGCGCAAGGGCAATCACCGGATTTACCTCTCCGCGAAACGTGACGTTTCCGCCCTTTTCCGCATGGGCAAAAAACGATTCAATCTTATAAAACGAAAGGAGCGCAAAAAGCGTGTGATTCAGTTCGTGACAAAAAGTGTCAAAAAAATCCAGGTTCCGGTTTAAAAACAATAGCACGATTCGAAGAATAAAAAATCCGAGGACGCCCCACCCCGCAAAGGAAAAAATTTTCGGCTCAAACGTTTGTGCAAAAACGTACTCATAGGCGGAAGTTCCGAACGCCGCAGAAAGAAAGAGAAAGCAAAGCGAAAGGACAAAAAGGAAAATTGCGCGCATCAGCGGCTCATGTCCAGCGAATCCAGCTCACGGCGAAGTTCCATCTCCGCCTTTTGAACACTGTCGAGAACGGCCTTTGCACTGTCGATTTTTGCCGTCAACGCTTTGACTTCGGCCTCTTTTTGCGCAATCTCCCGTTCCGCATCCGTATAGGAACAGGCGAAGAGAACCGCCGCAACGAAAAGAAAAAGTAGAGCACGCATCATAAAATATCCTTTGTCAATCCAGATAATTCAATTTCGCCGTTTTCCATTTTTGCATATTCCAGTCGGTAAAGCCACTGTCCCGGCGAAACGACCTTTCCCTCGGGCACATTCCAAATTCCCGAAATGTGATGGTGGCCGTGAACGCAAATGTCGCAACCGTTTTTACGCATTTTGACGCTCGCCGCTTCGAGATATTCCTCAATGTGAATGGGTCTGTCCTTTCCGGCCTTGCGGCTAGAACTTCCGACGAAGTGCGCAATGTCCATTCCCAAGTCAGGATGAATCTTTCGAAAAAGAGACCTTGAAATCCGCGCGTCAATAATTTTTCGCGCAAAGCGGTAGCCGCTATCGCTTTTCGGAACGCCGTCCCCGTGCATCAAAAAAATCCGATGTCCCTGAATCGGTTCCGTCACAAATTCGCGGTGCACCTGTACGCCCAATTCCTTCGGAAAAAAATCCCCGAGAGCAAAGTCGTGGTTTCCCATCAGATAGTGCACCTTTGCGCCCGAATCCACAAGATCTCCCAGCGCGCGGTAAAGCGGAAAGTGTCCGCGGGCAACGTAATGCCGGTATTCGTACCAAAACTCGAACAGGTCGCCCACAAGAAAAACGTGGGACGCCTTTCCCGCAAGGCCTTTCAAAAATTCGACGAGCATTTCTTCGCGCCCGGAAATGGAACCCGGAGGATTTGCGCCGAGATGGGCGTCGGAAAAGAAATATGCCGGCAGGGACTGCATGTGTGAAAATGTAAAAATCTATCTTTTAGGCGTGAAACTTTTCCTTTGCATTTTGACCGTTCTTTTGTTCTCCGCCTGTGCTCCCGCACTTTACCACAGGGATTTTTCGGGCGAAGGCTCGGAACGCGACGCGGAAAGCATTTCCTTTTCGGCAAAGGAAAACGGCGAAACGGCCGAGTTTCCAAAAAGCCTTTCGGATTTTTACGGAGAAGCGGTTCGGGAGGCTATTCCGGAAGGTTGCCGTCTGGGACTTTCGTTTGAAGGTCGCGTCGAAGAGCGTTTTGCAAGCCCGTGGTACCTGGGGGTTCTTGTTTTGGCGCCTCTCTGGCCTGCAATGCCCCGGGAAAGCGATCTGGAAATTTCGCTTTCGTCCGAACTTTTGTGCGAAGGCGTCATCATCGAAAAGGCCCAGTTTTTTGAAGAGGAACATCCGCGCCTTTTTTGGTATGGACTTTACCGCAAGGGCTACGTGCAGGATCGAGCCGACATGATTCACACGAAACTCGCCGCAAGGCTTCGGCAGTCGCTTCTTAAAAACGTCCCGGCCGACAACACGCTCCGCTCGGACTTTTAACTTTTGCTAACTTCAAAAATATGCACACACTCTACATTGTCGCCACTCCTATCGGGAACCTCGAAGATATCACCTACCGGGCAGTCCGCATTTTAAAAGAGGTGCCGCTCGTCCTCGCCGAAGACACGAGGCATTCGAGGCTTCTGTTCGACCACTACGACATCCATACCCGAATGGAGAGCTATCACGACTTCAACAAGGAAGAAGTGACGCCGAAATACGTGGAGTTTTTAAAAAACGAGGGAGACATTGCCATCGTAAGCGATGCGGGAACTCCGGGAATTGCCGACCCGGCCTTTAACCTTGTCCGCGAATGCGTCCGAGAAGGAATTGACGTGCGGAGCGTTCCGGGAGCGTGCGCCATGATCAACGCCCTCGTTTCGAGCGGGCTTCCGACGGACCGATTCCGCTTTGAGAACTTTTCGCCCAAAAAGAGCGCCCAGCGTTTGCACCTCCTCGAACGCCTCAAGGATTCCGCCGACTCGACGCTTATCTTTTACGCAAGCCCGCACAATCTAGTCAAGTTCATCGACGAGATTCGACAGGTCTTCGGAGAAATTCCGGTGGCCCTGATGCGCGAGCTGACCAAAAAATTCGAGGAACATCTGGTCGGGACGCCCTCAAAACTGCTCGAACATTACAAGTCCCGCGAGCCCAAAGGCGAATACGTGCTGCTGTTCCATCCGCAAGGAAAAGGCGGCCTATGAAAATTTTCTTTCTCTTTCTGCAAATAGTTCTGAACATCTCGCTGGTGCATTCCGACCCAAATGTCGAAGGCATTTACTTTTTTGCGGCCCAGGCGGTTCCGTTCCTTTGCGCGCTTCCCTTTTTGTTTTCAAAAAAGATTCGCGCCGATTTTCCAAAAGTTTTTTGGGGATACTTTATCGTCGGATTTTTGGCGCTCGCCGCGGATTACGTTTTAAGATCCCACGTCGGAATCATCCAGATTTGCACGGTCTTTCTTCCGCTCTTCGCCTATGGACTTTTCCGGTTTGCCGTATGGAACCTTCACCGAATTCGGGAACGCGAATCCCGAATGGCGCTTTTTGTGTGCTGTGTCGGCTGGGGGCTTTATGCACTCGCCTTTCCGCCGATGCCTCTCGGGCCGGGCGCACTGGTGTTTCTCGTCCCGTGGTTCCTCGTGCTTTTGCGCTCCGGGATGCAGGCCTCCCTTTTTGCCTCCTTCTGGTCCGGATTTCTTTACAACGTCATCAACTACTACTGGATTTACAACGTGATGAACGTGGGACCCGCGGTCCTGATTCTTATCGGGCTCGTGCTGCTGATTTCCTACTTTAGCGTTTACAACACCATTGCGGCGGCCGTTTTTGTCAAGGCGCGAAGCGTCCGGGTCAAGGGTTTTCCCGTTTTGCTCGTTCTCTTTCCGCTGTTTTACGCGGGCCTCGAAATGACGCGGAGCATCGGGGACTTCAGCTTTCCGTGGAGCCATCTCGGATACGTTTTCGGAAAGCAGCTCGAACTTTTGCAGGCGCTTTCGCTCATCGGAGTTTTTGGCTACACGGCGCTTGTCATCGGAAGCAACATGGTTGTGGCATTTGCCTTTTTGCACCGCAAAAAAATTCTTTTTTTGACACCTTTTGTCATTCTCGCATGCCTTTGGGGATACGGCGTAGCGGTCCTTTCACAACCGGAAGCGAAACCGTTTTTTGAGAGCGACCCGAAGGAATCCCCACGCGTTGCCATCGTGCAGCCGAACATCCAGCAGACAAACAAGTGGAGCAAAGACTACTACAATTCCGTCATTCAAAAAACGTGGGCACTCGCAAACGACAGCATCGACTGGAACGCAAACGATCTGGACCTGATAGTCTTTCCGGAGACGGCCATTCCGGACATGCTCCGCAAGCGGTACCTCGAAAAGGAATGGATTGAAAATCGCATTCGCAACACCAAAACAAGCCTTTTCATCGGGACGCTTGACTACGACCGAAACGGCAAACCTCCGCGGCCTACGAACCTCTACAACAGCGGATTTCTCTTTAGACCGGGCATTCACGGCTATACGCGCTACATCAAAACGCACCTCGTTCCGTTTAGCGAACGGCTTCCCTTCGACGACGTCTTTCCCATTTTGAACTACGTCGATGTCGGGCAAGGGAACTTTGTGCCGGGGAAAGAACGCCCGGTCTTCGAGCCGTTCTTTTGGAGCCCCTTTATTTGCTACGAAACCATCTACGGAATGGAAGTCCGGAGCGCCATCCGTAACGGCTCCCGTCTGATGGTCGATATCACAAACGACGGTTGGTTCGGAAAAAGCACAGCCGCGGCGCAGCACCTGAACCAGATCCGCTACCGGGTCATCGAAAGCGGCTACCCGGCCGTCCGATGCACCAACACGGGCATTTCCGCGTTCATCGACCAGTTTGGGCACGAGGACCTGAAAACGGAACTTTATACGGAACGCGTCACCGTCCGAAACATTCCGCTCCGCACACGCGATACGCTCTACTTCCACATCGGGGACGCCGTCGAATACGGGCTTTTCGGGTTTTTCTTCGCCTATCTGATAGCGCTTTTCGGGCTTTCGCGCAAGCGGTCCGCTCAGTAGTCCAGAATATACCGGACCGTTTTTTCCAGGTCCGAAATTTGACGCTTTCGAACCTTTTCGTAGCGGTCACAAGCCCGCTCCGCATAAAGCGCATGAATTTCGCCGTCCAAAAGCTGGATCATCCGGTTTCGAATTTCGCTTTCGGAATACGGGTCAAAATACAGTGCGGCATCTCCGCAAATTTCGGGAATCGACGTGGAGCCGCTTGCCGCTACCGGAACGCCATAGCGCATGGATTGCATCGGTGGATAGCCAAAGCCCTCGTTGAGCGACGGGAAAATGAACGCATATGCGTTTTGGTGCAACAGTTCAAGCTCTTCCGCTTCCACGTAATCGAGAAAGACAAAGCGCTCTGGATGCAAGAGCCCTTTGAGGTAAACTTTCGGAAAGGGAACGCCCGTGACGACGGCTTTCAGTTCCGGGTCTAGCGCCGGGAACGCATCGACAAGGCCGTCAAAAGCCTTTACCGCGAGAAGATTGTTCTTTTCAAAACGCGCCCCGCTCGTCAGGAGAAAATATTTTCTTGGAAGCGCATTCGCCGGAAGCGAGCCTTTGGGTTCAACTTCCATCATCGGGCTGTAAAAGACCGGAATCTTCACGTGCGAAAGTTCCGGGAAAAAGTTTTGGATCGAAGCGCGGCTGTGTTCGCTCACCGTAATCGCAAACGCTTTCCCTTCCGCAATCCGATGCGCGAGCCGCTCATACTTCGGCTTGTAAAAATGCTTTTTCCACAGGTCGCGGTAGCGCACTAGCGCTTCCGCCTTTTGCGCGAACGTCCTTGCAAAGCGCATTCCGAGCGGGCTGTATTTCATTTCGAGAGCACGCACGCCGTGCCACGTAAAAACATACCGGGGAACATTTACGTCCCATTTTTTTTCGAGCGAATACAGCGGCGTATAAAACGTGTCAATTTGATTTTCGTCAATTATCCGCTGCGGGGACTTTTCTCGAATATCAAACAGGGGAACGCCGAACTTTTTACAGGCTTCGACGATTTTCGGGTCCAAAAACTTTCCCGCATCGAACGCCGCAAAAAGATGCACATTCAAATCTTTTGAAGCCTTTTCTCCAAACAGTCTTTCGAGAATCGCCAAAAAGACGACCTCCCCGTACGAGCCTCCGCCGTGAAACTTCGCATTGTGAATGGGCTGCACCGCCACCAGGTTAAAAAGCAGGTTCATCGGATTTTTCCCAGCCATTCAAGAATCCGCGTTAGGAACGGAAGCTTTTTATAGAGGAAGGCGAGCGCCCGCGCAAACGCATAGGAACGCACGACGTCCGCGCCAAAGGTGCCCAGTTTTTTCGTTTGCAGAAGGAAGGCATCCTTGGCGTTGCGAATGACGGAATCGTAGTATTCGTCGATATGAATTTCCTTGTTTTCCGAAACGCGGACCGGAATATTCTTCAGGTCGGTATAAAAGTTCTTCCGCAAAATTTTGGGAAGGAAAGCGTCCATGGAATCCGGGACCTTGCGTCCGCAGGTATCGATAATCCGCGACCCGAAGAAATGGAGAATCTTTGCGTTCGGAAGAAAGCGCTTGCCGTAAGCGAGCTGGCAATTCCATTCGCCGGGCATCTTCTGAATTTTATAGCCGAAGGAAAAATCCGTTTCGGCGAGAGCCGCCATATCGTAGGGATAATTTTTCGAAACCGAATATTCCCAAAGCTCGTGCCACTTTTTAAAGAAGGCCCGCGCCTCCGGCGTGTCGCTCGCATACATGACGCCGCCGTTAAAAAGTTCGTCGTTTAAAATCGGGGAAAATCCGAGCATTTTGGCCGCGGCCAAAACCTTTTTGCGATTGATGGCCTTGTGCAGGTTGGTGTGAAAATCCAACACGGCATAAATTCCGCCCTTCCATTCCTCGGGAATTTCAAGACTTCCCACGACCGCAATGTCCGAATCCATATAAAGAAAATCGCCATCGACCTCGTTCCGCATGACCGTTTTCAGATAGCGCGACCGCTGCATCGGCGAGAGCTTTTCGTCGAGGGCAAGCACCTTCAGTTCATCGACCGCATCCTTCAGCGCGGCCCGCTTCCCCGAAAGCGTCTCCGCAGTCCGGTCATCCGTCAGGAGCGTCACAAAGGCTCCCGGATTGTGGTCCCTAAGCGACGCAATCGCCACAAGCGTCTGTTCGCAAAAGAAATCCTTCGGGGAACTGGTCAAAACAAAGAGGTATTTGATCATGCCGCTAAAAATAGAAAACGGAACTTTATTTATTTTTACCAAGAAAATTATGAAACGAATTTTAACCATCGGTGTTTTCGATCTGCTTCACTTTGGCCATATGGAACTGTTCCGCAAGGCCAAGGCGCTGGGCGACCATTTGACGGTCGCCGTACAGGAAGCGGACTATGTCACAAAGTTCAAGCCGGGAGCAAAACTGACCTATACAACGGAACAGCGTTGCTACATGGTGGCCGCCATCCGATATGTCGATGATGTCGTAACCTACAAGACGGCCGAAGATATTGTGCAAAAGGTTGATTTCGATACTTTCGCGCGCGGTCCCGACCAAACCAATCCGAGCTTTCTCGCAGCGGAAAAATGGTGCGGCGAGCACCACAGGGAAGTTGTCGTCCTGCCGAGAACCGAAGGAATTTCCACATCCCTAATCAAGGAAATTCTAAAGGGAACCTCTAAAAATTGCTTTGGTTAAGAAAATGCAACCAAATTTTTGAAAATGAATTTTTAGAGGTGACCTAAAGGGATAATATGCGCAAGATCGATTTTAAGGAAATCCGTCAAATCCAAATGTCCATTTTGGATGAAATTGTCAGAATTTGTCAAAAAGAAAACCTGAAATATTACATCGCCTACGGTTCCCTTTTGGGAGCCGTCCGCCACAAGGGATACATTCCCTGGGACGACGACATGGACATTGCCATGCAGCGCGAAGACTACGAAAAGCTTCTCGCCATCCTAAAAGACAAAAACGGGGAGCATGCCGACTGGATTTCCGCTATCGACGATACCGCAAGCGATTATTTTTACCCCTTTGCCAAGGCAATTGACAATCGGACAGAAATCAAAAGCGACAGGCACAAGGGCTATCAGGGCATCTGGATAGACATCTTTCCCATTGACGGCTTGCCGAAAACCCTTTTTGGCGCCAAGGCCTTTATCTTTTTCTGCAGCTTTTTGCGCGTTGTCGGCCTTGCGATGAGTACGGATTTTTCATCCAAGACACTCAGCGCCTGGACGCTTTTTTACAAGCGCCTTTTCAATATTCTCGCAAAAGTCGTCGGAAAGAAGCGCGTTTGCCGTTTTGTCGAATGGGTCTTTCACCGCTATCGGGTTCAGAATTCGGAACGGGTTGCCATCCTGTTTTCCGGGCACAACTTCGACGCCATTTTCAACAAGTCCGATTTGCTCCCGCAAGGCTCCTACACGTTTGAAGATAAAAGCTACACGAGTTTTAAGAACTACGATCTTTATCTGCACCAGCTCTACGGAAACTACATGCAGCTTCCGCCCGAGGAAAAGCGCATTTCGCACAACTTTGAAGCCTGGTGGAAGTGATTACCTATTACCCCGATTTCGCCCTTTTATCGTACAGCCACTGCAGGCCAAGAGCAGCTAGTGCGCACAGATAGGCAATGCCCTTTTGCCACAGGTTCAGTTCCACGACGCCGACATTCAAAAAAACATAGCAGGCGATAAGGACGCAAATCCACACGCCCCGATTCAAAAGCGCGAAGGAATAGGGCCAAAGTTTTAGTTTTGCAAGATAAACGTTGTTCCAAATCATGGCGACGACATTATACGTGAGCATCGAAAGCGCCGCCCCGACAAGCCCAAAGGCGGGAATCAAAAAATATCCCGAGACAAGCGCTATGGCAAGCGAAAAAAGGTTCATCTTCAGCGTGTAGAGGCTTTTCCCGATACCGTTCATAATCACAAGCGACATGCCCCAAAATCCGGAAAGCAAATGCACCAAAAGCAAAATGCCCAGGGCTTCCGGCTGCACAATAAAGTCCTTTCCGGCAATGCTCAGAATTTCATTCGGGAAAAGGATGATGAAGAAACCGATCAAAAGCTGAATGAACGTTACCATCGAAACGCAATACGAGAAAACGGGCTTCAGGTCAGTGTGAAGGCGCTCCCGGTTCATCCCGGCGACAACAGGCGTCAAAATGGGAGTAAATCCCACCCGAATCGTCTGCAGCGCATTGGAAATGGTCACCATGATTCCATAGGCCCCTGCCTTTTCCGGTCCAAGAAAGAGCATCACCATCCAAAGGCTCGAACGAATAAGGAACGACGACACGAATTCATTGAACCCCAACGGAAGCGAATAGACGAGCAGTGCCCTGGACACGCGTTTTCCGGGAAAAATCGGCATTTCCGGGAACTGTTTCCGAACGAGGAAAAAGTGCATGCAAAATCCGCCTACCTGTCCGACGAGAAGCCCCAGCGGAAGCGCATGGGGAATCCCCAAAAAATGCATTGCAATCGAAGAAGCCGGCGAAAGGACCGCCACCAAAAACGAATTGATGAATATGGCATTTTGCGGTTTTCGGTTTCCCTCCGACGTATTGCTCAACACATAGGACGCGGCATAAAACACAAGCGAAAGGGCATACCAGGGAAGTTCCTTGGAAATTAACGGCGTAAAGGATCCCGCAAAAATGGCGACCGTGCAAACGACGGCGACAAAAACCGCCGTCCAGAACGACTCCATCACCCCGTCATAAGCGGGCCTCCCGCAAAGCCTGTTCTGCGGCAAATACCAGTAAAGGCCCTTGTCAAGTCCGAGCGTCGCCGACCGGGAAATGGTCAGCAAAAGGGTTTGCGTCGAAACGAACACGCCGAATTCCGCCGGTCCGAATACACGGGCAAGGACTATCGTCAAAACCGGGCCGCATACCTTCAAGATCGTCCCGATGACATTGACAATCACGCCTTTCCTTAAAAAACGGCTGTCGGCTTCCAAAGCTTCATTCATAGATTGGCACAAGATAGAATTTTATTCTCCGCCAAAATGTTTAAATTTCTGTCAATGCAAAAAATCAAGTTTCTGTTTTCCGATTCAACGAAAAGGTTCGACATTTCCCGTTGGCTTCTCGTCTCGCTTGCGTTCTGGGTTTCGCACATCCTTTTGCGCGTGCTTTTGCTTTTTCGCGAAAACCCCTACGGATTTCCTTTTGTAAGCAAGCCGGACTGGTACATTTTCCATGCGGTGTGCATCGACTTCGTGTGGATTTTCAATGCGCTCGTCGTTTTTCTTTGTGTGCTGTTTGTCCAGAAGTTTATCCGGTCGAGGTTCGCGTCCAAGTGTTCCGAAGGAAAGTTTTCGTTTGAAGCGGTCTGGCTTTTTCTCTATGTCATTTTTCATTCCGTCATTCTGCTTTTTTCGCTTCTCGACGACGAGGTGCAAAGGTTCCTCGGGAGCCATCTTTCGTTTGGAATCATCAACACCTACAAGGATACGTCCTCGCTCAAGATGTTCTGGGACTATGTGGCAAACGACGGTTCCGTTCCGTTTCTCCAGTTCTTTGTTCTGGCGCTGATTTTGCCTGCGACCTATGCAGTCTATCGTCTGCTGAAGCGGATGGTTCAAAAAAAAGAGCGCACGTGGATTCCAAAACTTCCCGTTGCCATGTTCGCGTTTTACGTTCTCGCCTTTTTGTTTATCCATGTCATCTGGACCGGAAACGCGCGGATGACAAAGCTCAAACCGATCGTTTCGCTCGTTTACGACGAAATGTTTTCCGGTAAGCGGGCGGCGGGAATTTCCGAGAGCGAAATTCTCCCCTACCAAAAGTTTTACCGGGAGTTGTGGCAAACGGTCGAAGGAGATTCCCTGTGGGAATTTCCGGAAGATTCCACGGCGCACCTTCCGCTTTACCGCGTTCCCAGGCGCGAACTTCTCGAAAGCGAGCAGCTTCGTACACAGCGGGCGCAAAGGCCGAACTTTATCGTCGTCTTTTTGGAATCCCACCGCGGACTGAACGTCGGCTACCTGAATCCGGGAAAGCCTTCCCCGACGCCGTTCCTCGATTCCGTTGCAAGCAGCGGGCGAGCCTTTATGCGGATGTTTTCGAGCGGCCTTCCCACCACCGGCGGAATCCTTTCGACCCACACGGGAATTCCGCATCATTCGCGCCTTGCCGAAGCGACCGACCTTGCGCACGTCAATCTCCCGAGCTTTGCTTCGGTCCTCAAGGACTCGGGCTACGTCGCCCACTATTTTTCGGCCGCCGACCCGGCCTGGGACAATCTGGGAGTCTGGATGGCCAAATGGTATAACGCGGAGCATTACGACCGAAGCCGCGAAGACGATTCCACGTTCTTTGACCATACGACGAAGTTCATCCGCGACACGCTCGCACGGCAAGGTTCTCCGTTCCTCGCGACCATTGCGACAAGGTCCAACCACTATCCGTTCAACTTTGCGGCCGGAATGCCCGAATCCGAAAAACAAAAGCCTCTTACGGAGCGCATCAACTACACAATGCGCTATGCCGATAGACAGCTCGCCCGCTTTGTACACAAAGTTCAAAACGAGGACTGGTTTCAAAATACCTACCTGATCATTATGGCGGATCACGGTTTTCCGCTCGGCGAAAACGGCGTTTCCACAATGACCGGCGGAGGATTTTCCAATGCGACATGGATTCCCTTCGTCATTTCCGGAAAAGGCATCGAAGCCGCGCAGGATACGGCGACAACTTCCCAAATGGACATTGCGCCGACCATTCTCGAACTGGCGGGAATTGCCGTCCCGAATATTTTTATGGGACACAACCTTTTGCGCGAAACGGGAACAGGCCTTTCGCTAGGCGCCTACTTCGGATATGCGGCCGTCGGATACAACGGCTACCGTTTCATCTCGCGTTACCCGGTCCGAGGCGACGAAACCCGATGGCTTTTCGCCGAAAAGGACACGCATCAAAACAACGACCTTGCAAAAAAACTCCCGCCCGAGAAAGAACTTTTGGAAGGCATGCTCGATTCCCTGATTACGATTTCCGACTACACGCTCGAACGCGGATTGTAGAGGGGGACAGTTTCCCGTCATTCTGAAATTTGGCGGAAAGTCTATTTCGGTAAAATAAAACTTCGGATTCTACCCGACAGGTCCTATTCCCGCAAGGGAAATCAGCGGTGCGCCCGCGGCCCGGGACTCCGATAGCGAAATCCGGAACGTCACGCCAAAATCGTTATCATCGGCATCATCTACCAGGACCTGTAAAATTTCAAGCGTTTCCGCTCCCCATTTCGAAACGGTATGCGAAAGGGCGCGGGCTTCGCCGTCGAGCCTGAACCTTCCGTGTTCCGCCGTATAATCCGCAAAGATTTCGGCAAGACGCGTTTCGGTCCATGGGACACCTTCCGCATCCACCAGAGGCTTTCCTTCTTCCAGATCTTCGGCAAGAAGGTCCAGGGCTTCCGCAAAGCGGCAATTTCTGAACAGAGACAGAACGGAAAAAATGCGCGACCGCGAAAGCGCAAGGAACTTCTTTTTATCCACCGTAATATCGTTTGCGGCATCATCGGCATGGAACGCCTTTTCCTCGGACGATTCCTTCGAAACATATTCCGGATTTTTCAGCCTTTCCCATTCCTCGAGGAGGCTCGAGTCCGTTCGACGAATCATCTCGCCCAAATAGTCTTCCATTTCGCGGATTTCTTCCGTCTTGAAGGAATCGGGAACGGTCTGCGAAAGAACCTTATACACGTAATTGATATGACGGAGCAGCACCGCTTCCATCCGAAGAAGACCGTATTTTTTGACGTAACCGCTGAACGTGTCAAAGCATTCGATCATCTCGCGGACAATCGATTTGGGCTCCACGTTCAAGGTTCCCACCCACGGATGTTCATCGGCAAATTCGTTGAAAGTCGTGTAGATGAATTCGCGCAAAGGCTTCGGGTATTCAACCTTGTCGAGTTCATCCTGAATCTTGTTGTATTCGGCGTGCTCCGCCTTGAGTTCCGCATACCGGGCATCCCTCGCCTTTCGAAGCTGGACGCGCAAAATCGGTTCGGGATTTTCCACGATCGATTCCACAAGCGAAATGACGTCCAGCGCAAAATCAGGGCTTTCCCTGTCGAGCTTCGAGAGCGTATCGAGCAAGTAGAGCGAAAGCGGTTCGTTCATCGCGAAATCGTTCTGCAGGTCCAGATTGACGCGGACGTGTGCCATACCGGGCTGCGGATTCCGTATAAATTCCACAATGTTCTTTTCAACGAGCGAGCGGAAAAGCTGAAATGCGCGATGCATCAGTTCCTTTTTGCGCTTGAGGGTCTCGTGACTGTCGCGGATAAGATTTCGCATGGCGGCGCAACCGTCCGTCTTGCGGGAAAGAACGTTCACAAGCATCCCATGCGAAACATCAAATCGGGAGACAAGAGGCTCGGGCGGAGAATCGATCAGGCGGCGAAACGTACTTTCGTCCCACATCACAAAGCCGTGCTCGGGAGGTTTCCGCTTGACGAACTTTTTCCCGTTCTGCGAAGACTTGGCTGCGAGCTTCGCATTTTCAATCACATGGGCCGGAGCTTCCGCAACGACATATCCCACGTTGTCAAAGCCCTTTCGCCCGGCGCGTCCCGCTATCTGATGAAAATCCCTGGAGGCGAGAATCGCCGTTTTGTCGCCGGAATATTTGCACAGCTGCGTAAAAAGTACGGTGCGAATCGGAACATTGACGCCGACGCCGAGCGTGTCCGTTCCGCAAATCACCTTGAGAAGTCCCTTTTGGGAAAGCTTTTCCACCAAAATCCGATACTTGGGCAAAAGCCCCGCATGATGCAAGCCGATTCCCTGCTTTAAGAACCGTTTGAACTCGGGACCGTACGGGCTCGAAAAGCGAAACGAGGAAATTTCCTTGGCGATGTTCGCCTTTTCTTCTTTTGTACACAAATTAAGGCTCGTAAAGTTCTGGGCGTTTTCCGCAGCGGAACTTTGCGTAAAATGGACCACATAGACGGGAGCCTTTCCCTCGTTCACAAGGCCCTGGACGGTCGCAGAGATTTCGTTCATCGAATAGGAAAATTCAAGCGGCACCGGGCGCACCGTTCCCGTCACGGTTACACAAGGCTTTCCGTTTAATTTTGAAATGGCCTGTTCAAAAAAGAGCGTTTTTCCGATTGTCGCGGACATCAACAGGAAACGCGTTTGCGGAAGCGTGAGCAGCGGAACCTGCCAGGCAACGCCGCGTTCCCTGTCGGAGTAGTAGTGAAACTCGTCCATCACAACATCCTGGATGTCCAGTTCCGAACCTTCCGACAGCGCCCGGTTTTCAAGAATTTCCGCGGTGCAGCAAAGAATCGGTGCGTCCGCGTTGACGGTCGCGTCTCCCGTCGAAAGCCCGACATTTTCGGGCCCAAACTCCTTGCAAAGCGAGAGCCATTTTTCGTTGACAAGAGCCTTGATGGGGCACGTGTAGGCGGAACGGTGACCAAAGGCAAGGCTCATAAAGTGAAGCGCAATCGCGACAAGCGATTTTCCGCTTCCCGTCGGAGTGTTCAAAATGACGTTCTTACCGTCGAAAAGTTCCAGAACCGCATTTTCCTGGGCTTCGTACAAATTAATTTTCCGTTCGTCCGCCCAGGAAAGAAAGCGTTCGAGCAAATCCTCGGACGTGACGTTTTCACCCTTTTGCGGCAAGTAGTCTTGAAGTGTTCCGGCCATAGTCCGCAATGTAAAAAAATCCGCACCAAAATTTTTTAAGGGAACCTCTAAAAATTGCTTTGGTAAAGAAAATTTGAGTGAGACCAAGCGATGGCAGGACGGGACGAACCAGCGCGAAGCGTCGCAACCAAATTTTTGAAAATGAATTTTTAGAGGTGACCTTAAAATAAAAAAGGCCGCACCGAAATGCGACCTGTCGAACAAAAAGATTTTGGGGAACCTCTAAAAATTGCTTTGGTTAAGAAAACGCAGCCAAATTTTTGAAAATTGAATTTTTAGAGGTGACCTTTGATTAGAAGCGACGAGGACGGGCTTCGCGCGGACGGGCCTCGTTGACGCGAAGCGCACGGCCTCCGACATCCTTGCCGTTCAGCTGTTCGACCGCGTTTGCCGCAACACCGTCGTCTTCGATTTCGACGAAGCCGAATCCCTTGCTGCGACCGGTATCGCGGTCCATGATAATCTTTGCGCTCTTGATTTCACCGAATTCCTCGAACAGTTTGGCGAGGTCGGCGTCGCGGAACGCAAAGGGGAGATTTCCAACATAGATGCTTTTCATAATTTATCCAGGCTGTTAAATAAGCCTTTTCAAATAATAGAACAATTCTCAACTTTTTGCAAAGCCGTTTTTCGGAAAAAGGAGACATCTTTCGCAGCGATCTTCCGAATTTTTCGTCCCGAACCTCGCTCCCGGATCCGGACAGGGTTCTACCGAGCCGTCCGGGAGAATCCAAACCTCCCGGTCCAAAAACGGACATTCCCGGAGCGGGCTTCTTTCTGCCGGATTTTGAAGGAACGTCCCTTCCAGGCGAAGCGGAAACTTTCTTTGCATTTTCCCAGCGTCCAAAAAATCTTCGGGAGGAAGCGTCTCGGCCCGGGCGGCAGAGTCCGAAAGGAAAACGGCCCGGTTGAGCTTTACACGGTCAAAGTTCAAGTCCGCGGCGAGGTCCAGAACGTTTTCCACATCCTTCCGGTTCGATTTTGAAACGGCCATCTGGAGCGTAAGCGAAGCGAGCTGCGCTGGCGTTTGCAGGGAAAGTTCCTTTTTTACGCGGGCAAGAGTTTTCAAATTTTCAAAATACGCATTGAGAGACATCCCCGGGCAGAGGTTTTCCCATGCGGACTTTTCAACTCCCCAGCAGCTCACCTTGATGTCGTTTGAAATCGGGAGAAGCTCCCTTCCCCAGCGTTCCGCGCCTTTCAATGGAAAGGAGCCGTTCGTTGTGACGTTCAGCTTTAGGCCAAGTTCCTGGACGAGCCTTTCAAGCCGGTCGAATTGCGTATAAAGTAACGGTTCTCCCATCGTACTGGGAATCACTTCCCGCGCGCCTTCCCCTGCATATTTTCGGACTGCCCTTTCCGCGACCGTCCACGACATTTCGCCCATTCCAAAGTCGCGTTTTCGCTGCCGCAAAAAGCACAGTCGGCAATCCAGATTGCAAACGTCCGGATTTGTGAGGAGGGTAATGCGCCAAATTCTTTTCACAAAATAAAAATAAAACAAAAAAGGCTCCCCCGCAAGCAGGAGAGCCTTTACAAGGAGTAAGCCTTTTAATCCCAAATGCCGAGAACGATCAGTTCCATTGAATATCCCGAACCGATATTCATCGTCTTTCCCGGAAGCACGACAAAGAGGCCCTTTCCGGTCGTTGCATCATAGGACGATGTCACGACGACATAGGAAGAAATCATTTCAAAATCCGTTGCCACGTCCGCCAGCTTGGATTCGTTAAACCGAATTTCGTCCAGCCGGAGCGAATCCGGGTCGTCCGCAGCACTCAACTGACTCTTTTCTTCCTCGCCTATTTTGGAAGGACTGGTCGCTCCGAGCGAAGCATTTGTAAACAGGGCGACACCGCCGGATTTACCGAGATAAAGGTCTATTGCTTCCGCATTGGCTTCCCGTTCGGACGTAATGTATGTCGTCCAGGTGTCCAGATCGATGGCGTTCTCTTCGGTCACGCTGGTGTAAAGCGTCACCGTTTTCGGCGTGAGAACGGGAACGACCGCTTCGGAACTGCTGGAGCTTTCTTCAACCGGGCACTTCTTTTCGAACGTCGTCGTATCCTTGGCGACAATTTGCTGCGAATCGCTGTGGCCGTAGGCGACGAGATAGACCTGCATTGCGGGACCGCATTCCTCGAAAGAGTTCAGGTCCAAGACCGGATTCAGCTCGTGCTTGATGGAAAGGCTTTGACGCATCGTCTCGTCCATCGGATTCAACGCGAAGTTCGCCGGAACGGAAATGCCGTCTTCCGTAGCGAGATACATCGAAACGGAATCGATGACGACCGAAGTATCGTATTGCTGGTTCGCCACGATGTTACCCATAAATTCCACGGTCGAGACCTTGAGTTCCGCCTTGAAATTGATAATGTCCAACAGCGAATCCGCCGAGGCTTCGGGAAGGACGACCGGAGCCGCCGAGCTGCTGCTCGAAGGTTCATCGGACGAAGAATTGGAAGAGGAATCGCTTCCGCATGCAACAAGACCAAATGTCGCGACAAGGCCAAAGGCCGTCAGGAGTTTTTTCATGTTCATAATTGTACCTTTCTTTTTTATGAAAATACACAAATTTTCGTAAAAAGTACCCTTTCCAAAACCGTTTTCACCGTCAAAACCGAAAAAAGCCGGTCCAAAGACCGACTTTTCCCTTTTGAACTTAACAACGCTTACTCGACTACTTGATGACAAGCATCGAATCGTCCCAGGCTTCTCGTGAACAATGGCACCTTTGGTGCCAAAGCCGAAAGCTCGTCTTTCGGCGCCGGGAACGAGATCCTTTGATTAGTTTTGCCGACGCTTTAGCGGCGATTGCAAATCTTTCAAAGGATCAGAAGCCGGGACTGGCTTTTCTTTCGGAGCCGGAGGCGACGCTTACTCGACTACCTGATGACAAGCATCGAATCGTCCCAGGCTTCGTGTTTTTCAAAGCCAAGGAGGTTCGCCGTGGTCGCGGCGAGGTTCGAGAGTCCCCAGGAGCCTTCCTTCAGGGAAAGACGTCCGCCGGTCACGTTATCGTACAGGATGCACGGAACGGGGTTCAGCGTGTGCGAGGTCTTCGCCTTGATGGATCCGTCCTTGTTCGTCTTCGGAAGACCGGTCTTCTTATCGACATCGTACATTTCGTCCGCGTTGCCGTGATCCGCCGTAATGAGGGCGACACCGCCCATCGCATCGAGCACAGGAAGGAAGCGTGCCAGGGCGAGATCGACCGCTTCGACAGCCATCGTCGCGGCCCTGAGGCTTCCCGTGTGACCGACCATATCGCCGTTCGGGAAGTTGCAGCGAAGCGTGTTGTACTTGCCGCTCTTCACCGCTTCGATCATCGCATCGGTAATCTCTGCGGACTTCATCCACGGCCGCTGTTCAAACGGAACGACGTCGGACGGAATTTCGAGGTACGTTTCGCCATCGAACTTGTTGGAGCGGTTTCCGTTCCAGAAGTAGGTGACGTGTCCGTACTTTTGGGTTTCGGAGCAGGCAAACTGCTTGAGGCCCGCTTCGCTAAACCATTCGCCGCTCGTATTTTCGATAGCGGGAGGCGGAACGAGGAAGCGGTTCGGAAGCTTCAGGTCGCCGTCATACTGGAGCATACCCGCATACTCCACCTTCGGGAAGCGGACGCGGTCAAATTCCGTAAAGTTTTCTTCTTCAAAGGCGCGGGTAATTTCGATGGCGCGGTCGCCGCGGAAGTTGAAATACACGACCGAATCGCCGTCCTGAATCGTGCCGACCGGTTTGCCGTCCTTCGCAATCACGAACGGGGGCAGGTCCTGGTCAATCGCCTTTGTTTCGTCGCGGAGCGTGTTAACGGCTTCCGTCGTATTCGCAAAGAAGCGGCCCTCGCCGAGAACGTGCGTTTTCCATCCGAGTTCCACCATCTTCCAGTTGGCGTTGTAGCGGTCCATCGTAATCTTCATGCGTCCGCCGCCCGAAGCGATGCACACGTCGAAATCGTCCGAACGGAGTTCGTCGAGGAACTTTTCGAACGGTCCCACATAGTCGAGCGCGGAAGTTTCGGGAACGTCACGGCCGTCGAGAAGAACGTGGACGCGGACGCGGTGAAGGCCTTCCTTCTTCGCCTCGGCGACCATCGCCTTCAGGTGAGAAATATTGCTGTGCACGTTGCCGTCGCTGAACAGCCCGATGAAATGGAGCGTGCTGTTCTTTGCGCGGACGTTTTCCGCAATTTCCTTCCACGCGGAACGGCGGAAGATTTCGCCCGTTTCGATGGACTTGGCGACAAGAGCCGCGCCCTGTTCATAGACCTGTCCCGCACCGATTGCATTGTGACCGACTTCCGAGTTTCCCATGTCGGCGTCGCTCGGCATGCCGACGGCGGTTCCGTGCGCCTTCAACAGCACATGGCTGTACTTTTGCATCAAGCGGTCGAGCAGAGGCTTGCGCGCCTGGGCAACGGCGTTGCCTTCTTCCTTGGGACTGTAACCGACACCGTCCATCACGATTGTGACGACCGGACCTTTGATTCCTTCAAAACCGGAAAGTTTTTTCAGCATTTTGATTCTCCTAATTTGATCCGGGGAGAAAATAGCAAAAAAGCGCCTAGCCGAATCACCCCCGGCCACGGATGATGTCGCGCAGGCGGGCGGCCTCTTCGAAATCCAGGCGTGCGGCGGCGGCCTTCATCTTCGCTTCCAGTTCTTCGACCGAAGCGTTTTCGTCCGAGTCGTCCGCCTCCATCGGAAGAGTCTTTCCGGATGCGGACTTTCGGGACTTTTTGCCCTTCCCCATAATTTCGCCGAGCGGGTCCGCGACCTCCAAATCGTCTTCGAGTTTTCGGTTGACGGACTTCGGAACGATTCCGTGTTCCCGGTTGAAAGCTTCCTGAAGTTCGCGGCGACGGCGCGTTTCCGCCAGAGCCTTTTCAAGGCTTTCCGTCATCACGTCCGCAAAGAGGATGACCGTGCCGTTGACGTTTCGGCTCGCCCGTCCCATCGTCTGGATAAGGCTTCTGTAATTGCGCAAAAAGCCTTCCTTGTCCGCGTCGAGAATTGCCACCAGGGAAACTTCCGGAAGATCCAGGCCCTCGCGCAAAAGATTTATTCCGACAAGCACGTCAAAGTCTCCCTTGCGAAGGCCGCGAAGAAGCTTGTGGCGTTCGAGCGTCTTGATTTCGCTGTGCAAATAACGCGCCTTGACATTTACCGAAACCAAAAAGTCGGTCAGATCCTGCGCCATCTTTTTCGTCAGGGTCGTCACGAGGACGCGTTCACCGCGGGCGGTCACCTCCGAAATTCGCTTGAGCAGAACGTCCATCTGTCCCTTGACGGGATACAGTTCTATCCTCGGGTCGAGAAGACCGGTCGGGCGGTTAATTTGTTCGACAACGGCTCCGCCCGTTTTCACAAGTTCATAATCCCCGGGCGTCGCGCTTACAAAAAGGACCTGCCGCGGATAAACGGATTCAAACTCGTCAAAGTTCATCGGGCGGTTGTCAAGCGCACACGGCAAGCGAAATCCGTATTGGACGAGATTCGTCTTGCGCGACCTGTCGCCCTCGGACATGCCGCCTATCTGCGGAACGCTCACATGGCTTTCGTCAATCATCAAAAGCCAATCGTCGCCAAAATAATCGAGAAGCGTAAACGGCCTCGTACCGGGCATTCTCTCCTCCACGATCCGCGAATAGTTTTCGATGCCCGAACAGATTCCGGTCGCCCGGATCATCTCCATATCGTAATGGGTACGGCTCTCAAGGCGCGCCCGTGCGAGGACCCGGGAATCCGCCTCGGACGTATTCCCGGCCTTTCTGTATACGGCTTCTTCCCGCGTCAATTGTTCCAGGCGGTCGTTCAGTTCGAGCTGAATATCCTGGGCAATACGCTCGCGGGAATCCTCGCGCGTCACAAAATGCTTTGCCGGGGCAATGCGCACATCCGAAAGCTCTTCCTTTACATCGCCCGTCACCAGGTCAAAACGGCAGATTCTATCCACCTCGTCGCCAAAAAGTTCGATTCGGATTCCCACGTCGTCATAGCTCGGATAGACCTCGATAACGTCACCGCGCACGCGGAACGACCCGCGTTCCAAAGCAAAATCGTTGCGCTGGTATTGGATGTGGACTAGCTCCATCAAAATTTCGTCGCGTTCCCGAACCTCGCCCACTTTTAGCCGCACCATCAGTTCAAAGTATTCCTTGGGAGAGCCAAGTCCGTAAATGCAGCTGACGCTCGCCACGATAATCGTATCGCGCCGGGTCAAAAGGTTTGACGTCGCCCGCAAGCGGAGCTTGTCAATTTCGTCGTTGATGGAAGCGTCCTTTTCGATATACGTATCCGTGTGAACGATGTAGGCCTCGGGCTGGTAATAGTCGTAATAGCTCACAAAATATTCGACGGCATTGTTCGGGAAAAAGCTCTTGAATTCCTGGTAGAGCTGCGCCGCGAGCGTCTTGTTGTGCGTAAGGACGAGCGTCGGCTTCCCCACGTTCCGAATGACATTCGCCATGGTAAACGTTTTTCCGGAGCCCGTCACGCCGAGCAGGCACTGGAAGCGCTCCCCGCGGGCAAAACCGTCCGAAAGTTCCCGAATGGCCTCCGGCTGGTCTCCGGCGGCCCCGTAGTCGCTGTGAAGCTCGAATTTTGCACGAGTCGGCTCCAAAAATTGCGGAAGCGTCCCCGGCTTGCTCCTTTCGGGAGAAAGCTTTGGAATGAACGGTTTCTGATACGGATCAGGACGAATCGATTTACGAGCGCGCGCCATGCCCCAAATGTAGAAATCGGATTCATTATTCAAAGGAAGGCGCCTTTTCCCGGCCCGTGCCGCATTTCCCGCTATTGAAGAATTTTTCGAAATCCGAAAAATTTTGCAATAGGAAACCTCTAAAAATTGCTTTGGTAAAGAAAATTTGAGTGAGACCAAGCGATG
>CAVBPX010000018.1:0-40630 GCA_963597395.1 Eggerthellaceae bacterium | reverse complement strand
CTTGGTCTCACTCAAATTTTCTTTACCAAAGCAATTTTTAGAGGTTCCCTTTTTTTATATTTCACCCCATGGAATTTTCCAAGGTTTTAGAAAGAGCGAAAACCTTCGCCGAAGAAGCCGGAGAAAAGGCTCTTCAAATGCAGCGGCATCTCGAAAGCATCCGGTTCAAAAATCCGAAGGATGTCGTCACGTCCGCGGATATCGAAAGCGAACGCATCATCGTTTCGCACATTCAGGAAGAATTTCCGGAAGATTCCATCCGCACCGAGGAAGCGGGCCACGTCAAGGAAGGTTCCCGCTTCGAATGGATTATCGACCCGGTTGACGGAACGGTCAACTTTAGCCGCGGAATTCCCCTGTGGGGCGTTTCCGTCGCCCTCGTCGAAAATACGGAAAGCGGCGCGGAACCGGTTGTCGCCGCCATCCGGCTCCCGGCCCTCGGCAAAACCTACACGGCGAGCAAAAACGGCGGAGCCTTTGTAAACGGGGAACGCATCCATGTGAGCGAAACCCGCGAACTTTCCCGCGCAATCGTCTCGAACGGGGACTTCAACGTCGGCGACTGGGAAAGCATCAACGCGCAAAATTTAAGGAACTTTCGAGCCGAAGCGGAAAACTGCACCCGGGTCAAGTGCTACGGCAGCGCGGTCGTCGAAGGGACGCTCACGGCCCAAGGCTCGCTCGACGCGTTCGTCATGACCATGAGCTACCCGTGGGACATCGCGGGCATCACGCTCATCGTCCGGGAAGCGGGCGGAACCGTCTCGGAACTTTCCGGAGGCCCGGTCCGTCTCGTTGACGGCGAACAGGTCCTCTTCTCAAACGGAATTTTACACAATCAAATTCTTCAAATTCTAAGGTAAATCATGGAAAGAGAAAGCTTCAAATCCCGACTCGGATTTATTCTCGTCGCAGCAGGCTGCGCAATCGGCATCGGAAACGTATGGAAGTTTCCGTTTCTCGTAGGGCAAAACGGCGGAGGCATTTTTGTTCTCTTCTATCTGCTCTCCCTTATTTTGATGGGAATTCCCATTCTCACGATGGAACTTTCCGTCGGACGCGCCTCGCGCCGGACCGCACTCTCCGGTTACAAGGCACTGGAGCCCAAGGGCAGCAAGTGGCACCTCCACGGCTTCTTCTGCTTTTTCGGATGTCTGATGCTCATGATGTATTACACGACCGTCTCGGGATGGATGCTCAACTACTTCTGCAAGTTTACGTTCGGATCCTTTGCGGGCGTCACCGCGGAAGGTGTCTCCGGAGTCTTCAGCTCCATGCTCGCAAGCCCCGCGCAAATGCTCATCGGCATGGGCGCATCGGTCATCTTCGGGTTTATCATCAACAGCTTCGGCATTCAAAAGGGCCTCGAAGCGGTTTCCAAGGTCATGATGATTGGACTTCTCCTCCTCATCGTCGTTCTGGCCATTCACAGCCTCATTCTCCCGAACGCGATGGAAGGCGTCAAGTTCTACCTTCTCCCGAGCCTTGAGAACGTCCAGCAACAGGGCCTTGGGCATGTCATCACCGCCGCCATGAACCAGGCGTTCTTCACGCTTTCGCTCGGCATCGGCGCCATGGAAATTTTCGGGTCCTACACTTCCGACAAATACACGCTCGGCGGCGAAGCCATCCGCATTTGCATTCTCGACACCATCGTTGCCTTCTCCGCGGGCCTCATCATCTTCCCGGCCTGCTTCTCTTACAACGTCCAGCCGGATGCGGGTCCGAGCCTCATTTTCCTCACGCTCCCGCACGTCTTCCTCGACATGCCGGGCGGACGCTTCTGGGGCGCGGCCTTCTTCCTCTTTATGACGTTCGCGAGCTTTTCTACCGTCCTCGCCGTCTTCGAGAACCTGCTTTCCGGATGCCTGGACGAATTTCACTGGACGCGCAAAAAGGCGACCATCGTCTGTCTCCTCGTCGTTCTCGTCACCTCGATTCCGTGTGCCCTCGGCTACAACATTCTGAGCGACATCAAGTTCTTCGGCGGCAAGGACATTCTCGATTCCGAAGACTTCATCGTATCGAACTTCCTCCTTCCGCTCGGCGCCCTTGTCTATCTGCTCTTCTGCGTCTCCAAGTGGGGCTGGGGCTTTGACAAATACATCGCCGAAGCGAACAAGGGCGAAGGTTTCAAGATTCCTCTCTGGTTCAAAAACTACTTTCGCTTTGTCCTTCCGATTCTGATTCTCGTCATCTTCATCGAAGGTCTCATCTAAAAATCGTTCGGAAAGAGATTCGGCAATTTATATTTAGGGCATGATATTCAAGACCCTGATAGTCGATGACGAACCTCTGGCCCGGATGCGCATGAAGAAGCTTCTGGAGCCGTATTCCGACGTTGTATCCCTCATAGGCGAAGCGAGCACCGGCACCGAAGCCGTCTCGCTTATCCGCTCCCTCCACCCGGACCTCGTTTTTCTCGACATCCAGATGCCCGACAAAAACGGTTTCGACGTGCTCAAGGAAGTTGACAGCGAAGAGGATCCGCTGATTGTCTTCACCACGGCCTACGATGAATACGCGATCAAGGCCTTTACCGAAGACACCGTCGATTATCTGCTAAAGCCCATCGAAGACGAGCGTCTCGCCCTTTGCATGGACAAGATTCGTCGCCTCGGAAAAGTCCTTACCGGCGAAACCGAAGCGCTCCCTGTCGATGAATTTTCAAGAAACGAGTCCAAGGAGCACGAGCCCTATCTGCACCGCATCCAGGCAAAGATCGGAGAACGGACTCTCATCATCCCGCTCGAAAACGTTTTCCGCTTCCAAAGTGAAGAAAAATACACGACGGTCTATGCGTCAAACGGCAAATTCATCATCAGCACGCCGCTCGTTGATCTCGAAAAGCGCCTGGATCCCGCCCAGTTCGTCCGCGTCCACCGCGCCCACCTCGTAGCGATTGACGCCATCGCCGAATACCAGCGCCTCGTCAACGGCCACTTCTGCATTCGGCTCCACGACAAGGACCACACGGTCATCCCCGTAAGCCGCAACTTCGTCGGCCGCCTGCATTCGCTGTAATCCAAAAAGCGGAAAGCATCCCCCCCCACGTCACTCAAAGCCTTTTCCGCAACGTTTCACTTCATTTTCAACACAACGCGGCCCGCCTGGCGGGTCGCTTTCATGTCGATGACCCGCTGGTTTTCGGACCCGCGGAAACGAAGCGCAATGTTTTTCAAATCAATTCGGAACGGTCCATCGACCAGCACGTCAATCGAATCCAGAATTTCGTCCGTCACCTCGATATGCTTTTTTCCGCCGGAGAGAAGGTTTTCGTCATAGACGTATCCCGAATACATCCAAATGCTCTTGGACGGGAGTTCCTTTCGGATGCGGCGAATGAGCTTCACCAGTTCGCGCTGGTTCGATTCTTCGAACGGTTCCCCGCCCAAAATGGTAATGCCCTCGTAAAAGTCCTTGGAGAGTTCCGATAAAATCAGGTCTTCGACCTTCTCGTCATAGAGGACGCCGTAATCGAAGTTCCACGTCTGCGAATTGAAGCATCCCTTGCAGTGGATTGTGCAGCCGGAAACGAACACGGAAATCCGTATGCCCGTTCCGTTGGCACAGTCCGCCTTGTAAATTTGGCCGATGTGCATCAGTTCCCCGTCAAAGGATCAGTGCGTCTGCGCATTGGAATTCAGGTTCATGCCGGAATCCCGAATTTCTCCGAGCCCGATATGCAGCACGCGGTCGGCGATTTCGGCCGTGCGGCCCTGATTCCAGTATTGCGTTCCGATGTAGCCGCACGTGCGGCGTGCGACGTGCATTTTTGACTGGTCGCGGTTTTGGCAGTTCGGGCATTCCCACACGAGCTTTCCCGTCTCGTCCTTCACCACGCGAATTTCTCCCGTGTAGCCGCAGCAGTCGCAAAGGTCGGACTTTGTGTTCAGTTCGGCGTAGAGAATCGTATTGTAGATGTGGCGAATGATGGCGAGCACCGCGGGCAAATTGTCCTGCATGTTCGGGACTTCCACGTAGCTGATGGCACCGCCCGGCGAGAGCCTCTGGAACTTTGCTTCGCGGGAGAGCTTTTCGAACGCGTCAATTTCCTCGGTCACGTGAATGTGGTAACTGTTCGTAATGTAGTTCTTGTCGGTCACGTGCGGAATCTTTCCAAAGCGCTTTTGGAGCGTCTTCGCAAACTTGTACGTCGTGCTTTCGAGCGGCGTCCCATACACGGAATAGTCGATATTTTCCGCCTTTTTCCACTTGGTGCAGCAATCGTTCAAAAGCTGCATCACCTTGAGCCCAAAGGCTTCCCCGACTTCGCTCGTGTGCGAAGCGCCCTTCATAAAGTAAACGCATTCCGCAAGGCCCGCATATCCGAGGGAGATGGTCGAATAGCCGTCAAAAAGGACGCGGTCAATCGGTTCGCCCGGTTTGAGGCGCGCCAGCGCACCGTCCTGCCAAAGAATCGGGGCCACGTCGGACGGAGTCCCGCGCAAACGCTCGTGCCGCAGCCGCAAGGCCTTGTGACAAAGCTCCAGACGCTCGTTCATAATGTTCCAGAACTTGGTTTCGTCCCCGCCCGAAGAGCAGGCGGCATCCACCAGGTTGATGGTCACGACGCCCTGGTTAAAGCGGCCGTAATACTTGTGCACGCCTTCGACGTAATTCTTTGCGTTTCCCAGGTTTCCCTTTCCCGCATCGGTAAAGCGGTCCGGGGTGAGAAACGAGCGGCATCCCATGCACGGATAGCAGTCGCCCTTGAGTTCAAACGCCATCTTTTCCGAAATGTAGTCGGGAACCATCCGCTTGGCGGTGCATTCCGCGGCGAGCTTCGTCAAATAAAAATACTTGGAGCCCTCTTCGAGGTTGTCGTCCTGCAGCACATAGATAAGCTTCGGGAACGCGGGAGTAATGTAGTATCCGCGGTTGTCCTTCACGCCGAGAATCCGCTGGCGGAGCATCACTTCCACAATCAGCGCGAGGTCGTCGCGCATCTGTCCCTCGGGAACCTCGTGCAGGTAAAGGAAAACGGTCACAAAGGGCGCCTGGCCGTTTGTCGATTGCAACGTAATCAGCTGGTATTGAATCGTCTGGCAGCCGGATTCCACTTCGCGTCGAACCTCGTCCTCCACAATTTTCGCAAGCTTGTCTTCCGCCACATCGACGCCCGCTTCCTTGAATTCGGAACGGAGCCTTTGCGCAATCTTCTTGCGGCTGATATCGACATACTTCGCGAGGTGCGACATCGTAATCGTCTGGCCGCCGTATTGGCTCGAAGCGACCTGCGCCACAATCTGCGACGCAACCGTGCACGCCGTATTGAAGCTCCGCGGAGAATCGATGTGCGTCCCGCTGATGCACGTGCCGTTGTCAAGCATGTCGCCAAGGTTCACCAGGCAGCAATTGTGCATGTGCTGCGCAAAGTAGTCCGCATCGTGAAAGTGGATGATGCCGTTCCGGTGCGCCGAAACGACGTCTTCCGGGAGCAGGTAGCGACCCGTATAGTAACGGCTCCATTCGCCCGCCATGTAGTCGCGCTGCACTGAAAGCACCGTCGGATTCTTGTTGGAATTTTCCTGCTTGACTTCTTCATTGTCGCGCTCCACGATTCCCGAAATCTTCTGGTCGATGCTGCTCATTTTGCGCAGCTCGTTGTGCTTGTAGCGATACGTAATGTAGAGGCGCGCCACGTTGAACTTGCCCGAGGCCATCAGGGCGTTTTCGACCTTGTCCTGAATTTCTTCCACCGAAAGGTCGCGGCCCGCATTGCGCGCGTCCTTTTCGATGCCCGTCACCACCGTCGAAATCTGGGCGTCTTCCAGCCTCTCGGAAAGGATTCCCTCTTCGGCATTCGCCTTTCGGATGGCGTTCGCAATCTTCTCGCCGTCAAAGGGGACGCGCTCTCCGGAGCGCTTCATAATGTAAATCTGAGCCGCTTCGTCCATGTTCCCGTCTAGGGATTCGTCATAAATTGTCATATGTACAACACCTCAATTTTAAACCACATCAGAACTTCAATTTATCAAAATTCCGGAACGCTTTCCGACCTCGACAGCCGGTTCATCTCGTTTTCCCGAACAGTCTGCGAAATCCTTCAAATTTGGCCATCAAGTGCCGAAATTTGCAAAATTTCGCCACTTTCAAAAAATTCCGCAAATTTAAGTTTTCCTAGTCGAATCGTGACATTCATCACAACGCATATATTACGTAAACATTTCAAAATCAACGGTTTAGGCATTTGCCCCTTCCCCGTTTTATTCTCGTTTCAGAATAAAAACTCTGAATTTTATTCTCATTTCAGAATAAAAAAGCTATATTCCATTCCGAATAGAGAATAAAATATGAGCAAAATTTCAACAGAAATCCTCCGGGAGGTTCTCGGCGACTCCCAGGCATTCGTTAGACAGGTCCGCGTCATCAAACGGGACTTTAAGTTCGAAAAAAACGCGAGCTACGTATTCGTCGGCATTCGGCGCGCCGGAAAATCCTACCTTCTGTTTCAGCGGATGCAGGAACTTGCAAGCCACGGAGTCCCCTGGGAAAAATTTCTCTATGTAAACTTTGAAGACGAACGGCTCATCGGCTTGCAGGCAAACGACCTCAATCGCCTTTTGGAATGCCACTACGAAAAAAGCGACGAGGAACCGATCCTGTTTTTGGACGAAATCCAGAACATTGACGGCTGGGAAAAATTCGTCCGCCGGATGACCGATACCAAAAGAATCGTCTATGTAACGGGCAGCAACGCCAAGATGCTTTCCCGCGATGTGGCAACGACCCTCGGCGGAAGACTGTTTGTCAAGGAAATCTTCCCGTATTCCTTCCCGGAATTTTTAACGGCAAAACATTTTGACTTTTCAAAATTGGAACAGACCACCGCCAACCGCGGCAAAATCAAACGACTGTTCAAGGAATACTTTTACTTTGGCGGATTCCCGGAAAGCCTGCTTTATCAGGACAAGCGCGGATACATTTCGAGCGTTTACCAAAAAATTTATTTGGGAGACATCGCCGCACGCAATTCGCCGGGGAACGTCAACACGCTTCAAATCGTCATCAAAAAAATAGCCGAAAGCATCAAGCAGCCGGTTTCCTTCAACAGAATTACAAACGTTGTCAACTCCATTGGCTGCAAAGTGGGCATAAACAAGGTTATTGAAATGATAAACGGTGCTATCGATTCAGAGCTTTTGCAGCCCGTCCGAAACATTTCCGCCAAGCTTTCCGAAAAAGAGAGCAAGCCCAAATACTATTTTACCGACAACGGCCTGCTAAACCTGTTTTTGAGCGATCCTGATTCCAGCCTGCACGAGAACCTTGTAGCCGTCACCCTTCTTCGCCTATACGGACGGGAAAACGTTTTCTTTCACAACTCCGTTTCCGCCGAAGTTGACTTCTACGTTCCGGATGCATCCCTGGCCATCCAGGCAAGCCTCGAAATTCTGAACAAAAAAACAGAAGCCCGCGAAATTTCCGCCTTAATAAAATTCAACAAATATTGCCCTTGCAAAAAAAATCAAATCATCACCCTTGATACGGAAGACTCCATCACCGCCGAAGGCCTCAAAATAGAACTGATTCCCCTGTGGAAATTTCTTCTTTCAAACTGTTCCGCATAGTAAAAAATTGCAAATCATCACCAACGCAAAGAACAGCAGCTTTCCTAAGATTCCTTTTAAAAGAGACCAAAACACAAAAAAAAATCCCCGTTCGCCACCGGCGAACAGGGACCTTGCAAAAGTTCAAGCCTCTTTAGAACGGCTTCGTGTACATTCCGTTCAAAAGCTGGCTATACATCAACAGAAGAATATCCGTATAGTAGCTCGAAGCGGAGTTCGTCAATTCCTTGGCATTTAAATAATTTGTGCAGGATTCAAGCCATGCGGAATTGCCGGCAAGACCGGTAGCACACCAGGCGCCAAGCCACATCGAGGAAAGCGTGGAACCTTCCTTGTCGGCCCCGACACTCAAGTTCCACGAATAGGACGTTCCCGGAATTTGGGCGGGGTCGCCGTTCGACTTTGTAGTAATAAACGCGTTCAACGTGTTCAGCACGGCAGCGGCGCGCGCATCCTGGAACCAGTAATAGTCCCAGGCAATGCGCCAAGGAATGCGGACCGATTCCTTGTCAAACGTCCACCAAGCCTTGCTGGAATTGTTCGCCGGTTCGACCGCATTTCCGGAAGCATCGCTCCAATCGGGGAAAACGCCCGTTCCCGCGGCCTGCACCTGCTGCATGTAGGCGTATTCCGCATCCAGGACGCCCGCCCAGTTGTGATTCGGGTCCACCAAGGCAAAAAGGCGCAGGGCAACCGGCGAGAAGTAGCTCAGGTTATACGTCGGATTCGTCGTCCACATGCTCGTGTTTCCGGAATAAAGAAGCAAGTTGGCCGGATTGACTTCTTCGTTCCAAATGGCGGCAGCAATCGTCAATGCGTCATTCAGATAGTCCACGACACCCGTCTGGTAATAAACCAGAATCAAGGCCGTCGCAATATCGAGATCGGCATCGGTCGCACTGGAATTGTCTATGGAATTATAGTGGAAGGAGTAATTGATCCACGGCATCAGCGTCGAGCCCGAATACGTGCGGAAGCCCTTGTTATAAACCCAAAGACGGTTGAACATGTCGTAATCCTTCTGGAAAGCGGCAATCAGCATGCCATAGCCGATACCTTCAGAAACCGTGCAGGCCCTTTTCTTAAGCGAGGCTTCAGTGGCATCGTCAACCGTGCACTGGGTCTTGTAGGTTCCCGTTTGGACAGACCATTTGATGCGGCCCGCGCCGCCGGACGGGAAAACATACGAGAACTCCGATGCGATGCTCGGGTAATACGTCATCTCCGTTTCTTCATCCACATAGTGGAAAGCCTTCCAAAGGGTGAATAAATTTTGCGGGTAAAGGACGCTTGCCCTCGAAGCCAAGGCTACGGCCGAAGAAGCGGAAGAGGCTGGCACAACATCTCCGCCGCCCTGGGAAATCGGGGTAATAGAATCGCTGCTGGAGGCATTTGACGGCGAGGAGTCCGTAGAGCATGCGTTAAACGCAAAAACAGCACCGAGCGCCACAGCCAAAAAAAATTTATGTTCCATAAAAAGTTCTCTTATAAAGGGGATATGGATGAATATATATCATCCAAACAGGCATTTTTCATCGGTAATCAAAAAAAAAGGAAAGGGCAGGACTCATTTGACAGTCGTCACAAAAGAAAAGCCTCGCCCTTAACGGGCGAGGCTTTTCAAAGATTTTCTCAAATTACTTGAGGATGATCTTCTGGTTCATGTTGACGGTCTTGCCGGCAATGCGAACCATATAGACACCGCTGTTGAGCTTGGAGAGATCCATGGAAGCGGCACCGTTGACAACGGCCTTCTTCACAATCTGGCCCTGGAGGTTCATCACTTCAACGGAAGCGGCGCTCTTGATGCCGGAGAGGGCGAGCGTGCGACCGGAAAGCGTAGCCTTCACGGAAGAGACGGCGGCAGCCGGAGCAATTGCGGAGGAAGAACCCGAGCAACCGCCATTATAGGCACCAACGCTCATAATATTGAAGTTACCGGTCGTTCCGTCAGCAGCCTGAATCTTGAACTTGATGGCGGCGAGCTTGGCGGCAGCTTCCGTTCCGGAAATCTTTCCGGTTCCCCAGCCGGCCTGTTTGAAGTCGCTCCAAGCCTTGTTCACGGTGGTAGCCGTGGAAGCCTTGGGCATGGAAACGAACGGGTTGTCGTAACCGATAGACTGGTCACCGTCATCGCCGAGGCCCATTTCGACCGTCGCGGCAGCGTCCACCGTATAGGTCATGCAGATGCCACCCCAAGAGGAAGCGTCAGCCGGAGTCTGGTTGCCGTCAACCAGGTTGAAGCCGATACCGACAAACGGCTTGTAGGTGAGAATTCCCTTCGAGAGTGTGAAGGTTCCGCAAACGCCCTGGCACATATCAATGATCGGGTCAAGCGCGTCTGTGGAATAATCGTTTCCCTTATCGGTCGGCCAGGTAATCTTGGAAGCACCGCCGTCGACATCATCCGCATAGTCATACCAATAGCCGGATTCGTCAGATTCACCGCCGTCACCAAAGCCGGTAGTCACCTTGTATTCGCCGGCATTGCCGTACCAGGTTTCGATACCGAAGGAAGCGCTGGCGAGCACTGCGACGGCAGAAAGCGCGATCATTTTCTTGTTCATATTTCTCTCTCTTGTTAATTGTTTTTGCCCGTTTGGGCGGTTTGGTTTCTAATATAAAATTTTTTCCCGAAAACGGGACTTTTTTTTTGTAAAAAATGTGAGCGCCTTAACATAAAGCGTTTTTTTGGGAATTTAGCGTATTTTTGCCAAAAACGGTCATTTCTTTAACATTTCTTTACAAAAAAGATTGTTCCCCAAATGTTCCCATTATCAAAACTTTCTTTACACAATAAAACAATTCGCAACTTCCTTTTTTTGATTAGGTTAAACCCTATGAAAACAAAGCTTTTACCTCAGATTCTGTCTTTTGGCATCCTGCTCGGTGCTTCCGGCGTTTTCGCCGCTCCGCAATATCCTTTTCCGCAAAACCGCACCTCTCCCTACGGCAACACGATTACCTATGCGGTAACGGACTCCATCAAACGCCATTTCGAAGACTGGAAGAGCGCCTGGTATGTCGATATGAACAACGGCACGGCGCGCGTCATCAGCCCGAACGACAGCACCGAAATTTCGGTATCGGAAGGTATCGCCTACGGCATGCTGTTAATGGTCTATATGTCGTCCGCCACAAACGATTACCAGTCGGAGTTCGACAAGCTCTGGGCCTATTGGAAAAAATACGCCATTTCGGCCGGAAGCCCGTCCGGAATGAACTGGCACATCAACAACAAGCAAAGCTATGCGGACGGAACGGGATCCGCGTCCGACGCGGAACTCGACGCGGCTCTCGCCCTGATTATGGCGAGCAAGCAGTGGAACAATTCCACCTATTTGACCGAAGCCAAAACGCTCATTTCTTGGATCCAGCAAAACGACATGGAAAGCGACGGTCGGGTCCGCGCCGGAAGCAACTGGAACCCGGCCCTCAATGCGAGTTACGTTCACCTGGCGGCCTTCAAGCTTTTTGAACAGGTGACGGGGAACAGTTTTTGGTCCACGGCCGTCACGACGAACCTCACGCACATCAAGGCCTGCCAGAACGCGACGTCCGGTCTAATGCCCGACTGGTGCACGTGGGACACCCATCAGGCGACATCGAGCACCGGAGCCGCGGTGAGCGGCGGAAACAACGGATTTTTCGATGACGCGGCCCGCACTCCGTGGCGAATGACCTGGGGCTATAACTGGTATGGAATCCAGGGGGCGAAAGAAGTCAACGACGCCATCATCGACTGGCTGTACTTTAGCACCTACGGCTATGCGGGGCTGATTCTTCCGGGCTATTATATGGACGGAAGCGATTCTCCCTACAGCTTCTTTGTTTCTTCCACGTATGCGGGCGGACTCGGTCTCGCCTTCGGGTCGGCGACAAACCCCAAAAACTATCTGGAAACCGTTTACGATGTTTTGAGTAACGTCGTGGGCAAGACGACCCCGACGGATTCGAAGGGCGAAAAGTATTACGCGGCAACGCTCAACATTTTATATATGCTCCTTCTCAGCGGAAACATGCCGAACCTCTATGATATGACGGGCTTCGAAACGTTTACGCCGACTCAGGAGAGAATGCCTTCGGAACCTTCGGGCGTGCTCCAGCCCAAAAATTCGGGCCACGGCATTTCCGGCCTTACAAACTGGGGCATTTATTGCGATAGCATCGGTTCAAAAATGTTCCCCGCCTCCGAAAGCTCGGGCATCTACCTGTTGGATGACGGGACGTATGCGGTGCAGATGAACTTCCGCATTGTTTCCGAGCCGACTTACGAGGCAAACGTGGAACAGCAGTATCCGTATACGGGCGTGGCTCTTTCCTTTAAGCAGGACGAAAGCTACCAGGACCTTTCGGCCCTTAGCAAGATTCGCATTACCTACAAGAGCGACGGAGCGATTCGCATGGCGCTTCTCACCAAGGCGACGCTCGACAATGACGAAGAAGGCGGCGAACCCGGTCACATGCTCCATCCGACGGATTCGGACACGACGATTGAAATCAGCCTCTCGGCGGCCGATTACAGCACAAACTTCACGGTTCCATCCTGGGCTTCCGAAATCACCAGCGAGGACGCGCTGAAGGCCATCCGCGGCATCAAGTTCGAAGGCAAGATGAGCAAGGGCGGATACGGTTCGCTGGTGCTGAAAACGCTCGAATTTTACGATGCGGCCGGAAACCTGATGACAAGCGTTATCGACCCCGATGCTTCCGACAAAATTTCGAATGCCACGACCGTTGCAGGCCGCGTTTCCCTCGACGGGAACACGCTTTTCTACTCGGGGCTTTCATCCAAGGCGTCCGTCCAGATGTTTGACCTGAACGGGAACCTGGTCAAACGGCTTTCCGTTTCAGGTGCCGGGAGCGTGGACCTTTCCTCGTTCGGCAAATCCAAGGGAGTTTATCTCGTTCGGATTTCGGACCGGAACTTCACCCAAAACATGCGGATTGTTCGCTAAGGCGCATTGCAATAAAGGAACACTATGAAACTGAAAAAACTGATTCCATTCCTTCTCGCGCTCGCCATTGCACCGAACTGCTTTGCGGATGCACTTTCCGCAAAGGCCCAAAAGGTCGGCCCGGTCAGCTACTACGGAGCACTTCACACAAGCGGAAGCAAGATTATCGGCGAGAAGAACAACCAGCAGGCAATGCTCCGCGGACTAAGCCTCTTTTGGTCGGACGCCACCGGCATGCCCTACTATGACGACGACGTGATTTCCTGGCTCAAGGACAATCTGAAAATTGACGTCATCCGTTTTGCCATGGGCATCCAGTATTACAACAGCCAGGGAAGTGCAACGGAGCCTATCGACGAGCAGTATTCCTACATCGGCCAGCCGGACGGTTCCCTCGCCCTGCTCGACAAGATGGTGGAAACCGCCATCAAAAACGATATTTACATTATCGTGGACTGGCACAGCCATCGGGCGGAAAACGAACAGAGCTATGCGGTAAGCTTTTTCTCCGCCATCGCCCAAAAATACGCATCGGTTCCCAATATCATCTTCGAAATCTACAACGAACCCGTTAACACAAGCTGGGATGCCGTAAAAAGTTACGCCAATGCCGTTTCCCCGGCCATTCGGCAGTATTCCCAGAACCTGATTTTGGTGGGAACTCCGAACTGGTCGCAAATGCCGGGAAGCTCCTATGGCGGAGTCAATGCGACGAACGTCGCCTACGTTCTTCACTTTTACGCGGGCACCCATAACGTAAGCACCTACGGAACGCGCCTAAAGAGCGCCATGAACAGCGGCTATGCGGTGTTTATTTCGGAATGGGGAACGACAGATGCAAATGGCGCGGGAAACGTGGACGAATCGTCCACCCAGGAATGGATCACCTTTATGGAACAGAACAAGGTGAGCAACTGCAACTGGAGCGTGCGTCAGACGGTAAACTCCCTGAACCCCGACAAAACGGAATCTTCCTCCATTTTTAGCGGCAGTTCCAACCTTACGACCAAGGCGACCCTTTCGAACGCCACGTATTCCGCTTCCGGAACCCTTGTAAAGAACTATCTCACGACCTATGCAAGTTCATGGGCGGATTCCATCACCAAGGGATACCGCAACGGGTCTTGCGCCATTACACACCAGAGCGTCACCATCCTCGAAGCGTCCAAGCTTTCCGGGCTTCTCAAAAGCGGATGCACCTACACTTCGAGCGACGAAAGCGTCATCAGCATTTCCGGAAGCTCGGCCTCCATTGCGGGCGCAGGTTATGCGATTTTGACGGGAAACGACGGTTCAAAGTCCGTGATTACCGTTGAAAACGTCCCGGAACAGACGCTGACCAACTTTTACGACCTGACATGCCTCTACAAAAACGATTCGACCGGAACCTGCACCAAGAACCAGGGACAAAATTACACCGGTTCCGCCGAGCACTTCGAATGGGTTATCGGATTTAACACGACTACGGAACAGGGTGCCACTTTCACACTTGCGTCTCTTGACCCGGACATTGTCAATGTCAAAAAGACCAAGTGCAACAACCACTGTTCCACAAACCAAAAAGCCGCGGACTTTGTGTATATGTATGACTTCAAGAAATTCGGAACGGCGCGCATCCGCGCAACGGCCCCCGCCGTTACAGGATACCAGGCCCTGGACGACACAATTGAAGTGACTTTCGGAAAAAAGGCGAACAAGATTCCGTCCAAGTTCAAGTCCATGACAATTCCGCTGAACGGCACACAGGACAGCGTGTTTTTGGAAACCACGGTCTATTGCAATGTTCCCATCACCTATACGCTTAACGGGCAGGAAACTTCGCCCTATCTTTCCAAGGTCGGAGTGTCCGCCGTTGCCGGGTCGGAAAACGCCATCGTTTATGCGACGGCAAGCGCCCCGGAATCGGATTCCTGCTCGGCCCCGATTTCGATCAAAGCGACCTTTATCATTGGAGACAGCGCACTGGCCGTCAACAAGGGCGAAGTCGAGGCTCTGCCCATTGTGCTGAAAAATTCATTCCTTGCCAAAATGCAGGGGAACGGCGTGCTTCTGCATGTGATGCAGAGCGGGCTTGTCGAGTGGAACCTTTATACGGCAACCGGCAAATCCGTTTACTCCGAAAAGCAAAACCTTTCGGCCGGAACCTACCTCAAAACGTTTGGAGAACTTTCCTCCGGGCTTTACATTCTAAAAGTCCGCCAGGGAGCAAATCAAGCGTCCTTGCGGTGGAACAAACATTAACGTTCAAAACAAAACCCCGCCATTAGGCGGGGTTCGTTTATGAAAATACCCGGAAGCACAGCTTCCGGGATTTTTGTTAAAGACAGTAGGCGGCGACAAACTTTTTCTGGAATTCCGGATCCTCGTAGGCCCAGTGTTTTTCTTCGAGCATTTGATATTGCCAGTGAATTGCCTTCATATAATTTTCGGGAACGCAAAGGTTGTCGAACAAAGCGTCCAAGTCGGCCTCGGTAGCGGAAGGCCCTATGCGCTGTTCCGCGGGCGCATAAAAATACGGGCCGGCGGCAAAGCCGCTTCCGATGAAGACCGCTCCGAGAGCGGCCGCTTCTTTGAGCTTTAAATCGCTTTTGGCCTGGTTAAAGCTGTTGTTTACGAGCGGCGCCAGATAAAAGTCCGGGCAAAAGCTCGCGGCAACGGCCGGAAAGCTCATCACATCCGTATAAGGAATGCTGGTATATTTCCCTTCGAGGCCTTTCAAAAAATGCGGTTCGCCAAAGACGTAAAAATCAATGCTTCCGTTTTCAATCCGCTTTCGAAGCCACGGCACCCACGGACCTTCAAAATCCCCGAGGATCTGTTCGGTCGTATGCCCCAGGTTTCCGGCATACATCACTCTCGGACGTCCCGAAAAAGGAACCGTTCTCCGTTTGCGCCCAAAAAGCGAAGTGGAAACGCCGTTGGGCACAACCAGCACATTTTTTACGCCCAGATCCTGCTTGATTCTTGTCGCAAGATAACGCGTAGAACAGGTGACCAGATCGAACACGGAAAGAACCTGTCGCAGCGTCTGTTTGGTATGCTCTTCGAGATTATCCATTTGCGGCCCGTAAGAGCGGATGACGGGCGAAAGATCCCACATCAGGTCGTCCATGTCGGAGACAAGCTTGAATCCGCATTCCTTTTTCATTTTGGAATACATCAGGGCGGCTTGCGCATGACCGGGCATCGTCGGCTTTTGCAGAATCACCGCACAGGTTTTCTTCAAATTGCCGGAATTGGAACAGGGCATTGCCGTAAACGACGGAGCGATTCCGTATTCGTTCGGACCCATCATTTGCATAAAAGGCAAAATAAGACGCACCCAGTCGGATTGCGCCCTATCGCTCAAATGAATAATGACGTGCGGGCGTTCATTCCCCATTATTTCTTCTTTGCCTTGTAATCAACGTCCGGGCGGAGTTCCAGTCCAATCGTCACCATCAGTGAAACGATCGGTTCCGTATGGTCTTCGGACAGGTCGTAGGCGGCGACGCCGCCAAAGCCTTCGGACTTGACAAGTTCGGACAGGGCCTTGACCGAGGGAATTCCCATAAAGACAATGGATTCCATGTCGCTTACGGCAATTTCCGACTTGCTCGATTCGTCGAAAGAAACCTTGTAGTCCGGAGCTTCGAACTTCTTCATCAGCTCCTTATAGGTAAGAAGACCTTCGTTTCCGCTGCCGACGCCCGTTTGCGCTTCGCCAAGACCCTTGGCCCCGGTAAAGCTCTTGCCGTAAAAGAAGACGACCGGTACGAGTTTGGCCTTTTCGACGCCCTTGGAAACGAGCGCGTTCATCGCCTCTTCAAAGGCGGAGACGCTCTGGTTCGGCTTCAGTTCGGAATTTTCTTCCGTCATCTGGTCCGGCACAAAAACGGTCACGTAGTCCGCCGCATTCAGGGCCACGGCGTCGTAGGCGTCCGCGGACGAAAGCGGATATGTGGCGACGGAAAGTTCGTACTTTCCGGCAAAGGATTCCTTGAGAGCGTTCACGAGCATTCCAAAGGCTTCCGTATTTTCGGAAGAGAGGTTTTGCCAGTCGAGTTCCACGCCCGCGGCACCGTTCTCTTCGAGCCACGCGGAAAGGTTTCCGGCAAAGGCCTGACGAGCCTCGTCCGATGCGGCTATTTCGGCAAGCGTTCCTTCCTGTTCCATGCCGCCGACCGTCACTATCAGCTTCACGTTGTTTTCGGCGGAGAGCTTCGAAAGTTCCTTGAAGTTTTCGGCGTCATTTTCGTCGGCAAATGCGACGGAACCGTCCGAAGAAGGCGAAAGCGATACATAGTGAATGTGCGTCACCATGTTGTAGCGGATGTCCTTCGGCGCGAACTGGGAATACTGGCTCCAATAGGGGAAGTAGCCGATAACCTTGTCGGCAGCAGCGGATGCCATGGAAGCAAGGCCGAAAGCAACAGTAAAAGCAAGCAATTTGAGTTTCATAAAGTCCTCACTCCGCAATTTCGCGAACCAGTTCGCCATCTGCGCAATAGAGTTTTGTCATCGGATATTCTGTTTCGGACTGCAGCGGATTGTTCTTTTCCGCATCGGTGCAGGTGCGATAGGCCCAACCGTGAGATTTTCCGAACATCAGGAACTGGCTGCTGATGGCAAACGTATCGACCGGGACCGTCGAAAGGGCGACAAGATCGTCCAGGTTGTCGTTAAAGTTGAACTTCAGAAGCTGCTTCCGCTTGTCGCTCGGAATGCCGCCGTTGCTCGAAACCTGAATTTCGACGCACGTCTTTGTCGTGTCGGTTTCGATGCTTCCCCTTTTGGTGACGAACTTATGGGTATCGTCTATCGTGTAAGTGATTTCGGTACCGGCGGTATCCAGGCCCTTTACTTCGGAGACGCTTCCGTCCGCACCATAGGAAAGTTTGCCGCAAGCGGTGACTACTCCCGTTGCGGAATCCTTCGTGCCCAGAATGACGCGCTTTACACTGGTCGACGCCTCTTCGGTGACTTCAACCCGAACAGTGAGCGTATCGATTTTCAAATTGGTGCACGAGTCCTTGGTCGTGGTAACAGGTTCCCAGTCCTCGGCCCACAGGTCTTCGTTGTAACCCGCATAGTTCGGATTCACGTAGAGCTGGTGCAAAATGGAAGTATCCGAGAAGAACGCGGCCGTGTCGGCGGTAACATCCACGCCGGTATCCAAATTTGCATTATACTGCTTGACGTAGTCCTGAATCTGCAGGCTGCGTAGCCCGGGGTGGAGCGCCATGTATTCCATGGCGACAAAGTCCTCGGGGTAGTTATCCTTGAGGGATTCCGTCGAATTGACATCCAGCGAAGAGCAGGCCGTCAAAGCGACCGTTCCAAGAGCGAACAAAAAGAGTGAAGAGTTTTTCATACGTCTAACCTCTTAGAATGTCACCGTGACATCGGCCATGATCACGTTTTTGTCGATAGAGAATTCATCGGCTGCAAACGCGGGGTTTCCGAATTCGTCCGTAGCGGACCGGGTGAACGAAACCTTGTCGGTCAAAAGACCGTATTGCACCGAGAGATAGGAAGCCGGAGCGATCTTGATGCGCGGACCGACGCGGAGGAGCATTTCCTCGACCTTGTTGATGCTCGCCGTCGATGTAATCGAAAGCGGAACGCCATATTCAAGCGTGAGCTTTTCAAAGCCCGCGAGGATGCCGATCGGCCCCCAGATGCCTGCCGAGACTCCGGCCATGATGCGGTCGGACTTGCGCTCGAAATAGGCATTTTCTTCGGAGTGCATGTAGGATGCCTGAACCAGGGCCTTGTTTTCGTCGCCAAAGATGTCTTCGATGCCGAATGCGCCAAGAACCTGATCGACCCGCACGCCGAGGCCCGCGCCGAATTGCGTGTACTTGTTGTCAATTGCATCCTGGTTGTATTGGGCAAAGCGAACATTCAGGTTGACAGCCGCGTTCCAGTCGCCGTCAAATGCGACCGAGAAACCCTTGCGGTCAGGCGTTGCGATGCCCATCGGGAGAGCCATATCGTTCGAAGCGTCCATCAGGAACATCGCATCGCCGAGTTCAAGCTTTTTGATGGTGTTTGCGTTGTAGCCGTTGCGATAGACGTGCACGTTCTTGTAGTTGTTATACAGACGGGCGTAGAGGTAGCGGGATTCCGTCGCGCCTGAAGACAGGACGTTTTGCAAGTCGGCGGACTGGATATTTGTCGCGTTGTAGGGATTCGAGTTGTAAACCTGGAAGTAGAGGTTTTCGAGGCTCGACATACCGAACGTGGAAACCAGCCCGAGATAGGTGGAATCGCTGTAAAGCCCGTTCGCGTTCAAGATGACGTTTCCGCCGCGATAGGCCGGAGAGGATGCCATTTCGGACCAAAAGTTTTCGTCGTTCTGCAGATAACGCCCGGAAAGGTCAAAGTGGAAGTCGCCGAACTCGCCGCGGACATAAGGTTCCACGTAGAAGCTCACGCCGTTTTCGTTTCCGACCTCTTCTGATTTTACCACGGTTTCGTCGGAAGTGCTAACCCCGACATAGGCAATTGAATCCATGCCGCCATCCGCATTGGGAACCGTTCCGTTCTTAATCAGATACGAAGTCTTTGACTCTTTCTCCTGATGATAGGCGTCCGCAGTCCACCAGGACATGGCCAGTTCGCCGTTTAGGCCGAAGGAAACGGGCAGGTCGGGAAGGATCTTTTTGGAGTCAAACCCGAGTTCGCCGGAAAACACCTTGTTGTCGTCCAGGGTGACCGTATCCTTTGGATCCAAATCGTGCGAAGAGAAGCTCTTTTTGCGGTCAAAGACCTCGATATAGTTTACACCGAGACGCGCACCGTAAGCCTCTACGCCCAGGCGTCCGCCAAAGAGATAGCGGTCGGCCCAGTCAAAGTCAAAGAAGGATTCGTCGTTCTTCTTGGCAATGTTCCGGAGACGCGCACCGGTCGCCTGCGCACGAATATCGTCGATAAATCCGAGGGAACCGCTGTGATACTCCACATTGATGCCCTGCAGCAAACGGCGGGAGGTCGTATCCATATTGCGGAGCGCCATGGCGTCGGACCGGGCGTTTGCAAAGACTTCCGGTTCCTGAAGCAGGTTCGGCTGCGGCGTATAGAGCGTGTAGGGCGTGTAACCGACACGCATATAGCCGAGGTTAAAGGCCACATGCTTGTTGAGAATCAAGCCGTCATAAGAAAACCAGTGTCCGATGACCGGGTTGTTGTTTTCTTCGTAGCCGCTTTGCCAGTCCTTGTGAAGGCGGGCTTCGACGCGCACTTCCGTTTCGGAGCTCGGGTGAGCCGTAAAGACCAGGTTCGCGGTCGTGTAGGCCTGGCTTTCCTGCGTGGGGGAATTGTCCGCAAACTGGTCCGACTTTGCCATCGAGGTCAAAATCCCGGCCTTTACGGAACCGTTTACCCGAAGGCCCAAAACGGCGTCGTTCAGGGAATCGAGCTTTTCCAGCAGCGATTTTTGCTGGACGGCAATCGTATCCTGTTCCGGGGCGGCAAAGGCCGCGGCGGCCGAAAGGAAGAGCACCGAGGAGAATCCGAACAAATGCATTTTCATATTCGATTTCATAACTTAGTTCCTCCCCTTAAAATTCCACGTTGATGGAAGCTTCTACGACGGTCTGGGAAAACTCATGCGTGTATTTCCCGGAGGCATCGACGGTGGCGTAAGAAGGAAGGTTGGTCGCGGCTTCGAGAGCTTCGGAAGAGACTGTTCCGTCAGCGCCGAGCAAAGCGGACGTGTTGTATTCGTTCTTGACCGAAACGATTCCGAAGTTGAGCGAGAGCCAGGCGTTGTCGGCGAGCGAATAGTCGAGGCCAATCATCCACTGCATCTGCTTGCTCGAAAGGAGCGGAGCGGAAAGACCGCGGAGCTGTCCTTCGTAATCATTGTAGTCCGTGTTGATGTATTGAAGGCCCGCGGTAAAGCCGAGGCGCGGCAAATACTGCACATACAGACCGGCGTTGATAAAGTCGCTCTTGAGTTCCGCGGTGCCGTCGGCAAGGCCGAGGGCAGCCCAGTTGTCGGTATCGATGCTGCGTTCGGAATGCTTGTAGGAGCCGGAAAGTTCAAGAGGCTTCTGGAAGCCGAGAATCTTGAACACATCGACTTTCGCGCCGCCGCCGAATTCCATATAGGTCGCTTCCTTGTAGAGAGCGATCGGGGCGACCTGGTTGAAGTAGCTGAAAAGGCCCTGCACTTCGACAGAATTTTTCCAGTTGAACGTCACGTTGCCGCGGGCGCCCTGGCGGTTCGAAGTGGCAAGCCCGTTCGGAAGCGTGAGCTGGAGAGCCGGGTCGGTCAAGGTTTCGATCAAGGCGAGCTGGGAGCGGGAATAGACGTTGCCCTTCCAGGAACTCTTGTTGAACGGGGCGATATTGTAGCTCTTCGTCTGTCCGTCCGCAATGCCGTCGTCATCCGTCATCAATGTTTTGGAAGCCGGAGAATATTTGGGCGAGAAGTTGTAGAGAGCGTCGAACGTGGAATACAGCGGAGCGTTTACGCCATACTTGATGGCGTCGCCGTCCTTGTCCGAATTCAAAATGCGGCGGGCAAAGAACTTGGGGGACTGAGCGAGGTTATTGAACCAGTTGCTGTCGTTCCGCACAAAGTTTAATCCGAGGGAAAGTCCCATATCTTCCGAAAATTTGTAGCCGGCGTTTAGCGTCACGAGAAGGGCGGAACCGTTCAGGTTTTCCTTGGTCGAAACATCGGTATAGACCGCCTCGCCGTTTTCATCGACCACAAAGGTTCCCGTCGTCGGGTCCACCACCGGAGTCGATGTGTGCTTGCGGATTTCGTCGGACGAATAGGCGTATTCCGCAACGAGGTCAAGCGTCAGATTTTTGTTTCCGAGGAACCCGGCAATGTCGCCGCCGACGCGACCGCTCACGATCATCGTCTTTTGCGGATCGGTTTCGTAGGGGTTGATGTCGGAAAGCACGTAGGCTTCGTTGATGTTGTTTTCGGGATGACGATACGTGTAAGTGTAGGAATCCTCGTTGTCAAAGATGTACATCGGGGTAACGCCGACGTAGAGGTTCTTGTTCAGCGGGAGAAGTTCCAGGTTCGCGGCAATAGCCCACTTGTCGGTGTTGGACGCAAGAGACGCCCCGGCGACGGAATCGTTCGGGAGGATGTTGCCTTCGGCGCCCGAAAGGTCCAGGACGGAAGTCCGGTTGAGCCTTGCGGCAAGAGCCTCGGCGCGGAACTCGCCCACAGTATTGTTAAAATAGTGGCGGAACTGGACGTTTGCACCCTGCAGATTGCGCTGGTTGCCTTCCAGAAGCTCCTGGGATTCCGCCATGTGACGCTTTCTCGCAAAGATGGTCGGTTCGTAAAGAATCTCGACGTCCGGAGAGAAGAGCGTGAGCGGAGAATACTGTTGTCGGAAGTCGCCGACGACCCAGTAGAACGAATTTCCGATGTTGCCTTCAACATTCAGCCAGCCGACGGAGAGCATCTTGGAGGCCGAAGAGAAGTATTCCTGCATGCCCGCTTCCATGCGGAGCATCACGTTTGCACGGACAAACTCGTAGGGGCGGAAGTGGAAGTCCAGGTCGGCGGCGCCGAATTCGTTCCGTTCCGTTTCGGGCATATTGTTGATGCCGGTCGGGTCATTGTCCGTATCGAAGTACGAAGCCTGCGCCACGGCGCGGATCTTTCCGCCGATTTGAACGCCGCGTTTGGCGTTGACGGAATCCACCTTTGCGTCCAGACGTTCCTGGGTCTGCCATTCCGTGGCGGCGGGAGCGGCAACGGAGGCGGCAAAGAGGGCAATCAAAAGTTTTTTCATATTCATAGTCATCGTTTACGCCCTCCTTAGAACCAAACCTTGGTTTCGGCCGCGATGTAATGCGAATGCCAATCGTTCACGGAAAGGTTTTCGTCGGAATGCGTCATCCATTTGTAGCGGAAGTGAAGTCCGGCACGGTCCGCAAAGTCCCAGTCAAAGCCCAGGCCGATGGCCGTTTCCAGATAGTTGATAGGCGCATAGGCGTAGTAGGAAGAACCCACTTCGTTATAAAGGGAAGACTGCTTTGACAGGGTGGCGCTGATTGAGTAGCCCGTGTAGGCATACTTGGAGCGGAACGTTTCAAGACCGAGGATGCCGACCATATGGAACTTCGGAGTGACGGCGACGGTCGGTTCGAACTGTCCGTAGAAGCTCCACAAGAGCATGTCCTTTTGGTCTTCGCTGTAGGCTATCGGAGCAATGGTGGTCGAAATGCCGGAGAGAGCCGCATAGCCCGTCATCATAATGTTGCGGTCGGTGCCGAACCAGTGACCGATATCGTAGCCGCCCATCGCGGAGATGTAGGAAGACCACTTGGCATGGCTCGGAACCTCGCCTTTCTGAATTTGTTCCACATTCTGGTAGGCGACGAAGGATTCCCACATTTCCCAGGTTCCGCCGTAAAGTCCGCCCTTTTGACGGCGAAGCTTGATGCCGACGCCCGGTTCAAGAACGCCCGTGCGGGCCACGTAACCGCTGGCACGCGGCTTGGCATTACCCGAGTCCGCCCAGAAGATGGGCTTGTGCTTAGTCCAGGAGTTGGTACTTTCCCACATGTTGCGGCCGTTTAAGCGGTAGTTGAACACCAGGACGTCCGTCCCTTCCTCGACCTGGCGATGCTGTCCATACTGGAAGTCCAGGTAACCGCGGTTGAACGTGGGTTCGACCTTGATGTTCAGACCCATCATGTTGGGCGTGTAGCGGAGGGAGCCTCCGTTCAGGTACATTTCGTCCTTGCGCCAGCTGGTGAAGCGGGACGGGTTGCTCAGAGAATACGGCGAGTAGAAGTCCTTCGGCAGGTAAATGCCTTCGACCGTAATCGGCCAGCCTTCGATATACTTGCTCTGCGCCTTGATATAGACGCCGACCTGCGGAGTCGCCGTAGCCGACCGATAGGCGTCCTTGGAGTAACCGTGATTCTGCGCGGCATCTTCCGCCTTGTAGAAATTGGTGGAGTCCGTGATGCTCATGGCGATGTCCGCCATCAAATACAGCTTCGGGGTGATGTTGCCCCTGATGTCAATCGAGGCGACATGCGTATTTTGCAGGGACACGAGAGTGTCGGCAAGCAGCTGGTAAATGCGGAATTCGTCTTCGTAAATGATGCCCTTGTCAAAGACGACGCCCATGTAATTGACGCCGAGCGTCATCGTTTCAAAGAGCTTATCCTTGGCAATACGGGCGTGATAGACGTTGCCGCGGAAATCGTGAAGACCGTAGGTTTCGAGTTCGCCCGGCTGACCCGCATAGAGGCGAAGACCGTCGCGCGTTCCAAGGTCCATATCCATCGGCTGGGAAACCATGAACTGCGCCTTCATGTTGTACGGCAGCTGATAGACGTTTGCAAAGATGCCGCCGAACGAGCGGTTGGTCCAGAAGGCGCGACCGCCTTCCTTCACCGGCTTAAAGGACTTTTCCTTGTAATAGGTGCTGACAGTCTTTTCGTCCTCGAAGAGTTCATACTGCCACGAGAAACGCGGAGCCGTTTCGCGTTCCCACATGGTGAGCGGGGAGGCATTTGCCCAAATGACGCCGCCGGCCGTCACATAGGCGCCGAAGACGCCTGCGCGGATGTCGGCACCGACGTTGAACTCTTCGTCGATGGTCGAGGAATAGTAGTCGGTCGAATGGTCGTAGAGGACGCGTTCGTCGTAGGTCGGAACGCCTGTCGGCTGCGTCGCATACTTGTTGCCGAACGTACCGGAGAGGTCGAACGGGAATGCGAAGTTCGTCCACAGGGTCATGTAGGAGTTCGGCATGGCGACGACGTTCGCCTTGAAAATGGCGTCCACGGCCGTGCGCGCCTTGTCGCTTGCAAAGGCGGGAGCCGTTTCGGAATAATGGAAGTTCTTGACGCGGAACGCCATAAAACCGGAGACCGCCACCGGCAGATCGTCCTTGCCGAGAATCGTGGATTCCATGTTTCCGGAAAGGGTGTCAAGAGACGCATGGATGGAATCGAGCTTCACCTGGGTGGGCGTTGCCCAGACTGCGGAAACGCAGGAAGCGATTAGAAAAGAAGAAACCAGTTTACGCATAAGACCCCTTAAATCGCATTGCGGAAAGGATAGTTGGCCGGGCCTTCATAGGGCTTGCCGTGTTTCTTGATGACGACATCGTCGATCCAGACCTTGAAGGACTCGTTTTCGTCCTTGCGAACCTCGATGCGGAATCCCTTGAACTTGTCCCAGGCAAAGGGAAGCATCACGTCGCGGGTGTTCTTCGCATCCCAGTAGAGGCCCGTCATGCCGAACAGCTTGAGCGGGATGCTGAAATGTGTCCACTCGGTCGAAATTTCGCCAAGGCTCTTGGAACGGAGCTTGACCTGGAGGGATTCGCCGCCGCTCTTGACGCCGTCGTCAACCAGCACGAAGAGAGCGTTTTCGCCACCCTTTTCGCCCTTGATCCAAAATTCGAGCACGCCTTCCTCGAGATAGGGAGTGAGATCGACCGAACCCGCGATACAGATGGCAACGCCGGAGTAGTCGCTCGCAATCAGCTCGATTTCCATCGAAAGGGCGCCTTCCTTCGCATACTTGTCGGTCATGAACGGTTCCGGGTTTTCACGCGGGTACTGGTAGGTGTATCCGCCTCCGCGGGGAATGGCCTCGCGCATGATAACCGTCACCACGTCCTTGTCGGGGCGGAAAGGCTTTGCGGGCTGCACCGTAAAGCGGGACTGGTCGCGGTCGCGATAGTCGCCGAACCCGAGGCTCGCAGAGGAAAATGACACAAGAAGAAGCGACAGGAACAAGCACTTCCAGATGGTTTTCTGTATTTTGGCGTTCATAGGTTTAAAATTCTCCAAAATCCGATGAGCCATAATATAATTTGTTTTTGGACCGTTCCCGTTTCGATTTTTGCAAAAAAACGCTTTCAATTGGAAAAACTTCCCCGTTTTTTGTAAATTCATCAAATTTAGGCGTTTTCACCGGTAAACATCTTTTTATGCATCGGCGGGATTACCCTCTTTTTAAAAAAGATTAGTTTTGGACTGTACTTCCTTTTAAAGGCTCCCTATGAAACTTTTTGCATTTTCGGCACTTTCCTTGGCTGCGGTTCTTCTTTTGGGCTGCACGAGCGATTCGGGAAAAACTCCCGCAGCGGCTTCCGACACCTCCAGCGATTCGAAAGAGGCCTACGTGCCCGTTCCCGTCGATTATTCCGCGGGTCGCGCCATGAACGCAAGGCTCGGCCGGGGCATCAACATGGGAAACTCCTGGGAATCGAACTCATATGCAAGCTACAAGGATCCGGGCACAAACCACATTCCCGAGGAACCTTACAACTACGGCTACAACGACGACCTGGACGCGGGCTGGGGAAACCCCATCCAGGACGGGGACTTCCAGATTATCAAGGATGCGGGTTTTAACTCCATCCGTCTCCCGGTTCGCTGGCAGCACAATTCCAATCCGGTGACCCACGAGATTAATCCCGAGCGCCTGGCCGGAGTCCTGGAAGACGTGACACTCGCCGTAAACGCGGGCCTTGTCGTCATTATGGACTTTCACTGGGACTACGAGATTATGGAAGCCGGAAACTCCTATTACAAAAACCCGACAAACGCCGACAGCCTTGCCGCCTACGAAGCGGAAAAGCTCCATTTTCTGGCGATTTGGCAGCAGGTGGCGACCACCTTCAACGCGTTCCCGGATTCGATGCTCATGTTCGACATTCTGAACGAGCCGACGGTCCAGAGCGCGGATCTGTTAAACGACATTATGCTCAGCGCCTACAATATTATTCGGGCCGCGGCGCCGGGAAAAACCATCATGTTCCAGTCCTACCACGCCGCCAAGTTTGCGGACATTGACGCGCTGACGCTTCCGCAGGACGGAAACATCATCTTTTCGGGACATTACTACGAGCCCTATACGTTTACGCACGAAGGTCACGGCTACGCTTGCAAGGGAGACGAGACCTATACGACTTCGGCCTCGACCGACATGGCAAAGTATGTGGCAAAGGCCCAGGCCCGGTTCCCGGACATAAACGGCGGACACATTCCGATGAACATGGGAGAGTTCGGCGTGGCGGCAGGGCTTCGAAGCAGTTGCGGAAGCGAAGGCCCAAGCGACAAGTATTTTGCCCTGTGGACCAAGAAAGCCGTGGCCGCTGCCGAAAAATACGACATGAGCTGGCACTACTGGGGATTTACGAAGGTCGGCGGATTTGAAGCCTATGACCGGAACGAAAACGCCTGGTATCCGGGAATTCTCGCGGCGCTTTTCCAGAACTAGCGGACGAGGGAAAATTCCCCTTTTGAAAAGAATGCGGCGATGGCGGAGTCTTTGGACTTCGCCATTTTTTGGATGCCCTGCGAGAGCGGCTCCGCGGAATGGTAAAATTCGCGGTAGAGCCTTTCAATTTCGACGATGCGGCTTTCCGGGAAACGTTCCGGATGCTTGCGGAGTGCGTGGAGGTTTACGCCCGCAAAGCGAAGCGGGGTTCCGAGAGCCTTGATGTAGGGCGGGACGTCCCTATCGACCTTGAGGGACGCTCCGACAAAGCTGAACGCGCCAACTCGACAGTTCTGGGCGATGCCCGCCGTGCCGCCAATGTTTGCAAATTCTCCGACGTGGACGTGTCCGCCGAGCTGGACCCCGTTCGAAATGACGACCCCGTTTTCGATGACGCAGTCGTGTGCGACGTGGACGTAGGCCATAAGCAGCACATCGTCGCCGATGACGGTTTTCCCCGAGAGGGATGTGCCGCAGTGCACCGTCACGTATTCCCGAATCCTTGCGCGGGCGCCGATTTCAAGCGAAGTTTCCTCGCCCGCAAATTTGAGATCCTGCGGAATGTTTCCGAGGCTCGCCCCGTCAAAGACGACCGTTCCCTCGCCGATTTTTACACGGGGAAGGACGTGGACGCGCGATTCGAGGACGACGTTCTCGCCGATTTCGGCAAAATCCTCGACCAAACACCACGGGCCAATGCATGCGCTTTGCGCAATTTTCGCATTTGGGCTGACACAGGCGGAAGGATGAATCATACGGGGGAAATTAGAAATAATATATTTGGCTTGTTATGCTGAGCGTTTGCATTCTCGGAGTTTTGACGGCCCTCTACGCCGCCCTGTTCCTGTTTTTTTCGATAGGACTTTTGCGCGCAAGGAAACATCCGGGAGATTCCGAAAAGAAATGGAGCGTTTCAGTGGTCGTTCCGCTGCGAAACGAGGAAGAGCACGCCTTGCGGACGCTCGAAGCATTAAACTCCCAGGATTACGACGGGGAGTGGGAAGTCATTTGCGTAAACGACCGCTCGACGGACAAAACGCCCGAACTTCTGAAAAACTTTGCGAAAACGCATCCGCGGTTTTCCGTGGTGAACATCCCGATGGATGCGCCTTTTCTCGAAAGCCCCAAAAAACGCGCGCTCGAAACGGGTTTTAAAAAGGCCCGATACGAGATTTTGATGACGATGGACGCGGACTGCATTCCGCCCGCGGGCTGGATACGCTCCATGGCGGGCCGCTTCCGGGGAAACATCGCCATTGTGCAGGGCCCCAAAAGAAATTCCGGGTCAAACGGAATCATCCACGCCTACCAAAAACTCGAAACTCTCGGCTACACTTCCATCGAAGCGGCCGGTTTTAGCCTCGGAATGCCCCTTGTCGCAAGTGCCGCGGCTCTCGCCTACAAAAAGGAACTCTTTTTCCGGGTCGGGGGCTTTGGCGACCTGGTGCACCTTTCGTCCGGCGATGACGATATGCTGGTGCACAAGATGATTCACGAACCGGACGTGGGATTTTGCTACAACCTCGACAAGAATGCCGTCGTAAAGACCGCCCCGGTGGATTCCCTGAAAGGACTTTTGAACCAGCGAGCGCGCTGGGCGAGCAACGGAACGCATTACACGAACCATCTCTACACGCTTTTCCTTTCGCTGATTTACACCTTTTACGCCTGGCTCTTTTTATCGCCGTGGTTTGCGCTCCTTTTGGGATTTCCGTGGAGCTGGTTCCTTGTGCCCTTTGCCGTCAAGGTTCTTGTCGATGCGGTCTTTTTGTCGATTGGAGCCGTCCGGCTGGGCGAAACGGAACTTTTGAAAGCGCTCCCGATGACGGAAATTTTGCAGGTGCCCGTCATTGCGGTGGCGGTGCCGCTCGGGATCTTTAGACTGTTCCGCTGGAAATAGAATTTTTGCCGAAACGGAGCGCGTCTTCGCGGGTTTCGATTTTTCCTTGCAGCTGAAGTTCGAATTCTTCGCGAAGGATTTTCCCCATAAGAGGCCCGGGCGAAATGCCGAATTCGAGAAGGTCCGCGCCGCGGAGAAGCGGTTTGGGTGCACTGTCGAAAACGCCGAGCCTTTGGGCCGAAAGCGCAAGAGCCTCGGCACTTTGGGCGCGAAGGCTTTCCGAAAGTTCGGGGGTCGATGCGAGGTAGGCGCGAACCAGCCCGAGGCCGTCGAGAGCGACCGATGCGCGGCGGAGAAATTCCGGGTCAAAGGTCCCGAGCCTTGCCCGTTCGACAAAAGCGGGTAGAGCCTCGAACAGCGCGGGAACGCGCTTCAACAGTTTGACCTCGTTCGTGATGCGGGAGAGGAAACGGTTCACGTCCTGGACGTTTTTTGCCCCGGAAAGCAGGGCCGTAAAGGCGAGAACCTCTCTGGAAACGGGGTCCGAAATTTTGGGAAGCTCGGCGGAGATGCCGTCGAGGAGCGCTCCCAGATTTTCGAAGGATCCGCTCAGCGGCTGGACTTCCGGGAAGAAGCGCCGAAGGTCCATTTCGAGGAACGCCGAAAGCCCGAAGCTCGGACGGCCCGGTTTGAGGAGCCACTTTTTGAACTCTTCGAAAATGCGTTCCGTCGAAAGATCCGAGAGCGAAAGCGAACGGCAAAGCTCGGCTGTTTCGGGAGCGAGCCTTAGGGAAAACCGCGAAGCGAACTGTACGCCGCGAAGGACCCGAAGGGAATCCTCGGCAAAGGCCTCGGAGACGTGCCTGAGCAGGTGACGTTCCAAATCGCCCGCGCCGTCATACGGGTCCGAAAGTTCCAGGTCCGGGAGCGAAAGTCCCATGGCGTTCACGGTAAAATCGCGCCGCCGGGCGGCCTCGGCAAATGTCAGGTTCAGATGCGTTTCGACCAAAAAGCCGCGGTGCCCCTCACCGACCTTGCTTTCGGTCCGCGGAAAGGAAAAGTCCAGTTCGAGACCTTTCGACACGAGGTGGACAACGCCAAAGGCCTTCCCCACCAAATTGGGACGTCCAAAATCCGAGAGGATTTTTAAAAGTTCGTCCTGGTGAATTTCATAAACTTCCACGTCAAAGTCGCGGGAATCCCTGCCGAGGATGGCATCGCGGACAAAACCGCCGACGAGAAAGCATTTTCCGCCCGCGGCCCGAATCCGCTCCGCAATTTGCATCAGGCGATGCGGAATTTCGCTTCGGAGTTTTTGAATGTTCATGGCGAAGCCTGCAGCGAGTCCGCCCTTGCGGAATCCTTTTTGGAATCTTCGTACATTTCGTAGATGCTCTTTTTGAACTTGTTCGTGAGCGTATCCGTCTTGGCGTATTCCGCCTGTTCCTCTCGGCACGCGCGAAGTTCCTCGGAGGTCCATTCCCGCTGGTCGGGCGACATCGCCGTGTGATTCAATCGGTATTCGATTTCGGCGCAAACGGGCTTTTGACGCTGCGACGCGCACCCGGCAAAAAAGGCCGCCGCCAAAAGTCCCGCGGCAAAAATTTTTACAGCCGTTTTCCGATTTTGAAATTCGCGCTTCATCGTGAGCCTTTCCCTTTAATGGATGACGAGAATCTTTCCCTGCTTTTTGCGGGACCCTTTCTTGACGATGTAGTGATAGACGCCCGGTGCGACGAGAACGCCCCGTTTATCGCGACCGTCCCACACGAGGCGCCCGCCCAAAAGCTCGTCGCCTTCAAACGAACGGACGAGGTGCGCCCCGGAATTGTAGATGGAGACGACCGCGGATTCCGAAATGTGTTCGAACGTAAACGTCTCGCCCCTGTCAAAGCGCACCGGATTCGGGTAGGCCTTGAACTTCGGGCCTTCCGACGTCATATACGAAGAAGTTTCCCGCAAATCGGTGCGCACGTAGCGCGAAACGCCCTTCCGATGCACAAACCAGACTTCGCCTTTTTTCCCGTCCACCGCAACATCATACACGGCATCGTCCAAAAGTCCGTTTCTTTTGACAAATTTTGTCGCAGCCATCGTATCGGGAGAAGCTCCCGTTTTCTTTACCATGAAGGCGCCTTTTCCGACCGTTCCTATCCAGAGCCTGTTTTTGGCGTCAACGGAAATTGAGGAAAGGCTCGCCTGTTCGAACGAGGAAGTTTTGTGCGGAGCCTGGACGGAATCCATTCCGCTTTCGAGATAGCCGAACGCGATATTCGTGACAACCCAAAGTCTCCCGTCGCTGTCGAAATCCATGTCGATTGCAACGTAATTGTCCGGAGTCGGAACCGTTTCCTTTTCGATGATGGAAAGTTCGCCGCCCGTTTCCGAGACCGGTCGAATGCGGAAAACGTCCAGGGCGCCCGAGCCGTCCACGCCCGAGGTTTTCCCGGCGCCCGAGTAAAGAATCCATTCCGAGCCGTCGTCCGACCATTTGGCCTTGAGCGGTCCCGAATATTTGCCGCTCCCCGACCCGTTTGCACAGCTGATGTTTCCGGCCTTGTCGATGTAGCCTAATCCGTAAGCGGAACTTCCCCAAAAACTCACAAGCCAGCCGGAACTGTCCGGAGCCGCCGTCACACCGGTCGGTACGATGTAATTCGTGAGGTAACGCTCGGCGCAGTTCGATTCTTCAAGACCTACGGATCCCACAAGTTCGCCGCCATACTCCGCATAAAGCCGAAATCCGAATCCCCAAATACTCACAAGCGTCATTCCGTCCGAAAGCGTTTCCAGATTTTTCAAACGGCGGTCGTAGCCTTCCGTCCCGGCATAATAGGGAAGGTCTCCCATCGACTGTGCATAAAGGAACGTTTCGCCGTCACTCCAGCCGAAATCCCCTTTGGACGAATAGACGGTCACGCCGCCTTCCCCGACAAGATAGGGAAGCGCCACGTAGGGACTTTCCATTTGAAATCCCGTCCACGCCGAAACGTCCGAAAGTTCCCCGTCGTAATACCAGGCGGAATTTTCCCCGACGAGATAGGCGAATCCGTCGCCCTCGAGAATTTTCGAGACGCGGGAACTGTCATCCTTCCACAGTTCGGGAAAGCGTTTGGCTTTTAAAGTGTCCCCGCAGGCAACGATCGGCGAAAGCGTTTGGGCAAAATCCGCGTGCAAGGTTTTTGACGAGACGGAAAGCCTCCGGATGGATGTGGCGGAAGAATCCCCGTGAAAAGTTCCGGCAAGCGTCCAGGACGAAGGATCGGCGAGAAGAATGTCCGAATCGAGAGCGTCCCAGGACATTTCCCGGACATAGACGTCGGAGCCGAGCGCAACGAACAAGGAATCTCCCGACACGAGCATTGCGGACGGAGACGTCGTTTTGAGCGAAACGCTTCCGACGCGCGAAAGGCTCACGACGGACTTTCCCTTTTCCACGTCGAAGAAAGCAATCCTGTTCCGAAATCCGAGTACGAGAATTTTGCCCGACGCTTCCACAAGCCCGGGCACAAGTTCCGACGAGGACTCAGCAAACGACCGGTTCAGAACCAGAAAGCGGTTATTTTCCAAAAGCTTCGAAATGATCCCGTCCGCGGAGACGGCAAAAAGTTCCCCGTCTTGCGACCGGACGACCGCGCGGATATCCGCCGACTCGAGACCGCTTGCCGAGGCGAGAACCGTCGAAGTGCCGTCGTTTAAAACAATGCGGACTCCGCCGTCCGTCCCCAAGACAAGAACGTTATCGACAAGAGCCGCCGAATAAAACGTATCGGACCTTGAAAAGTTCTTCCACGCATCGAGCGCAAAGGCGCACGACACGCAAAAAAGGAGGAGAGAGCGGAGCCAAAACTTCACTCGTCAATATTACCAAAAATTCAGGAGACTTTCACCGGTTCCGAGGCCTTTTTGCGCATTTTCGACAACGACTGGACCAAATGCTTTGCGACGGTCGAGCGGCAAGTTCCGGAAATTTCGGAAAGTTCCCCGATTGAAAATCCTTTTAGGTAGTGAAGTTCGACAAGCGTTCCGAGTCTTGGCGAAAGAGAGTCCAGAAAGGCGTTCAGCTGATATTCGGTTTCCAGCTCCTTGCGAAATTTTTCAACGTGTTTTACCGAATAGCGAAAAAAATTTTTGCAGACGCCCCCTTCGCGGCGCAACCTGCGGAATTCATCCTGGCAAACGTTTTCGGTGACCTTGAACAGCCAGGACAAGGGCTTTTCCGAACAGATCACCTCTTCAAAATGCGTATGCAGCCGAATATAGACATCCTGCATCACGTCCGAAATGGAATCGGACCGGTTCATCTTTAGACTACATAATTTGTAGATTTGAACCCGATGCCGATTCCAAAAGCTCAATATATCCTGATTGCGAACGGGCCCTTGAATGTAGGCCATGTAGCTCCTGACCAAATTCGGGAACAGGCAAAAAACGACAAGTTTAAAAATAGGAATTCAAAAGGAGTCCCGGTTTGAAAAAATCCGTTTCTGTCAATTTCGCAACCGTTCGGTTGCAAGTACTATTTACTTTTTTCATTCTGCTTTCGGGATTTTACACGGCAAGCGCCGACGACTTCCAGACGGTCTCGCTCAACAACATGGCGCCCCCGCGCCTCGAAATTTTTTACCCGGCGGGCGCCCTCGAAAAAGGAACGGTCGTCACCGTCTCCATCACCATTCCGGAAGGCTGGCACGTCAACGCGAACGTCGCCGCGGACGAATTTTTAAAACCTTCGACGCTCGACATCCGGGCCCGCGGAATTGAATTCGAAAACCCGATTTGGCCCGAACCGATTCGCGAATACAGCGAGGCGCTGGACCTTGAAAATCTGGTTTTCAAGGGAACTTTCGAGGTGCGGATTCCCGTCCGGAATTTTTCGGCCGATTACGATACGAGCACGACGAACGTCGATTTTTCATACCAGGCGTGCAGCCAGATTTGCCTTGCGCCGCAAACCGTCCACGCTTCGCTGCAAATCCGGACGTTTGAACAGAGCCAAAACGTTTCCGCACCCGAGGAGCCTTTAAAAAAAAACGCCGGTAAGCCGCTGATCCTTCTTCTCGGGTTTGCCTTTTTGGGCGGGCTCATTCTGAACCTGATGCCGTGCGTTCTGCCCGTTCTGTTTCTCAAGCTTTTTAACCTCACGAAAAGCGCCGGTGCAAGCAAAAGCCGCATTTGGAAAGAAACGGGAATGCTCGTCCTCGGAATTCTAATGTCCTTTTTGATTCTCGCGGGTATCGTCATTTTGATTCAGGCGGGGAACGGTCTCGCGGGCTGGGGATTCCAGTTTCAGAACCCGGGCTTTATCGCCTTTATGGTCGTTTTGCTTGCGGCGTTCGCCATGAACCTTTTTGGAACCTTTGAACTTTTTTTGCCGGGGACGGCCCTCACCAAAATGGACGCGGCGACGCACAAAAAAGGTCTCGGGGGAGCCTTTGCAAGCGGCATTCTGATGGTCCTTTTGAGCACGCCGTGTTCCGCGCCTTTTTTGGGAAGCGCGATGGGGTTCGCCTTTACGCAATCGCCGTCCGTTCTCGTTCTCTTTTTTGTGGCGGCGGCACTTGGACTTGCCTCTCCGTATATTCTCGTCGCCGTTTTCCCGGCCGTTCTCAAGGTCTTTCCGAAGCCCGGTCCCTGGATGGTCAAGGTGCAAAAGATTCTCGGGCTCTTTTTGCTCGGTTCGGCGATTTGGCTCGTCTGGGTGGCGTTTTCCATGACGGGCGTGGCGGGCGCCGCGGTCACCGGAGCCTTTGGAATTCTTTCGATGGTTCTTTCGGTCGCATTCGGAAAGTTCGCTCGGCCGGACAAGCCTTTTGTCCGCGAACCGGCCGCGCTTTGCGCCATTGCCGTTTTTCTTTTCGCCCTCTGGTTTTTTGTCTGCAAGCCGCTCATTACGAACGCGGTAGAAGCCCGCGCCAAGGCCCAGGCCGAGATGTCGCTCGACGAGGACGGCTGGTACCTGTATTCGGAAAAAACCTTTGAAGCCCTGTCAAAAGAAAACCGTCCGATTTTTATCGATGTGACGGCGGACTGGTGCCTCACCTGCAAGACGAACGAAGCGGTCGTTCTTTCCGGGGATGCGGCCAAAAAGGTTCTTTCGAATGCAAACGCCATTCTCGTCAAAGCGGACTACACGCTCGAAAATTCCGAAGTCACGAAGCTTCTTCAAAAGCTCGGCAAGAGCGGCGTTCCCGCCTACGCCGTTTACCGACCCGTTTCCGGCAAGTGGAACGTCCTTTCGGAAATTCTGACCGTGGAAGCGATCGAAAACGCCCTGAAGGAATAGACGCAAACAGGGAAATTTGCGTTCGAACGGAATTTTAGATAGATTTATGGGCATGAAAGTCGCCCTTCTCACCAATGAATTTCCTCCCGACATCTATGGCGGTGCCGGTATCCATGTCCAGTTTCTTTCGCGCGAACTGAAGGCCCACTGCCAAATCGAGGCCCGCGCCTTCGGAAACCAGAACGAGACCGAAAAGAACCTCCGCGCGATCGGTTTTTCGCCAAAGCTCGGAGGCTCCCCCGCCGACCCCCGGATGTCCAAAATTCTGAATCCACTCGACATCAACCTGCAATGGGCAAAGAGCCTTGAAGGCATCGACATTGTCCACTGTCACACGTGGTACAGCCACTTCGGAGGCGTCCTGGCGAGCCGTCTTTTGGACTGCCCGCTCGTCCTTACGACGCACTCTCTCGAACCGCACCGTCCGTGGAAAGCGGAACAGCTCGGCACGGGCGGCTACCGGATGAGTTCGTGGATAGAACGTACCGCATACGAATCCGCGGACGGCGTCATTGCCGTTTCCAAGGAAATGAAGCGCGACGTCATGGAACTTTACGGAGTCCCCTCCGACCGCGTACAGGTCATCTACAACGGCATCGACCCGGACTTTTACAAGCCGACATTCGAGCCGGAAGTTCTCGACAAATACGGCATTGACCGCGGAAAGCCCTTTATTCTTTTCGTCGGACGAATTACAAGGCAAAAGGGAATTTCTCAGCTCATCGGCGCAATTCCGCACATTCGAAAGGACGTGCAGATTGTACTTTGCGCAGGCGCCCCCGACACCCCGGAACTCGCCGCGGAGTGCAAATCCAAAATCGAGGCGTTGCAAAAGACGCGGAGCGGCATCTTCTGGATTCAGGAGATGATGCAGCACACGGAACTGCGGGTTCTTTACACCTATGCGACCGCTTTCGTCACACCGTCCCTCTACGAGCCGTTCGGCATCATCAATCTCGAAGCGATGAGCTGCGGAACTCCCGTCGTCGGAAGCGCCGTCGGCGGAATTCCGGAAATCATCGTCCACGACAAGACGGGATTCCTCGTGCCGCTCGAAGCAAGATCCTCCACGGATTTTGAGCCAAAAGACCCGGACGCGTTTCAGCACGCGCTTGCGAGCGGGCTGAACACACTCGTCGAAAATCCGGATCTCGCCAAAAAGTTCGGCGAGGAAAGCCGCAAGCGGGCGATTGACGTCTTCAGCTGGAAAAGCATCGCCAAGCAGACGTTCAACTTTTATGAATCCGTGATTGCGCGCTACAAGGCCGACGGACCTCGCAAGTAAAATTTCAAAAGGAGCCGCGGACGCGGCTCCTTTCTTTTTATTAGCGGAGCACCCCTTTCACCTGCAAGGCTTTTCCGTTTTGCGAAATGCGGACGTAATAGCTTCCGGGCGAAAGGCTCTTGCCGTTCCATGCGAGCTGATTTGTTCCGGCAAGGCATTCCATGCGAAGCGATTCCAGCCTTTCGCCGTGGACGGAAAAAATTTCCACGGAGGCTTCCCCGGAAGCTTCCACATCAAAGCGGATGAAGTCCCGGTCGAAGGACCGAAGCTTTGCCTTCCCCAAATTTTCGAAAGGCCGCTCCAAGGATTCGTCCGGGATGTTCAGGTTCGCGGCATAGACATTTGCCTCAAGGCCCGGAAGCTCCACCGCGTCCAAAAAGGTCAGGGCGTCTTCGCTGTTCGTTTTAAAAGCGAAGTTCGAAGATTCCTCGGATGCCTTTTTGACGACAATCGCTTCGCGCTTTACCTGCACAAAAAGCGTATCGGAATTTCGCAACACGGCGAGTTCAACGGCTTTTCCGGGAGTTCCGCGCAAAACTTCCATATCAAATTCCAATGTTTCGCCTGCAAGCGAAACGGAATCCGCCGAAAGCAGGTAATCGCCGACTTCAATTCCCGCAAGATGCGCCGGGGCGCCTTGCACGACGCTTGCAACTTCGGCACCCGTCGCGGACGGGTAAATGGCAAGGCCCATTCCGCCGAACGTTTCCGCGGCAAGAGCGGTGCCGGCAGCAAGGGAAATTCCCCAAAGACAGAGTTTTTTCATTTTGTATTCTCCAAAAGAATGGTTTGTGAGGGTGTAGCGGAATCCAGTCCGGCGAGAGAAATTTTCATCACGCCCTTTTGGAAAGCCGCCACATAAAGAGTATCCCCGACGAGCGTTCCGTCCAAAATTTCGGAAACGCCCGAAATCGGCGGCAAATCGACCCGAATTTTCGAATTCGCCGAATAAAAGGCGGACCCTTCGCCAAGAGCAATATGACCATCGCGAAAAGGAACGAACCGATAGACGGAAGGAAACGCCTGCGCCAGAAGAACGGAACCGTTTTCCTTTTGCATCAGGGAACATTCGGTTTGCTGCGACCAGGAACCGTCGGGCAAAAGCGCAAAAGCGCCTTCGAGGTTCGCGTAGCCGACAAGAAGCTTTCCGTCGAAGGAAACGGCATCCCGTGAGAGCGTCGAAGAATCGTTCCACGGCCCGTTTTCGCAAACGACAGCCGGAGCCTTTACACGGTGCCAGGCTAAGTCCGCCGTGTCAAAACGATAGACGCCCGACCCGTATGTCATGGCAAAAAGGGAGCCGTTCCATTCCGCGGCCCGCAAAAAGGATTCCTCGGGCGGAAATCCCTTGTTCCCGTTTTTCCACGATCCGTTTTCCGTTTCGAAGTAAACGGGATTTTGTTCACCGCTCCTTCCGCTCGAAAAGGAAAGCACCAGACGTCCGCGAAACTTGGCAATGCCGTCAATTCCGTAAGCGGAATCCGAGATTGGGAACTTTTTATCGAGAACGGGAAGCGGAATTTCCGTCCACATTTCCCTGTCCGGGAAAAACTTCCAGAGACGCGCTCCGCGAAAGCTGAAAAAAGTCCCCACATAAAGCGCTCCGGAATCCGCAAACAGAACATTCGGAATATCGCCGCCCGGAAGTTTCAGTTCTTTCCACAAAAGGCTTCCGGCCTTCCCGAAAAAAAGCTGATAGCTTCGCTTTCCGTCAAATCTCCGGTCGTTTCGGGCAAACAGATATTCGCCAACGCTTGCGACCGCTTCGATGCCCGAACCGAGCCGTTCCGCCTCGTCAAAGTCCACCGAAAGCCCGGCGGACTCCCATGCGAAAATGGGCGTTTTGCGTTCGACATTTTCGCTCGAGGAGCAGCAGGCCAAAAGGCCCAGGGCAAATATCAAGGCGAGCCTTTTCACGAGGCGCCGCCGTTTTCGGGCTTCGAATCAAGCATCACGATGCCGCCAATCGGCTGCACGTTCAAAAGATCCTTGTGCTTCAGCTTTTTGGTTCCGAGCGAGCATTTGGAATCGTCCAGTGCACAGTAAAGGTCCGCGCCTTTCCGCGGCGCCCCTTCAACTTCGACCGTTTGCAGGCGAATGTTATAGTCCGAACTTTTGATGGTGCCGTAGCTCTGAATGTCGCCGTGCGGAACCAGGTTGTAGGGATATTTCTTCGGAACCTGCGAAAGGTAAATGTCGTAGGTTTTGGGAGTAAGAAATTCCTTTTGATATTTGGGTCCGAGCTTTTGTTTTTTGTCCATGAACTGCTGGCTGTAGGACGTCACCAGAATATCGCTCGAACCGAGCCATTCTTCCATCAGATTGTTGTAGAAGGCAAGCCATCCGTCAATGCTCTTGATGTTTTTCAGTTTGACGCCCTTGGACTTGTAAAGAAGCGCATTGATAAAGTTCGTCACCGACAGGCAGGAATTTTCCGCGATATCGTTGTCGTTTTTGCAGAACTTGGTGCTTCCCTTGGAAAGCTGGTTCATGTAGAAGTTCCGAAGTCCGCGCATATCCGAGGAATACATCGGACGCATTTGCACGTTTGTTCCGTCCGGGCGTTTGGGGTAGCCTTCCTTCGTCAATTTGGAAATAAAGGAGGAATGCGTCGCAAGGTGCGAACCATCGACGTGCCACGCCCAGAGCGTATCGCGCAGCGGCTTCAAAAAGTCAATGTTCGTCGTTCGAGTTCTTGTCTTTAGGCCAAAAAGATACTTGTAGGTCGTCTTCAGCTTGAAGTCTCCCACATAGCTTCCTTCGAGTTTGACTTTCACGTCGGAACTTGTGCCCACAAGACCCGCAACAAGCTTGTCCGTCGGAAAGAAAATGGTCCCGATGACATTTCGCGCCGTGCTGCCGATTCCGAGGGCCTTCATGGCCTCCGCCGAAATGGACTTTCCTGCGCCCGTCTTGAAAAATTCGACGAGATCCTTTTTGACATTTGCCGAAAGCAGTTCCCGCGAGTAGTAGCGGTTTCCCTTCTTTTCGCGATTCCGCTGGTCCTGAATTTCCTTGATGAACGCGGCAACGGCGGGCTTTGACTTTTGAATGTTCGCATAATCGTCGGCGAGTTCCGACCCGAAATGCGGCGTATTCACGGTCACCACGCGGCGGATGTGATTGGCGGCGTTCGATTTTCCCGTGGGATAGTGTTTGGGATTTGCGCGAAGCCCGCGGAGCATTTCACGAATTACGAGGCCGCCCTGGCTGTGGGCCACAAGATCCACCTGTTTCGAAGCATCCGACTTCCAGGAACTTCCGTAATGCGCCGTCAAAATCTTTTCCAGATATTTGTAAAGCGCAAAGGAGATGGATTCCTTCGCCTTGTCGTCCTTCCAATGCGGCAGCACCTGCACGTAACTGTTTCCGAACTTTTTGTAGGGAGCCGTGAAAAAATACAGGCCGTTCGAATTGATGCCCTTTTGCGAAACGTCCAGTTTTTGATCGCGGGCGATTACGTCCGGAAGCGAGCCGTCTTCGTAGCCCGAAACCTTGCCGTTCAAATAATCCGAATTGGTCGCCACTTCCTTTCCGACGGGTTTTGCACCGAAAACGGAAAACGAGGAATTGTGTCCCGGCACAAAAACGACCGGACGCGAAAGCTTTTTCGTCGAGGATTTTAACTTGGGAAGCGCGACCTTGCGCATGTTCCACTGCTCGAAAATTTCGTCGAAAGGAACCTGGTTCGTGCTTTTGCAAAAGCCCTTCTGGTGAAACTTTCCCGTCGAAGCGTTGTAATCCTTGAGCGAAATGGTTTGCCAGTTCTTACTGTCCGTCTTGCAATCCTTTTTGCACGACCGATAGTTCGTTTTCCAGTTCAGTTTGCCGGAATACGAAAGGCCGTTTCCGCACGTCACACGGTATTCCGCCTCGTTTTCGCACTGGAGCATATACTGCGTAAGCGTCACCGAGGACTTTGCGACCGTGATCCTGCTTTGAATGCTGGGCACGCGATGACGAAGCTTTGTCACCTGGAATGCCCCGCTTTTGAACTTTCCGTCCGAGCCTATATCCGTGCAATAGGTGTTGAACAGATACGCCGCTCCGGAATTTTGAATCTTTTCGGCCGAAACAGGCGTTCCGGGGTAAGAAATCGAGGTTCCCATCTGGGAATCGGTATAGGTGTAATCCGCGGCAAAAAGGCTCACGGAAGATAATACGACAAAAGGCAAAGCTTTTCGAAAAAGCTTCATGGAATTTCTCCTTAAAAAATGGAATGGAATCGATTTTTGAAAAATCTAGGAAAGGACGCTATCCTTTGACGACATTGCCGCATCCGAGCAAAGTGCCCGTTCAATATAAAACGAAAAATCGCGCCCGTCAAGAGCGCGATGATTCAAACAAAAAGTTTTTCACCGATTAATCAGTTGGTCACCTCTAAAAATTCATTTTCAAAAATTTGGTTGCGACGCTTCGCGCTGGTTCGTCATTCAAAGTGCCAAATACATCCAGTATTCGCCACTTTT
>CAVBPX010000017.1:0-40733 GCA_963597395.1 Eggerthellaceae bacterium | reverse complement strand
CTCCACCCTCACCTAAGTTCCAAGCTCTAAGCTCTGAACATCCCTCCAGGATGACGGTGTGCGCCTATTTGCCGACGGAGATGACGTCGTAGAGGGCGTCGCGTTCGACAGGTGTGAGATTCTCGCCGAGGACGAGGTTCCGCATTTTTTCCGGGTTCATGCCCGTTTCCGTTTCGGCTCCCGCGGCGTGCGTAATCTTTTCTTCCATGATGGTTCCGTCCATGTCCGAGGCTCCGGCGTGGAGAGCCTTTAACGCGGTCGGGATTCCCGTCTGGATCCAGTAGGCCTTGATGTGCGGAAAGTTGTCGAGGAAGAGCCTTGAAACGGCAATCGTGCGGAGAACGTCCTCTTCGGACGTTTTCGTTTTGACCTTGTGGCCGAGCGGCGTGTTTTCGGGGTGATAGACGAGCGGGATGAAGGCAAAGAATCCCGTCGCTTCGTCCTGGAGGTTTCGAAGAAGCGAAAGATGTTCGATGCGGTCCTCGAGGCGTTCGATGTGCCCAAAGAGCATGGTCGCGTTGGTGGGAATACCCATTTTGTGCGCCTCGCGGTGTACTTCGAGCCATTCCTTTCCGGTTTCCTTTTTGCCGCAAATTTTTTGGCGGATCTCTTCGCCGAGAAGTTCCGCGCCGCCGCCCGGGAGAGCGTCGAGGCCCGCGGCTTTCAGGTCGAGGAGAATGCTCTTGACGGGCCTTCCCGAAAGTTTTGCGAAGTGGCAAATTTCGACGGCGGTAAACGCCTTGAGGTTTACGCCGGGAAACCTTTTGCGAAGTTCCGAGAGCATTTGGATGTAGTATTCGAAGGGATGGTCGGGGTGAAGACCTCCCACGATGTGAAGCTCCTTGGCGCCGTTTTCGACAGCGGCACGGGCCTTCGCTTCGATTTGTTCGAGCGTCCAGTCGTAGGCGTTCGCATCGGTCTTGCGGATTTTGGAAAATGCGCAAAAGGAGCAGTGCAGGACGCAGACGTTCGTATAGTTGATTTGCCGGTTGTTGACCCAGTAAATGTTTTTCCCGTGGCGCGCTTCCTTTTCGGCGTTCGCCAAAAGGCACAGTTCATCCAGGGGCGTTTTGAAAAGTTCCAGGGCTTCTTTTTCGGAAATGCGCATCAGTATTCTACCTTGTCCTTTTTGTTTTTCCAGGCGGTGAACGGTGCCGCGGATTCGGGAAGTTCGACGTGTTCGGTCGGGATGTTCCGACAATTTATCGGTTTTTCGAGTTCGGAGTAGAGCGTTTCGTCGTCGAAACCGGCCGCTTTTGCGTCAAAGCGGCTCGCCGCGAAGTGGATTTTTCCGATGCGCGCCCAGTAGATGGCGGCGAGGCACATGGGGCACGGTTCGCACGAACAGTAGATTTCTGCGCCCAAAAGGCTGTGGGTCTTTAGAGTCTTGCACGCCTTGCGGATGGCGTTGACCTCGGCGTGGGCGGACGGATCCATGTCTCGCGTGACGGTGTTCGAAGCCTCGGCGAGAACCTTTCCGTCCTTGACGATGACCGCTCCGAAAGGGCCGCCCGATTCGGCAACGCTTTTTGTGGCAAGTTCGATGGAATGTTTGATGAATTCCGGGTTCATATCCAGAAAATAGAAAAGGCTCCGGGCTTTGTGCCCGGGAGCCTAGTGGAGAGAGTGTCCTGTGGAGTTCTGTTATTTTCCGATGGAAATCGGACGCGCTTCGCGGAAGTCTCCGGACGTAATCTTTACGATGTAGGTCGCCTTCGGAAGTCCCGCCTTTTTCAGGTCGAAGCTGTAGCGGTGCGTGCCTGCACTCTGGAGCCCGGTGATTTCGTTATGGAGAAGGGCGCCGAACGGGCTGAAGATGGAAATCTTCACGTTGTCGTTACGGTTGAGCGTGTAGTCGATGTTGAGGATTCCGTGCGCATAGGAAAGATCCAGATGAGTCGGAAGCCCGCTCAGGCCGTACATCAGGGCCGTGGTCGTTTCGGCGCTGCCGCTGCCGGTTTCGTTCGTAATCGTTACGACAATCGTATAGACGACCTTCTTGTTGCCGTAGCGGAATCCCTGCTTGATGGTGTAGGTATCGCCGTTTGCAACGCGGTTCGGATAGTGTCCGACGAGGCCCTTGCCCGTAAGAAGGTCCATGTCGCAGTAGATGTAGGAGTTGTCGCCGTAGTAAACGGTGGCGCCATCCTTTGTGAACCAGTGGCCGAGAGCGCTCGTGGTGGGGACCGAGTCGAGCGTTCCGTCCGGGTTGAGCGCAAAGTAGGTCGCGGCGGCGGCTTCGCTCTCTTCCAGTCCGAGGGCATTTGCCATTTCGGCCTTGTTCAGGTCGAAGTTTACGCCCGCATAGTTGTCGTCAATGGGAAGCGTGACCTTGACGTCGAAGGTGCGCGTGGTGACGATTTCGTCGGCCGTGACGGAAGAGGAACTTGCCGGCTGGACGACGCTCGAGGAGCTTGTCGGTGTGACGGCGGTTTCGGAAACGATCGTGATCGTGATTTCATAGACGACGCGCTTTGCTCCGTAGCGGTAGCCCTGCTTGATGGAGTAGGTTTCGCCGTTGTAAACCTTGTTCGGATAGTGGCCGACGAGACCCGTTCCCTGCGTGAGGTTGAGTTCCGAATAGACGTAGGAGTTGTTGCCGTAGGTTTCGGGATTTCCGTCCTTGCCGAACCAGTGGCCCTGTTCGTTTGCGGTCGAATTGGTGCTTTCGATGCCGCTGTTGTCGAGGGCGAAGTAGGTTGCGTTCGTCATTGTGCTCTTGGTGAGTCCGAGGTAGCCCGCCACTTCGTCGAGTTCCAGGTCGAAGTTTACGCCCGCGTAGTTGTTGTCGATGGGAAGCGTGACGCTTACGGGGATTGTTGCGACGGTCGTCACCTGGACGCTGGAAGAACTTGAAACGTAGGAGGAAGAGGAACTGTAGGTCGGCGTTACCGAGGAGGAGGAATTACCGCCTTGCGACGAGGAGCTCGAAAGCTCGGGCCAGTCGTAGGTGAGGTTGAAGTTGTTGTAGTGTCTGGTGTTTGCGTCGGCCGCGCCGCTAATGCCCGAGACGAGTTTGAGCTTGTAATCGTAATGGTTCTTGCGGATGTCCTCGTTTCCGGAATACTTGTAGTCGGTGTTTACGACGACGGCAAAGACCACCTGTGAACCGTTCGAGGAGGAGGGCGTCTTGTCGAGACGGAGCGTTGCCGTGCCCTGTCCGGTGATGGGTTCGCTATAGACGGGGGTGCCGTCCGTTGCGCGGTAGCAGAGAAGGAAGTTCATGTTCGTGTTGTTGGAATTGCTGCCGTTTGGGTAGAAAGCGACCGAAACGCTCGTGGCGCCCGATGAAACGTTGAGCGGAATGTAGTTTGCGCCCGACCAGCCCGGCGTGGTTTCGGAATTCGGAACGAGATATTCGCCGCTTGTGGTCATCGTCTGGTAGGGGGTCATCGTCCACGTGTAGCGATACTGCCCGTTGTCCCAGTAATACTGTTCGTCGTAGCTCGTTCCGCCAAAGTTCTGGTTCAGGAGGTTCCGCATTTCGCTCGACCATTCCTTCATGTCGAGCAGCGCGAGCCTTGCGCGGAATTCCGTAATGAGACGGCGGACGCCCGCTTCGCCGAGACCGTTGTCCTTGCCGTAGGTTTCGAGCAGGTAGGTGTTGTTGCTTTCGCCCGTCGCGTTGCCGTAGATCCAGCGGACGGAGCCCGTTCCGAGCCAGGTTCCCATGAACGTGGGGAAGATGTTCGAATATTGCGTTCCGCCGAGGAGGTAGCGCTGGTTCTGATAGACTCCCTGGGCGCCCGGTCCGCCGAACGACCCGTCAACGAGCCAGCCCGAATAGCATTCGATGGGCATGAAAGGCGCAATAAGGGTCGAAGCATTCAAAAATCCCATGCCGCTATAGACCGCGCCGCGATGCGAGAACATGTCCTGCTGAATCCATGTGTTGCCCGCTTCCTGGAACCAGTGCGCCTGCTTGGCGCCCGGGTAGCCGTTTGTCATCGAGTGAATGCCCTCGTGGATCATCGCGTCCATTTGGGAAACGCGGTCCGAGTAAGGGCAGGACGTGTTGAAGCTGTAGAGCGGGTAGAAGGAAGCGACGACCGCCGTGTAGCCCGCGACGTAGCTTTGCCATCCGCCCGTGGTGTCGGTCTTTGCGCCACCCGCGCATGTGCCCGAGCCGTAGTAGTAAACCGCGCTGTATTTGCCTTCCTGGGCCTGTGCGTCGGGCGCCCATCCGAGCGTGTTGTAAAGGTATTCGAAGTCCGTGTCATATTTTTTGAGGATGCTGTCGATGGTGACGTCGGTAATGCGGCTGTCGCGGTCCGAGCCCCAGTAGAACGCCCACCACTTGCCGGCCTTTTTGCCGGTGACGCCCGAACAGTTGTCGTTGAACTGCGTCGGCGGGTTGACTGTTCCGATGTTGGACTGGGTATCGTAATCGAGATCCGAACGGTACCCGGGCCAGGTGTATGCGTCACCGGTGGCGGCAAAGCTCATCGCCAGCGCACCGGAAAGGAACGTATAGAGAAGTGTTTTTTGATTCATATCCAAGACAATCCCTGTATTCATGCCCGGAAAATTCCGGGCATTCTGTGTAAAAAATATATGGGAATATTCAAAATTGGAACGTTGCGTCCCAATAATTTCAAACAAAGCGTGTTGCAGGCGTGTAAAAATTATTTTTTTTAGAGGATCGGCGAAAACGGTTTTCCCACGCGAATTCGTCCAAAAATCATGAATTTTGGACGAAAAGTTTAGCGGTTTACGAAATAAGCGGAATTGTTTTTACGCAAACATCTTTTCGCGAACCATCATCAGTGTGTAGCCGAGAAGGTTTTGACCCCGCCATTTGGAAATGTCCAGCCTGTCCGGGTCTTGCATGGAGCGTCCAATACCCCATACCCGGTCCTTTACGGCGCATTCGGCGAGAAAAGATTTTCCTGTGCTTTTTAATCGGGCCTTTAAGTTTGCATTCTGGTCGAATTTTGCAAAGAGCCCCTCATAGACGACGATTTGACGAATGCCGTTCCACAGGTTTTCGTTATAATTCGAGACGCTTCTGCCAAGAGCCTTGATTTGGGAAACATCTTCCGTTTCGAGAATTCGAGCGGCGATTTGTCCATCGTCAAAGCGGACCGCCTTGCGGTACATCATATATTGTTCCATCGAAGAAAAGCGTATTCCGTATAACGTAAATTCGCACGGATACCAGTTGCTCAGGTAGCCGTTCTCTTCGTTCGGATTGTGAAAGCAGACGACCATTACACTTTGCCCACTTTTTTTACTGCCAGTTCAAGATCCAGGTCGTGAAGCCCGGCGTAGGCTTTTTTCAAAAAAGAGATTGGGATTTTTTGGAGAACGTCGCGACTCGAAATATTGTAATACCACTGATAATAGGCGTAGAATTCGCCGATCCAGTCAGGCAAAAATCCTTTGAGAGATTCGCCGTCCTTGAGCTTGAATCCTTCCGATTCGCAAAAGTAATTCCACAGGGTTCGGGCGTCCATGGTGTTGACGTAGGCTTGGCTTTCGTCAATGCTTTTTCTGGTTTTGCTCGACATGTAGGCGGCTATAAAATTTCCCGTATCCTTGTCGGGATAGTCGTGTGCGATGAGATCGAAGAGTTTCCCTTGATTTTCGACGACATCATCCAAATAAGCTTCGGAATAGGCGCGCATTTTTACCTCTCGAGCAATGTGCTGAAGACTTTGGATACTTTATTTTCTTCCGAATTAACAAGCTTTCTCATGTTTTCTCTTGCGGCAATGTCGCGTTTGTTGTACTTGTCGTTAAATTCATTATAATCGACGGGGATAGGACTGTTGCTCGTCTCTATTAGATTCGAAAAGGCTCTTTCGGATTTTAGGCAATATTGAACGCCCAGGCCGTTAGGCATTAACAATTTTTCAAGAATTTCAATGTCAATATTATCCCGTACAAAATCCTTTGCTATGTAGAAATATGAAGCGTTGGCTCTCCATCCCTTGATGATATCATATTCTCCCGTATCTATTCCGTATTTTTCGATAAATTTTTTTGCGAGCACATGATAGCGCCTGGAATCGGCGGCATCTCTGTGCTTCATCAGTTCGGTAGGCCTCGAGAGAACGTTTAGCTGTTGAAAATCCAAAATTTTCAGATCGTTTGTTTTTAACTCGTATTGGTGCACCCATCCGATTGTTTCTTTTGGGCGACAAACGGCCCATTCTTTTGCTAGTTCTGCATTTTCGGTAAGATAAAAGCCCTTGCCGTAGTCGTGCTTTTCATCGCCACAGCCAAATTGGGGAGTTATAAGCTTATTCGAGGATCCGTGATATAAAATCATAGGCGTTTTTTAAATATACTTCTTTTGTCTGGAAAAATTTCGAAATGAAGTTTGCCTATGCTTTTCTTCGTTCGAGAAGGCATACCGCGTCCGCGTTTCGGATGAAGTCCTCCGCGTGTTCGATGGCGATGACCGTGTGGCCGTTTTTGCACAGTTCCCGGATGAGGTCGAGCATTTTGTCGATGTCCGTTTTGTGGAGGCCGCGGGCCGGTTCGTCAAAGAGGAAGAGCGTGTTCGGGAACTTGGCGCGGGAGAGCGCCTGGGAAAGTTTGAGACGTGCCGCCTCGCCACCGGAGAGGTGCGCCGTCGATTGGCCGAGCCGCAGGTATCCGAGGCCCGTGCGGACAAGTGGGAGGAGCCTGTCGGTGAATTTGTTCGAAAAACGGAAGAGCTCCGCGGCCCGCTCGATGGTCAGTTCGAGAATGTCGGCAAAGGTGAGCGTTTTGTAGCGGACTTCGAGAATTTCGTCGCGGAACCGTTTTCCGAGGCATACGGGGCATTCCGATTCCTCGTAGCCCGATGGGTCGCGGAGAACGCCTTCGCCCTTGCACGTTTCGCATCTTCCGCCGGGGACGGCCGTGCTGAACCTTGACTGGGAAAATCCCTTGACCTTGCTTTCGGGAAGCTTCGAAAACAGGTCGCGCAAATGCGGGGCGAGACCGATGGCGCTTGCGACCGTGCTTCGGCGGTTTCTGAAAAATCCCTTGGACGAGAGAACGGAAATGTTTTGGATGCCGAGATTTTTGAAGTCTCCCTTTTCGGCGCGGGGCAGGATGTGTTCAAAGAGAAGCGTACTTTTTCCGCTGCCGCTTTCGCCCGAAATGACGGAAAACTTTCCGACCGGAAATTGGGCGGAAACGGGCTGCATATCGTACTTGGCGAACTTTTTGACGCAAATGTTCTTTTCCGCGGACGCTTCCTTTTTTTGAATTTCCATGCCCGAACGGAAAAGTTCCGAAATCCACTTTCCGGTGGGGGAGTCCGGGCTTTCCAGAAGCTTTTTCGGGGAGCCTTCAAAGAGAATTTTTCCGCCGAGTTCGCCCGCTCCCGGCCCCATTTCGATGACCTTGTCCGCGCTTTGGATGATGAGCGGATTGTGTTCGATGAGGACGAGCGTGTTTCCGCGGTTGCGGATTTCACGGAAGATTTGGAGGAGCCTTTCGACATCCGTTCTGAAAAGGCCGCTCGCGGGTTCGTCGAGGCAGATGCACATGCCGTCGAGATGTCCCGTGGCAAGCGGCGAAAGCCGAAGCCTTCCGAGCTCTCCGCCGGAGAGCGTGCTTGCGATACGGCCCGCGCCGAGGTAGCCGAGCCCGAGCCTGTTTACGGCGCGGACGCGCGACATGAGCATGTCGAACGTGCTTTTGAGATGCTCGGGAATGCGGTCGCGGAAAAGTTCCGGGAGCGCGGTCTCGAGCTTTTCGAAGGACGATTCGAGGATGTCTTTCCATGTGACGCCTGCAATGCTCGACGCGAGAATTTGCGGAACGAGCCGGAGGCCGTGACACTCGGGGCATTCTTCCGCGTCGCGGTCTTCCTTTTCGTTTAGGATTTCGCCGTTTCCGTCGCATGCCGGGCAGTGCGTTTTGATGGAATGCGGAGAAAAATTGCGCGCTTCGAGAGCGTTGGACGTGGTTCCGTGTTCTGTGCAAAGCGGGACCGTGCTGAAAATTCGCAAGCCGTTTCCGTCGTCGAGAACGACCCGTGTCCGCGAAAATCGGAGCGTGGCATCGACCGCTTCGGCGATGCGCGTGCGAAGTCCTTCCCGCATGACGATACGGTCGAGTACGATGTAGAGCTTTTCGGGCCGGCTTTTTTTGTCTTCGGGCGAAAGATCCCCGAGCGAAAGGCTCTTGCCGTCGGCGATGACCCGCGAATATCCCTGCGACAGAAGCGCTCCCGAAATGGTGTCGAGCGAAAGATTCTTTTTTTCGACTTCGGCAAGGAACTGGAGACGGCTTCCGGCCGGATATTTTGAAACTTCCCGGATGATTGTCTCGCGGGAGGTTTTGGGCATGGGCTTTCCGCACACGGGGCACGCCGGGCTTGCGAGGGAAGCCCACATGATGCGGAGCGGAACGTCGCACTCGGAGAGGGAAAGCGGGCTTGCCTTGGCGGGAGCGTCCCCGCGCGAAGCGGAAATGGCGATGCTCGGGCGGAGACCGTCCGCGCTGTCTATCGGGATGTTCGTCTTTCCGCCGAGAACCTTGAGCGCAAACGGGCTGAGCGTTTCGAGGTATCGCCTGCGGCTTTCCCCGTGCAAAATGTCCATGACAAGCGTCGATTTTCCGGAGCCCGAAGGTCCGCAAACGACCGTTATTTTTCCGACCGGAATGTCAACGCTTACCCCGTCGAGATTTCGGAGGCGCGCGCCGCGGATGGAAATCATAGGTAGCCTTCCGGTTGCACCCAGTTCCACTTTTTAATTCCGGACTTGGGCCAGGAATTGATGGTCCACACGAGGCAGTTCCCGTAGAGCATAATCGCCCAGAATCCGAACGCAAAAAGCAGAACGAGCGGAATAAAGGCGAGCGAACCGTAAAAAAGCGACATCCGCGTGACAAGGCTCTTTTGAAGAATTACGAGAATCACGAGGTAGCCGCATGTGCAGACCCAGATGGCGACGCTCACGAGAAGGACGGGCCAAAAGAGCTTTTTGTAGGAATACTGGTGCTTGCGGCAGGGCAAAAGAAAGAGCGTAAAAAAGATGAGCGCGATAAAGACGAAGTTGATGGAAAAGGTCCAGAAGGTGGACATCACCTGCGGGACGGTTTCCGCGGTCAAAAGTTCTGTGTTGCTCGCTATAAAGAAAAGTCCCGACTTGACGTGGTTTACGAACATGGCGAAGACGGCAAACCCGATGGCCGCGAGGAGGAGAAGCGGCGTGTATGCGGCAAACTGCTTGACGAAAGGCCTTGACGTCTGGTTTTCCCAGACGACGTTCATGTTGGATTCGAGGTTCCCGATGGCAAAAAGGTAGGTGACGAAAAGCGATACGGATCCGATGACGCCGAGGGTCCGGAGGTGAATGTGTTCCGTATTTTCGAGGAGCGGCATGATGTCATCGAGGGGAAGTCCGAGCGAGAAGAACTGGTCGAGGACGGGAAGATACATGTTGAAAAAGGATCCGAGTCCGAGCGAAAGGGAAATGGCCGTTAAAAGAATGAGGAACGGGATGACGGCGAGAAACGACGTGTAGGTCATGGCCGCGGCGCGGATGGTCCCATGGTAAAACAGAAACGCCTTTGTCGAGACAATTAGCATTCGGAGCGGGACGGGCCAATTGTGCGTTAAAATATCGATGCGTTGTTCAAAGGACATTTCGCGAGTACCATTTTCGGATATTAGAGTTTCAAATATATAAACTTTGTTATACTTGACACGTGCCCTATCGCCTTTTGACACTTCTTTTTGCGGCCTGCGCGCTTTTTTCTTGCGGCGGGGAATGGACGCGCGGGGAGACTTCGAAAGTTTCCTGCCGCTTCTCGGAAGTTCCCTTTTCGTCGGCCAAAAGTCTCTCCGTTTCGGATGACGGCGAGACCCTTTATGTGCTTGACCGATACGGCTCCGTCTATGCGTTTGCGCGGAACGGGGCGCGGGTTTGCGGGTTCGAGGCTTTGCGGACTCCGGAAAATTCCGATGCGAAAATTCCGGTTTCGGGAGCGGAAAATATCGAAAGGGTCGGGTCCTTTTTGTATTACTATGACGGAATTTCCCTGTTGCGGTATGACTCTCCCGACTGGACGTGCGATGTGTCGCTTGTAGGTATGGCGCTGACGACTTCTTACGCGTATGTCGCCTCGACTTCAGCGGGAATCCGTAAACTGAAGCTTCTTCCCTCCGGCTGTTCCAAAACGGAGACGTCCTTTGCCGCTTCCCGTGTGATGGCTCTTGATGCCCGCGCCGACGAAATTGCCGCTGTGGAAACCTCGGGTGCGCTTTCGGATGCGCCGGAACGGTTTTCCCTTTATGATGCGGACGGAACGCTTTTGACGCGAACGGCCCTGTCGTCGGATACGGCGAATTCCCTGCACTTTTGTTCGGCGACGCGGCTGCGCCTCGGAGCGTCCTTTGCCGTTCTGTTTGACGCAAAGTGCGGATATCTCGGAGTCTTCAATCTTTCGGGCGGTCTCGAGCACCGGCTGAAGCTTTCCGAAATAGGCATTTGGAACGCTGTGGACGTGGACATCTTTGCGGACGACCTCTACATTCTCACATCGAGCGTGGCCGTTCCTCTCTACTTTTTGGACCTCGCGTCCTATGCTTTTTTCGAAGAAACAATGTAGATTGTGAAGGATATGTTCAAGTTCAGTTTCCTCATCAACCCGATAAGCGGCGGCGGCCAGGGCAAGGTCATTCTCAAGTTCCTTCCCGAAATCATGCAGTCGATGGAGTTTCTTCCCGAAGACTGGGAGGCAAAGCTTACCGAAGGCGCGCGTTTGCGGGAACAGATTCGCGAAACGGCCGAAAAGACGGAAACGCTGATTGCCGTGGGCGGTGACGGAACCATTTCGACAATCCTTTCGGTTCTTCTCGAATCGGGCCTTTCGGAACATGTGCGGCTCGGGCTGATTCCCCTCGGAACGGGAAACGATCTCGCGCGGGTGCTGAATTTGTACGAAACCTTTGTAAACAAGGGACTGCTTTTTCTGGTGCGGAGGCTCGTGCTTGCCAAGTGCCGTCCGTTTGACATCTGGAAGGTGAACGGGAACTTTGTACTCGCCAATTACTTTTCGAGCGGTATTGATGCGCGAATAGCCCACGACTTCAATTCCGACCGCTCTCTCGGAAAAATTTCGAGCAAGTCCGTCATTGCAAACAAGCTGCATTACGTGAGCCGTTTTTTCGCGGACCGTAGGCACTGTCTTGGAAATGCAAAGCTCAAGGTGCTGAAGGAAACCGGCGAATGGATTTCGCAGGACGTTTCCGGATACCGGACGGTCATCATCGGAAACATTCCGAGCTTTGCATCGGGCTCGAATCCCTTTGACGGTTGCGACATGGCGGACGAAAAAATCGAGGTGGTACCCGTTCCGGGCCTTCCTTCCTTTTTCGGGGCGCTGGCGCTCGGGACGATTCCCGTCATCGGAAAAATTTACAAGCATTCTTTTTTAAAAACGATTCACGCGAAGGAAGTCGTTCTGGAAACTTCCGACGGCGAATTTCACCAGCTCGACGGCGACGATTTGACGGGGCGCGTCGGCTCTTCCGTGCACATCCAATACGGTTCGAAGGTCCGGATGCTCACGCTCGAACCGGGATTTTAAGATGAAGGAAACCAGCGCGGAATTTTTAAGGGAACTTCTTCACGGAAGCCTCGAATGGGTGAAGCAAAGTTCCGATTTTAGAATTTTGAACTTTGCTCCGCTTTCGTCCGCGACGGAAAATGACGTTTCGTTTTTTACGGGAAGTTCCGTGACGGGCGATTTGCGAAAGTCCCGCGCGGGGCTTTTGCTCGTGCCGAAAAATTTTGCGGGCGCGCCCGGCGTTCTTGCGCTGTTGCGGGTGGAAAATCCCTATGCGGCGATGGTAAGGATTATTGATGCGCTGCACACGCCTTTTGTCGAATATCCGCCTGCTCTTGTTTCGGAAACGGCGGCGGTGCACCCGTCGGCCGTTGTCGAGGGAACGGTAGGTGAAGGCGCGCGCATTGGGCCCGGATGCGTGGTGATGCGCGGCGCGCGTGTTGGTGCGCGGACCGTCCTTGAAGCCAATGTGACGCTCTATCCGAATGTCTCCGTAGGATGCGATTGCGTGTTCCAGGCGGGGGCTGTCGTCGGGTCGCGAGGGTTCGGATTTTTTACGGACACGGACGGAAGTCGAAAGCCCGTTCCGCATGTGAGCGGCGTTCGCATCGGGGACCGCTCCGAGTTCGGCGCGAACTGTGTGGTGGCCGCGGGATTTCTCGCTCCGACGACCGTCGGGGACGACAGCCATTTTGATTCCTTTGTGCAAATCGGCCACAACTGCTCGGTCGGAAACCGCGTGTATATGGCCTCGCAGTCGGGGCTCGGCGGAACGACCGTCGTGGAGGACGATGCGGAATTTGCAGGCGGCGCGCAAATCGCCGGGCATTTGACCATCGGGCGCGGCGCCGTGATTGCGGCAAAGGCCGGTGTGACGAAGAGCGTTCCTGCCGGCGCCTTCTACGGCGGATTTCCGGCGGAACCCATCGATCGCTGGCGGAAAGGCGTTGTTGCCCTGCGCCGGCTTTCGGAAAATAAGCGCTAGAATTTTAGACCCTTTACAGTCCGCAAAGTTCCCGGGCCTTGGACTCGACGGCGAAAGCAAGAGCCTTTTGGTCCGCGGCGTTTGCCGTAATCAGCCGGACGAAAACGCTGCCCGCGACGATGGCATCGACGGAACCGGCAAGAGCCTTGGACTGCTCCCCGTTCGAAATTCCGAATCCGCCATAGACCTTTGCGCCGCCGCTTTTCACTTTAGAAATGAATTCGAGCGTGTCCTTGTCGATGACGGTTGCGTCTCCCGTGATTCCGACGCGGAGGGACGCATAGATGGCCGAAAAACCGGCGTGCGCCATTTTGAAAAGCCTTTCTTCGCTCATGCTCGGGCTTGCGACCGGGATGTTTTTCATTCCGAATTTTTCGCAGGCCTGCGAGAGTCCTTCGTCGTGGTCAAAGGGCAGGTCGGGAATGATCATGCCGCGGACTCCCGCTTCGCTTGCGCGACGGCAAAAGTTTTCGACCCCGGGCGTATAGACGAGCGATCCGTAGCTCATCAGATAAATGGTCGTCTCCGGAAAGGCTTCGTGAACCTTTGAAATGAAGCGCATTCCGTCCGCGACGCGGTAGCCTCTTGAAAGGACTTCGGTGCACGCTCCCTGGATGGCGGGCCCGTCCGCCGACGGGTCGCTGAACGCGAGCTGGATTTCCAGGATGTCCGCTCCGCCGCGGACCATGGCGGATGCCGCTTCAAAAGCAATTTCGTCTGTCGGGTATCCTGCGACGAGATGACTCATCAGTTTGATTTTGGACATTAGTTTTCTCCCATCGGTCTTGCGTTGTGGATGTCCTTGTTTTCGTTCAGGCGTTTCAGTTCGCTTTCGAGGAAAAGCTTCCACTCCGCGGGCCTGAATTCGGGACTTGTGATAAAGACGTCCTTGTCGCCGCGGCCCGACATGTTGATGATGACGGCCTTTTCCTTTGGAATTTCCTTTGCGATTTTCATGGCTGCGGCTCCGGCATGCGCACTTTCGAGCGCAAAGAGAACGCCTTCGTTTTTGGCAAAGAAGCTCACGGCGTCAAGAGCGTCCCGGTCGAGAATGCTCACAAATTCCACGCGGCCTTTTTCTCCGAGGGCGGCAAGTTCGGGCCCGATTCCCATGTAGTCGAGGCCCGCGCTGATGGATCGCGTCGGGAGGGACTGTCCGTCCTCGTCAATCAGAAAGCGACTCTTGTAGCCTTGCACAATTCCTTCGCGGCTCGCGTTGCCGGTCATGCGGCTTGCGTTTTCGCCGATATCCGGGCCGACTCCGCCCGCTTCCGCTCCGATAAGCCTCGGAAACTTTTCGCCAATAAACGGGCTGAAAAATCCGATGGAGTTGGAACCTCCGCCGACGCATGCGACCATCGCGCCAATGTCGATGCCTCGGGCCTCGCATTCTTCCTTCACCTCGTTTCCGATGACGGACTGGAACGTGTGCACGATTTCCGGATACGGGGCGGGTCCGAGGGCCGAGCCCAAAACGTAGTGCGTCGAATCGGGATGCGCCGCAAAATCCCTCATGGCTTCGTTTACGGCGTCCTTCAAGGTTCTTGCCCCGCTTGTGACCGGGCAGACCTTTGCACCGTAAAGTTCCATGGCGGCGACGTTCGGCTGCTGGCGTCGCACATCGACTTCTCCCATATAGACGGTGCATTCGAGCCCGAGCTTCGCGCATGCCGCGGCGGTGGCGACCCCGTGCTGACCGGCTCCCGTTTCTGCGATGATGCGGCGTTTTCCCATGTGCTTTGCGAGAAGAACCTGTCCTATTGCGTTGTTGATTTTGTGCGCGCCGGTGTTTGCGAGGCCTTCGAGCTTGATGTAGATTTTTGCACCGCCGAGCAGTTCCGTTGCGCGCGGTGCAAAGAGGAGGGGAGTTTTTCTTCCGATGTAGTCCCGCTGAATTTCGTGAAGTTCCGCGAGGAATTTCGGATCCTTCATGAAATGATGGAACGCCGCTTCGAGTTCGTCGAGCGGGCGTCGCAAAACCTCGGCGACATACTTGCCGCCGAACCTGTCAAAGAAGCCTTGGTTGCTTTTCATGTTCGATTCCTTCCGTTAAAAACGAAAAAACCTTCCGAACAAGTCCGGAAGGTTCTAAAACCTGGCGCGCAGCACAAATACCGGACTTGTTTTAAGTCCGACGCCACCAACGGTTGATGCTATTTGTGCGCTGCATGTCAAAAAAATAGACAAAGCTTTTTTGCTTGGCAAGGGTATTTTCTAAATTTCGCTTTCAAAAAGAAGGCTCGCGATGAGTGCAATTCTCGAAAGGTTTGATGTGGTGGTTATCGGCGGCGGACACGCCGGTATCGAGGCTTCCCACGCCGCATGGAAGATCGGTGCGCGGACGGCAATGGTGACGATGGACCTGAACGCCATCGGACGGATGTCCTGCAACCCGGCCGTGGGCGGCGTAAGCAAGGGACAGATTGTGCGCGACATCGACGCGCTCGGCGGTCTGATGGGAATTTTGACGGACAGGGCCGGGATCCAGTTCCGGATGCTGAACTTGAGCAAGGGACCCGCCGTCTGGGGACCGCGCGCCCAGTGCGACCTCAAAAAGTACAGTTTAGTCGCCCGGGAAACGCTAGAAAACCTGCGCGGACTGAGGCTCATCGAGGGAGAACTCGCCGCGTTCGGCCGCACTCCGGCCGGAACCTTCGAACTCGTCCTTTTGAACGGCGACCGCTACGAAACACGGACGCTTGTCATCACGAGCGGCACGTTCCTTGCGTCCAAAATGTTCACCGGTCTCGAAACGAGCATCGGCGGACGCGTCGGCGAAAAAAGCGCGGACGCCCTCTCCGCGTCCATCCAGCAAAACGGAATAAGGCTTCGACGCCTCAAAACGGGCACTCCCAGCCGCATCGACCCTTCGACCGTCGATTTTGACGAGTGCACGGTTCAGCCCGGCGACGAAAATCCCTGGCCGATGAGCGACCGTCACGAAAATCCTATCGACAACGGCAACGTCTGCTGGATTACGCGGACGAACCTCAAAACGCACGAAATCCTCCGCACGGGATTCAAGGACAGTCCCATGTTTTCGGGGCGCATCCGCGGCAAGGGACCGCGCTACTGCCCGAGCATCGAAGACAAAATCAACCGCTTCGGCGACAAGGACGGTCACCAGCTCTTTTTGGAACCGGAGACGAAGGACGTTTCGCGCATCTACCTGAACGGCTTCAGCTCGAGCCTTCCGGCGGACGTGCAGCTCAAGGCCCTCCGCACGATTTCGGGGCTTACGCGCGCCCGCGTGATGCAAATAGGCTACGCGGTGGAATACGACAGCATCGACGCGACGCAGCTTTTTCCGACCTTCGAATGCAAGAACATTCCGGGGCTTTACTTTGCGGGGCAGGTGTGTGGAACGAGCGGCTACGAGGAGGCCGCGGGGCAGGGAATCGTCGCGGGCATCAACGCGGCGCTTTCGAGCCTCGGCGGGGAACCCTTTATTCTCGGGCGTTCCGAGAGCTACATCGGCGTAATGGCCGATGACCTTTCGCACTTTCTTCTCGACGAACCGTACCGCATGTTTACGAGCCGCGCCGAATACAGGCTCTTTTTGCGGGCCGACAACGCGGACAGTCGCCTAAAGGACCGCGCCCGCGAAATCGGGATGATTGACGACCGGGACTATGCAAAGTGGACGCTCCGAAAGGCGGAAATGGAACGCGTCCGGAAGTTCCTTTCGGAATCGGCCGCAACGCCGGCGGAAATCAATCCTTTTCTGGAAGCGGCCAAACAGGCCCCCGTCCGCGAATCGGTCCGTCTCAACACGATTCTCCGCCGTCCGGGGATTTCTCCCGAGGAATTTTTCAAAAAGTTCGTGCCGGATGCAAAGCTTCTACGCCGCGACATCTGGAACCTCTTTGCCGAGGAATCGTATGCGGGATTCTTTGCAAGACAGGCGAAGGACATCGAGCACGAAAAAAAGATGGACCGGATTAAGCTCTCCCCGGACATCGACTATCGGAAGATTACGGCCCTTTCGATTGAAAGCCGCGAACGCCTGACGGCCTCTCGCCCGCTCTCCGTCGGAAGCGCCTCCCGAATCCCCGGAATCCGTCCCTCGGACATTTTAGTCCTTTCGCACTGGGTGGAAAACAACAGCTGCAAATAAAACGGTTGTTCTGGGCGAGACCGGTCAGCCATAGTCAATCTCTTTCAGAACATTTACAAGTCGGACGAGTTGGAGGAAACGGCCTCCAGCCCAGAAAATGCTTGCGGAAAGAAAGAAAAAAATGTATAATGCCGGCAAGGCTCACCTTTTGTTTGGGCAAAAACGTCCAGGTTTAATTTGGGCGGAACAATTCGTATGAAGGCAAATGATGCAAATTCCCGTAAGTAACTGTTCGTCCTGCGCGGCCTGCGTAAATGCATGCGCCCGCGGCGCCATCTCGATGACGCTCGACCAAAACGGCTTTTACAGGCCGACGATAGACGTTTCCAAGTGCATCGCCTGCGGGGCGTGCGAGCGCGCCTGTCCTGTGACAAAAAATGTCAAAAATCCGAACGGTTCGACGGAAAGTCCGCAAGTATTTGCCGCATATGCCGCAGACGAAAAAATTCGGACGGAGTCTTCGAGCGGGGGCGTCTTTTCGGTCCTTGCCCAAAGGGTCCTTAAGGACGGCGGCGCGGTCGTCGGTGTTGCCCAGCTCGGTAAAACGCATTTCGGGCATGTCATCGCCGAAGACGCAGCGGGCCTCGAAAAACTCCGCGGGTCCAAATACGTGCAGGCGGATGTCGGAAACATTTACAGGGATGTCCGGACGCTTCTTCGGACCGGGCGCGAGGTTCTCTTTTCGGGAACGCCCTGCCAGGTCGCAGGGCTTTACGCGGTTCTCGGCAAAACGGAATATCCGAACCTCGTGACGGTCGATATTGTTTGCCACGGTTCCCCAAGCGTCAAGGTCTTCGAAAAGTATATCCGCGAACTTGAAACCGAACGTTCGGTTTCTGTCCTTTCCAGCCGTTTCCGCGATAAGCGAAACGGATGGAGACTGTATTCAATGGCGCATCGCGCCATTGAATACAGTTCGGGAGACTGTTTTCAAATTTTTAAAACGCTCCGCGAAGACAAGTTTATGCGCGTCTTTTTGCAGAACCTCTGCCTAAACGATTCCTGCGCGGATTGCCATTACGGAAAAATTCCGCGCGTCGCGGACATAACCCTCGGCGACTACTGGAACATTCGAAACTTTCACCCCGAACTCGACGACGACCGGGGAACTTCCCTTGTGCTTTTGAACACGGAACATGGCAAAAGGCTCTTTGACGAAGTTCGTCCCGGGCTTCGCCTGTGTGCGTCCAAGGCGGAATATGCAATCCTCGGAAATCCGTGCCTTGTGCGTTCAAGCGTCCCGCATCCCGACCGCTCAAAATTTTTTGCCGACCTGGATTCCAAAACGCTCGACGTGCTCATCCGAAAATATTGTCCGTATCCGGGGCCTTTCAAACGGGCCTACATGAAAATGCGGCATATTCTCGGCGCCGCAAAACGGCGGCTTGGAAAGAAATTATTTGGCTGCCCTGTCGGAGGATAGGTCTGCGGGCGCCGCAGTCAGGAGACCGAGGATTTTTTCCCGCTCCGAAGCGGAGAGGCTTTTTTTCAGATAGCCTTGAATTTTGGAGTGTCTTTTGACGATGGACATCCCTGTAAAGAGGGGGGATTTGATAAGTCCGCTTACATAGCCGTTTTCAAGTTCATCAATTTGAATTCGGGTCCCCTTCGTCTTTCCGAGATCTGAATTTTTTAGAACCTGTTTGATTTTTTTGCCGAGAGACTGTTCTTTTCCGTTAGGCATTTATCCCCCTTTGAAAGCATTCCTTGCCTTTGGTGATGATTCGGTTTGCCGCGGTAACGCATTCCTTGGCAAATCCCGCTAATTTTTTCGAATTTCGCAATTCAGAGTGCTTGATTAAACCGCGAGCCTGATAGAATGTCATTAGTTTGATGTCATCGGTATAGCGGTATTTATTGTCCCAGTAATTGATCATTGTGTCGAAATACTGGTTCATGGAAGGATTGTCCTGATAGAACGGATCAATCGATCTGTGTTTGCAAAGTTTCCCGATTCGATGTTCCGCGTCGAATTTTTTCTGCTCGTATTTCTCTATAAATGTCCGCAATATGCATTCTACGGCAACCCCTGCGATATAGATGGAGGCTGAATATCTTTTATTATGTAGAAGAATGATGGCTGTTTCCATGCGGGAAATTGCGGCGTTCATCCGATTTTCGGGATGGAAAAGCTTGTTTCTGTTTTTGTTCGTGAGATTCATCCGATACCCTTTTTTTTGCAATATACAAAATTTCTACATTGCTTCCCTGAATTTCAAGAGGTGTTCAGATGGATTCACGAATTGAAAAGCTTGCGGAAATGCTTGTCCGCGATGCGGTTGCCCTGCAAAAGGACGAAAACATTTTAATCGAAACGACGGATGTTCCGGCGGAGATTTCCGTTGCGCTGATCCGTGCAGTCGCGAAGGCGGGAGGGCGCCCGTTCCTTGCGCCCCATTCGAGTGCGGTAAATCGCGTGCTGCTCCAGAATGCGACCGACGAGCAGCTGAAAATCGAGGCGGAGCACGATCTGACCCTGATGCAAAAAATGCAGGCCTACATCGCCGTTCGCGGAAGTGACAATTTTGTCGAATATTCCGACGTCCCCGAAGACCGGATGCTTGCGAACCGTACCATCCGGAATCCGGTCCTGAACTACCGCGTAAACAAGACGCGCTGGTGCGTTTTGCGTTATCCAGGGCCGTCCTTTGCCCAGAGCGCCGGAATGAGCACGGAGGCCTTCGAAAACTTTTACTTTGACGCGTGCCTTGCCAACTACCCGGCCATGCAGAAGGCGGCTCAGGGACTGGTCGATTTGATGAACCGGACGGACAGGGTGCGCCTCAAGGCCCCCGGGACGGACCTTTCCTTCAGCATCAAGGGCATTCCGGCGGTCCCGTGCTGCGGAACGATGAACATTCCGGATGGGGAAGTCTATACGGCTCCGGTCCGCGAAAGCGTAAACGGCGTCATCTCCTACAACACGCCGACGCTCTACGAGGGAAAGCGCTTCGACAATATTCGTCTGGTCTTCAAGGACGGAAAAATCGTCGAGGCGACGTCTTCGAACACGAAAGCGATGAATGCAATCTTCGACACGGACGAGGGCGCCCGCTATGTGGGAGAGTTTGCGCTCGGGTTCAACCCGTTTGTGCGCCGTCCGATTTGCGACATTCTCTTTGACGAAAAAATTTCGGGAAGCCTCCACTTTACGCCCGGAAAGTGTTACGAGGACGCCTACAACGGCAACAAGTCCGCGATTCACTGGGACCTGGTCCTCATCATGACGAAGGAATACGGCGGCGGAGAAATTTACATGGACGAGAGGCTTGTCCGCAAGGACGGAATTTTTGTCCTCCCTGAACTTCTCGCCCTGAACCCCGACAGGCTCGGCCGGTCAAAGTGACAAAACGACATAAATGCTATATTTTTTGCCGAAAGAAGACAAAGATGTGGTTTTTTGCCCGGGTATCCCGCGAGAATCGCAAAATTTGCCGAGATTTTCCTTGGCACGGTTTTTGCAAAAGTCCGGGTACAAAACCATAAGGAGTTCGCTGTGAATATTCAAGAAGATTTCGGAAGTCTGGTTTTCAATGCGAAGACCATGAGCAAGTATCTCTCGCACAAGACCTACGAGAGCCTTCTCGCCACGATGGAGAACGGTTCCGCGCTCGATTCGTCGATTGCGGACGAGGTCGCCTCGGGGATGAAAACGTGGGCCATCGAGCACGGTGCAACGCACTTTACGCACTGGTTTCAGCCGTTGACCGGTACGACGGCCGAAAAGCACGACGCTTTTTACAACCCGGACTTTAAAGGCGGCATCGTCGCTTCTTTCAGCGGCAAGGAACTGATCCAGGGCGAACCGGACGCTTCGAGCTTCCCCTCGGGCGGTCTTCGGGCAACGTTCGAAGCCCGCGGCTACACGGCGTGGGATCCTTCGAGCCCGGCGTTCATCAAGCGGAACAATGACGGCGTCGCCGTCCTCTGCATTCCGACGATGTTCTACGGCTACCACGGCGAGGCTCTCGACAAGAAGACCCCGCTGCTCCGTTCGCAGACCGCTCTTGCCAAGCAGGTCCTTCGCGTTGCGAAACTTTTTGGCGTCGAAGGCGACAAGCGCCCGTTCGCGACTCTCGGCCCGGAACAGGAATACTTCCTCGTCGATGCGGAGCTTTACAGGCAGCGCCCCGACCTGATTCAGACCGGCCGCACGCTCTTCGGCGTCCGCCCGGCCCGTCACCAGCAGCTCGACGACCACTACTTCGGAAAAATCAAGAGCCGCGTGCTCTCCTTTATGGCCGAAGTCGATCAGGAACTCTGGAAGCTCGGCGTCCCGGCGAAAACCCGTCACAACGAAGTGAGCCCGGCGCAGTTCGAACTCGCCCCGGTCTTCGAAGAGCAGAACCTCTCTTCCGACCATAACATGCTCGCAATGGAAGTTCTCCAGACGGTCGCGGAGCGTTACGGTCTCGTTTGCCTCCTCCACGAAAAGCCTTTTGACGGCGTGAACGGTTCCGGCAAGCACAACAACTGGTCCATCACGGGACCGGACGGCAAGAACTGGCTTTCGCCGGGAAAGACCCCGCACGAAAATGCGAAGTTCCTCACTGTGCTCGTTTCCATCATCAAGGGCGTCGATACCTATGCGCCGCTTCTTCGCGCCGCCGTGGCAAGCGCCGGAAACGATCACCGTCTCGGTGCAAACGAGGCGCCTCCGGCCATCATCTCCATCTTCCTCGGCGAGCAGCTCACCGATATCATCAACCAGCTCGAAAAGGGGAAGCCCTCTTCCTCGAAGAAAGGCTCCGAGATAGAAATCGGCGTGTCCATTCTGCCTCCGCTCCCGAAGGATGCAACGGACAGAAACCGCACGAGCCCGTTCGCCTTTACGGGCAACAAGTTCGAGTTCCGCGCGGTCGGAAGCGAACAGAGCTGCTCCACGCCGAATACGGCGCTGAACACCATCGTCGCCTGGGCCCTTGACGACGTGATGAACCAGATCGAGGCTTTGACTGGCAAGGGAACGGACTTCAATTCCGCCGTGCAGACCATCCTCCAGAAGGAAATCAAGGAACACAAGCGCGTGCTCTTTGACGGCAACGGCTACAGCGACGAATGGAAGGCCGAAGCGGAACGCCGCGGTCTCCCGAACCTCAAGACGACGCCGGAAGCCCTCGAAGCGTATCGCGACCCGAAGGTGGTGAAGCTCTACAAGGACTACGGCGTCCTCTCCGAAGTGGAACTCGAAAGCCGCTATATCGTCGAAAAGGAAAAGTACGAAACGGTCATTGCGCTCGAAGCGAACTGTGCGCTTACGATGGCAAAGACGATGTATCTTCCGGAGTGCATCTCCTACGCCGCGGAACTTGCCGACTCGTGCGCGTCTCTTGCGGAATACGCCCACAAGGGCATCGAGTCCCTTGCAAAGTCGGCTGCGGACAACGTCGAAAGTCTCGCGACCGAAATCGAGAAGCTCGAAAAGGCCGTCGATGCGGGATGCCCGAAGGCGGAACTCGAAGCGATGGCCGAAGTCCGGAAATATGTCGATGCGCTCGAACGGATAGTTCCGGATTCCCAGTGGCCCGTTCCGGGATTCGGCGAGATGTTCTTCGTCGGATAGTTCCTTTTCGGTAAAACGAAAATTCAAAAGCCTCCGCATTCGCGGAGGCTTTTTCGGTCTTCAAAAACTCAGGCGAAAATGGCGAGGATCCAGTAGGCGACGGCGGCAAAGGAGAAAAGCGCGGAGACTTTCCTAGGGGACGTCGAAAAGGAAATCGCCGCCGAGTAGGTGAGGTAGAGGCTAAAAAAGTAGATGAAAACGGTGATGATTTCCGCGGGCAGAAAGGCCGGGACGACCGCTCCGCGGGCAAGGGCCACCAAAACGGCAAAAAGCTGAAAAAGGCCCGGGACGACGTAGAGCTTTCGGCGCGCCTTCGGCGCGTGCAGAAGGCTTTTCTGAAAAAGCGCGACGAGCGCAAGTGCGGAAAGAACGGCAAGGATCTGAAAAAGAATCATGCCGTTATACCGCTTCGAGCAGAAGTCCCTTGAGGTATTGCCCCTCGGGGAAGGAGGTTTTTACGGGATGGTCGGCGGGCTGTCCGAACCTTCCGATGATTTGAACGTCTCGGTGCGCATCGAGAGCCGCGTCCGCGACAATCTTCTGAAAAAGGTCCATTTCCATCAGGCCGGAGCAGCTGAACGTCGCAAGCATTCCCTTGGGCGAAAGGAGCTTGAGCGCGAGCAGGTTGATGTCCTTGTAGCCGCGGGCGCCCTTGGCGAGGTGCGACTTGTTTTCGATGAACTTCGGCGGGTCGAGGATGATGAGGTCGAACGTCTTTCGGCTGTCTCGGCATTTGCGGAGGTAGCTGAAGACGTCCGCTTCGAGAAATTCCGCGCGGCCCGTGTCAAAACCGTTCTTTTGTACGAGATTCTCCGCGATTTTAAGCGCGTCGGCGGACACGTCCACCTCGGTCACGCTTTCCGCGCCGTTTTGCAGCGCAAAAAGCCCGAACCCGCCCGTATAGGAAAAACAGTTCAGGACGCGCTTTCCGCGGGCAAACTTTCCGACTTCGAACCGGGCGTCCCTTTGGTCGAGATAGTATCCCGTCTTGTGGCCGTTCCAAACGTCGATGTCGAAGCGAATCCCGTTTTCGACCATTTCGACGCCTTCCGTCGGGACGTTTCCAAAAACGACTTCCTTTCGGAGGGGGAGTCCTTCCTTTTCGCGGACGTCGGAGTCGCAACGTTCGAGAATTCCTTGCGGGGAAAGCTTTTCGGCGAGAAGCTCGTAGAGGGTGTGGCGGAACTTTTCGGCCCCGGCGGAAAGAATTTCCACGGAGATTATCCCCGCATACTTGTCGATGATGCAGCCCGGAATGCCGTCGTTTTCGGCGTGGACTATCCGGAAGGCCGCTTGCGGGTCAAAAACGTCAAATCCGCGGCTTTTGCGACTTTCGATGGCGCGGTCGAGAACCTTCGAAAAAAAGTCCTTGTCTATCGGCGTACGTTCTCCGAAGGTCCAGAAGCGCGCCCGAATCTGCGATTCGGGCGAGTAGGCGGCAAGTCCCAAAAATTCGCCATGCGCGGAGCGGACCTCGACCGTGTCGCCTGCCGAAGGATTTCCCTTGACGTGATGGACCGCGCCGCTAAAAATCCAGGGATGCTTTCGGACTGCGGACTTTTCCTTGCCCGCTTCGAGGACGAGAACGGGGTGTTCGGAGGCCATTACAGCGTGTCCTGGAACCGGTGGAAGCTTTCGAGAAGTTCCGCGTAGGAACTCGCCGCGTTGAGCATCGGGAACTTGTCCGTCACGTTTTTGGGCGCAAAGAGGAACGAACCCTTGTCCGCCGCGAGAAGCATCCCCGTATCGTTGAAGGAATCTCCGGCCGAGAACACCTTGAAGTTCAGCGTCTTCAGCATTTCGACCGTTTTCCGCTTCTGGTCGTCGAGGCGAAGACGGTAGTCGGTCACAAAGCCGTTTTCGACGATGAGGTTGTGGCAGAAAATGCTCGGGAATTTCATTTTTTTGATGAGCGGGTAGGCAAATTCCTGGAACGTGTCGCTCAGAATGATGACCTGGGCCTCGTCGCGGAGCGTGTCGAGAAATTCCATGGCGCCGTCGAGGAGGGGAAGGCTCCCGATGATCTTTTGGATGTCCTCGAGCTTCAGATGTTCGCGGGCGAGAATCTTCAGGCGGCCGCGCATCAGTTCGTTGTAGTCCTGGATGTCGCGCGTCGTGAGCCGGAGTTCGGGAATGCCCGTCTTTTCGGCGACGGCAATCCAGATTTCGGGCGTGAGGACGCCTTCCATGTCGAGCGTGACGACGCATTGCTTCTTAAACATAATTCGGGCTCACTTTAAGCGTTCGCTTAGAATTTCGCGGATTTCGTCCGGCGTGATGATGTATTTGTTGCGGCAGAAGTCGCACACGAGTTCAAGGGCCTTGCCGTCCGCGAGAAGGTCCTTGAGATCTTCGGTCGGGATGGTGCCGAGCGTTGCGAGCGAGCGTACCTTGCTGCACGGGCAGTAGGGCCGCGGCTCGATTTCGCGGACGATTGTCGTCGGGTATTCCCCGGAAACGGCCTCCATCAGGCCTTGCAGATTGTAGCTTTTTCCGTCGAAGAATTCCGAAAAGTCGGGCAGCGCGGAAACCTGTTTTTCGAGGACGGAAAGTTCGTCGTCCGCAATGTCCGCAAACGGCTCGAGGTAAAATCCCACGGCGTAGTCGAGCTTTTCGGGATTTTCCTTGTTTACGCGGGCTTCGATGCCCACCGCGGACCGGGTCTGTGCGGACTGCAGCATAAAGACGGAGAGGTTTCGTCCCATGCTTTCGGAGACGGCCTCGATGATGCTTTCGCCCGCGCGCTTTCCGCGTTCGTCGAGCGTCACCGTCTGAAAGTGCTGGGGGAGGAGCGCCGCTTCGAACTTCTTCGCCTTGAGAATTTCTTCCTGGGGAATCATCGCGCGCAAAAGTCCTTGCGGGGTCGAGTCCGCTTCGACGTAGGAAATGTCGCCCGAAAACGAAATCTTGACGCATACGGTCCCCGGAAACTTGAGACCCGACGAGAGAAAGAGCGAAGCGATGGAAGTCTCGGCGAGGAGCTTCAGGGCTTTGGATCTTGCCCCGTGCATTTTGCCAATTTCATCGGCTGTGCGGGTGATGTCGGCGAGGACCAGACGAAACGGCACATGAGCGCCGGTCGCGCGGATCAGACGGTCTTTTTGAGAATTTTCCATAGGTCAAAATATAGGAAAAGGGACGGAAAATTTTACCCGTTGTAATCCTTGTACCACTTTGCAAAGCGGGCGATGCCCTCTTCGAGCGAAATTTCCGGCCTGTAGCCTATTTCCCTTTCGAGAGCCTCGGTGTCCGCCCACGTGATTTCGACGTCGCCGGGCTGCATCGGCATCATGAGCTTTTCGGCGGTGCGCCCGAAATTCTTTTCGAGCGTCGCGATAAAGTCCATAAGCTTTACGGGTTCGCCGCGTCCGATGTTAAAGAGCCTGTTTTGCGGGGAAGTCTTTTCTAGCCCGTTGTAGGCGATGCGCTTTGTTCCTTCGACGATATCGTCGATGTAGGTGAAGTCGCGCCTCATCTTTCCGTTGTTGAAGACCTTGATGGGACGGCCGTGCGTGATGGCGTCCGCAAACAGGCACGGCGACATGTCCGGGCGTCCCCACGGCCCATAGACGGTAAAGAACCGAAGACCGGTCAGGTTCAAATGAAAGAGGTGGTGGTAGGTTTCCGCCATCAGCTCGTTCGACCGCTTGGTCGCGGCGTAAAGGCTCGACGGCTTTTCGACCCGGTCCGTTGTGCGGAAAGGCGTTTCGGTGTTTCGTCCATAGACGCTCGACGACGACGCATAGACGAGATGCCTCGGCGGATATGCCCGGGCGCATTCGAGAATGTTCAAAAATCCCGTAATGTTCGAATCCACGTAGCTTTGCGGATTTTCAAGGCTGTAACGGACACCGGCCTGGGCCGCGAGGTTCACCACAATGTCAAAGTTTTTTTTGCGGAAAAGTTCTAAAAGCGTCTCCCTGTCGGAAAGGCTGCACTTGATGAATTCAAAATGTTCCTTGGGAATTCTTGCAAGGCGCGCCTCCTTGAGAGCCGGGGAATAGTAGGAGTTCAGGTTGTCGATGCCCGTAACCTCGTGCCCGTCCCTCAAAAAGGAAATCGCCGTTTCGCTACCGATAAAACCGGCGACGCCGGTGATGAGAACTTTCATTTTAGAATCCGATTCCGATGGTGAAGAACGGCGACGACATCGTGTCAAAGTCGAGCATGAGCGAGTAGTCGTCTTCGTTTTTCGCCGTATTCCTGTAGGTGTGAAAATAGCTGTGCGAGGAGCGGAGCCCTGCGAGAATCTCGACCCGATAAATGTTGACCTCGAAAGCGACCCCGCGCGTGTAGCCGTAGAGCGGCGTGTTCATAAAGTCGCTGTCGCCGACAATCGAAAATCCAAAAGTTCCGCCGCAAAATCCGAGGAGCCGCAGCTGGTAGTTTTTGAGTTCGAGGAAGGAAAATCCGACTTCGACGTTTGCCTGCAAAAGAATGTTGTCAACGGAAAAGCGCTTTTTCTTTTGGGCGTTCGCGGAGGCTTTCGGCGTGTATCCGACGTCGAACTTCTGGTAGCCGAGAATTCCGAAAACGGAAATCCACTGGTTTAGGCCGTATCTTCCGACGATTCCCGCCATGTCCGAAACGTCGAGGTCAACGTCGTAGCGCTTTCCGTCGCGGGTCAGCACATAGTCGAGGTCCGCGCGGTGAAAACGGGCGATTTCGTAGAGAAAACCGATGCGGAAGGGACGCCTTGCTTGCGGACCTGTGGAAAGTTCCGGTTCCGCGGATGCGGAATCCGTTCCGGCCACAAACGGGGCCGTCTTCGCGCCTTCGGCGGCGAAGAGCGTTCCCGCGAGAAGGGCGAGAAAGAGGACCGCTTGGCGGACAAATGTGGAGCATCTTTCCATTTCCCCCTAATTTTATATTTTTTTCGCGAAAAAAATGGCTCCGATGGTGTAGTTTTTTTGAAAAAATGCCCGTTTTTTGTCCGCTAACGTAAAAAATTGTGTATTTTCAATGTGGTTTTTCCTATTGGAGATTTTTCGATGCAAAAAAAATTCCTGCTTGCCCTCGGGGCGTGTGCCCTTTCCCTTTGCCTTTCCGCCTGCTCCGACGAAATGGATCCGAACGATCCGGCTTCGGTCCGCAAATATCTGTCAAAGCAGGGAATTCCGCTTACGCCGAACAAGTTCATTTCGTATGTCGGCACGGGCGATACCGCCCAAATGTCGCTTTTCCTCAAGGCTTCCTACGATATCAACTCCACGGATGACAACGGAAACAGCGCAATGGCGATTGCCGTGAACAAGGGTAAGCTCGACATCATCGATTATCTGTCGAAAAACGGCGCCTCGCTCGACGGAACGAACAGCAATGGCAAGACGTTCCTCGAGGACGCCATCGAAAACAAGCGGAAGGACGTCGTGGAATTCCTCGTCTCGAAGATGAAGGAAACGGGCGAAATCCAGAACGCGGGTCAGGCGGTCGCTCTTGCGGCAAAGCTCGGCTATGCGGACATTCTGCAAATTCTCGGCGACGCGGGAGCCCCTCTCGAAGTACGCGGTGCGGACACCTACTATCCGATTCACCTCGCGGTGAAGGGCGGAAACTACGACGCGATGGTCTATCTGATTTCGAAGGGCGTCGATGTGAACGCCAAGTGCGGCCAGGGCTATTCCGTCCTCGACTGGGCGAAGAACGAAGGCTATACGCGCCTTATCGCCTACCTGAAAAAGCACGGGGCGAAGAACACGCCGGCCTACACGAAGGAGTTTGGCCGCTAGCGGCCGGTTCTCGGATAAAAACGCATTATCCCTTTCATTGCGCTCGCCTTCGCGCGAGCGTTTTTTGTATCTTTTCGCCATGAAGAAATTGATTTTCTGGGTTCTTTTTTTGTGCTTGGGCATTGCCTATTCGGCGGAAACGGTCGATGGCGTAAGGCGTCAGATTAAGTCGGTGAACGACGAGACGGCGCGCGAAAAAAAATTGCATGCCGAGGAACGCGACCGTCATGAAGCCTTCGTCAAGTCGGGGCGTGAAAAGGTTGTTTTGCTGAACAGCCAGAAAAAGGCCCTTCGTGCGGAAATCGATTCGATGAAGGCGGAAATCGGAAGACTGGCGGAGGCGCGGAACAAGTCATCGGGAGTCATCCGGTTCTACGAAGCCCGCAAACAGAAATATTCCCAGGATCTCGCCGCGGAGATAGAGTCCCTGATTCCTCTTTTCGAAGCGGACTTTCCGTTCCGCACAAGCGAAACCGTCGAAAATTTGCGCGAGACCGCCTCGGAACTTCGAAAGGGCGTCATCTCTCCGGACGACGCCCTCGCCCGGGCCGTGGAAACGTTCCTCGAACGCATCCGGATGGGATATACGACGGAAAGCTGGGACGGTTTTTTGACGGACCCGAAGTCGGGCCGCCAGTATTCGGGAAAGTTCTTCCGCTTTGGCGCGGTGGCCGCCCTTTTTGAATCGCGGGACGGAAACGACTGCTTTTGGCTTTTGCACACCCTGGACGGTTACAGTTGGGAAAAGGTTCCGGAAGACCTGGAATTCCGCGCGAAACTGAAGGACGCGATGAAGGTCGCGGAAGGAAAGACGGCTCCGCATCTTGTTTTGATTCCGGTTTCGTCCCCGCTTAAGGAGGCGAAGTAATGCGCTTGGCGATTTTGAAAAAGGCTTTTTTGCTCGGGGCGGTAGCGCTTTCTCCCGTATTTTCGCAACAGAACCTTTCGGGCGGCGTTGACGGGGATGCCCTCGTCCGGGAACGCGCGGAACTGAACAAGGCGCAGGCCGATTTGGAAGAGGCCCGCCAAAAGCGCGACATGGAAGTGGCGGCACGCTGGAACGACCGCGAAAAGGCGAACGGCGAACGGGAACTTTTCAACCAGAAGTATGACGAGGCGAAGGAAGAACTCGACAGACTCATGGAGGAACGTGTCCGTCTGGAAGAAAACGTCCGGGTCGCGCGCGAGGATCTCGCCCAGGTCCGCCAAAGCGCGGAGGAACGTCGGACGGAATACCTGTCCCTCGCTCCGGACAAGTCCATCATCGAACCGTTCCGTGAAATTCGGGAACGCGGCGTGCCTTTCCGCCTTCCGCAGCGCATCGAGGACTTTAATCGCACCGAAAAGGAAGTTTCGCTTTACAGGGATAACCCCCTGAAAGTCGCAAGGAGCGTTTTTGGGCTCGCCAAAAAGGAGCTGGACTTTACGCGGGAGATTGAAAGCCGCGAAGGGGAAGTTCTCTTTGACGAGAACGTCGTCCCCGGCGAAGAGCTTCGACTCGGCGGAATTTACGCCGTCCGAAAATCTTCGGGAACGGATAGTTCGGTAGCGATGATGCTCCCCGTGGCCGGGGACCGCGGCGCGTCCTTTGCGTTTCGGATGATGACCTCCGGGGATGTTCGCGAGGAAGTGGCGGAGGCGTTCAAGGCTTCGAAGGATTCGCTTCTGATGATGGTCCCGGTCGATGTCCTTTTGAGTACGACGCTCTCGTCCGAAATTGCGGCGTCCGAGGAAAAGCCTTTCCGCGAGGTCTTTTGGCAGACGTTTAAGGACGGCGGCATCCTGATGTATCCGATAGCGCTCCTCTTTATTCTCGGCATGATTCTTGTCGTCGAACGCTTTGTCGTGCTGCTTTTGAAAGGCGCGACTATTCGCTACCGCCGCGCGGTGGAGCTTGTTTCCGAAGGAAAAATCGAAGAGGCGAAGGCTCTTGCAAAGAAGATGCACGGGTCGGTGGGAAAGGTCATCCGGGCTGGAATTCTTCGCGACTATGCGGACAGGGAATCCGCGGAAAAGGCCATCGAGGAGGTTTTTGCGGCGGAGGTTCCGCAGCTTGAACGCGGACTTTCGTCCATTTCCGTCATGGCGACGACGGCTCCGCTTTTGGGACTTCTCGGAACCGTGATGGGAATGATCCAGCTCTTTCAGGTGATTACGATGCACGGGACTTCCGACCCGAAGCTTCTTGCGGGCGGCATTTCCGTTGCCCTTGTGACGACGGAAGCGGGTCTCATCGTGGCAATTCCTCTGCAGCTGCTTGTGACGTTCCTTTCGAACCGGGTCGATGGAATTCGGGCGCGGATGGAAAAGGCTGGCCTTGCCGTTCTCAATTCCCGCTGGCTTCGGGGGTAACATGCTTCCGCTTTCCGTATTGGAAGAGGTTCGCTCGCTCCTTGTCCTCGGCGGCTGGGTGATGGTCCCGATTTTTGTCTTGGGATTTTATGCCTGGATTTTGCTCTTTGAGCGTTACTTTGCCTACCGCCGGGCCAAAAGTTCGAAGAACTTCGGAATTTGTGCGGAATTTCGGCGCGAGATTTCGAAAAATGCCCCGCTCGGACGTGCGGCCGTAAAAAATTCGCTCGATGCGCTTCGCCATTCCCTGGACGTCGAATTTTCGCGTTCCTTTCCGTCCATTTCCGTGTGCGCTTCGCTCGCGCCTCTTTTGGGCCTTCTCGGAACGGTCTCCGGGATGGTGCACGTTTTCAAGACCATCCAGGTTTTCGGGTTCGGCAATCCGGTGCTTCTCGCGGACGGCATTTCCGAGGCGCTTCTCACGACACAGGCGGGGCTTCTTGTCGCGTTTCCGCTTGTCATTGCGAACAACCAGCTGATGAACCGGATTGAACGCTTGAAGGCTTCTTCGGAACGGGCAGCGGTCCGGTTCGAAAACGAAATTTTTTCAAAGGGGGAGACATGAGCTTCTTTCGTCGCACGCGTCGACGGCTGGGCGGCATCGACATTTCTCCGATGATGGACATGACGTTCATCCTGCTCATCTTTTTTGTGGTGACCTCGACGTTTACCCGCGAAACGGGCATTGACGTCTCAAAACCGAAGGCAAGTTCCGTCAAGGAACTGTCGCAGCAGAGCATTCTCATCGGCATCACGCGGCAGGGGACAATTCACATCAACGAGACGCAGGTAAACCTTTCGTCGCTCCAGACGATTCTCCGCCAGATGATGGCGGAATCCCCGGACAGGCCCGTAATCATTGTTTCCGACCGGGACGCGCCTTCCGGAAAGATTGTCGATGTGCTTGACGAATGCAACCTCGCCCGCGTCCGGAAGGTTTCCATCTCGGCTGCGAAGGAGTAGCGTTGAAGCGGTTTTCGGCATTTCGGTTCTTTTCGAAATGGGGCGTTGCCATTCTCCTTGCGCTCGTCGTCAATTCCTTTTTCTTTTTGGCGATTCCCGTCCTGAACGTGCTTCTTTTTCGCTCGGACCTTTCGCCTGAGCGCCCGCGTACCGAAGAGCTGACCGAAGTCGAAACAATTGTCCAGGAAAAGAAGAAGGTTCCGGTCCAGAAGCAAATCCAGAAGATTGTGCAGCCGAATTCGTTTCGCGTGAATTCCCGTGCGACGGGAGGCTCTCGCAGCCGTTCGAACTTTCAAATGGACCTTTCCCTTTCGTGCGGGGACGGATCGGGCGACGGAGTCGCGGTCGGTGCGGGCGGCGGAATGGAAAACGTCGTGTATGAGGCCGGGGACGTCGATTACGAGGCGCGCGCCCTCAAGGCGGTGAATCCCGTTTACCCGGAGCGCGCCAAAAAGCTCGGGATTGCGGGGTACGTCAAGGTTTACATGGTAATAGACGTCCACGGAAACGTGACCGGTGCAAACGTGCTCTCGGTCGAGCCTCAAGGATACGGCTTTGAAGGCGAAGCGCTCAAGGCGATTCGCGCGTGGAAGTTCGAACCGGCAAAGCTCGGAAACTATCCCGTTGCGCAAAAGGCGACAAAGGAGTTCAAGTTTGTTCCGTAAGAACTTCCTCCTCCTTCGAAAGATTAATTTGTTTGCAATCCTCGTTCTGGGGTTTTTGCTTCCTTCGGGCGCATTTGCGGAGGATTATTTTAAGCAGGCGAACGAGCTTTACGACAAAGGGGAATACAAGCGGGCCGTCAAGATGTACCGTGCCGCCATCCAGGACGGCCGTTACGAGCCCTTTGCCTGGTTCAACCTGGGAAATACGCTTGTGCAGCTCGGAAAGAATAACATCGCGATGGTCGCCTACCGGCGGACCGTGGAGCTAATGCCGGACTTTACGCGGGCCTGGGTGCTTCTCGGCGACCTATATTACCTTGGCGGCGACTACGGACTTTCCATAGCCGCCTACCGTCGCGCCATTGACCTCGGCGAGGAATCCGACCACGTTCACTATGCGCTCGGGGAATGCTTTGTCAAAACGCACGGACTCGCCCTCGCCCAAAAGCACTTTGAGGCGGCGATTCGCCTGAATCCGGACCGGATTGACGCCTGGTATGGCCTTGCCGAAGTCTATGAAACGCTCGGCGACTACGAATACGCCATCCGGACGCTCAAGCGCGCGGTCGATAACACGGCGAGCGCCAACGCGGACGTGCACTACACGCTTTCGGGATATTACGCCCGGATGGATTCCACGAAAAAGGCCATCCGCGAAATGGAAAGCGGGCTTCTGACCGACCCGAAAAACACCTCCGCCCGGCGTTACCTCGCGCAAATGTACCTCGCGGACGATTCCCCCTGGATGGCCATTTTTACGCTCGAAGAGGGCCTTCGCTTTGAAGAGGGCCGCGGGCTTTTGTATGTGGACCTGGGACAAATCTATTTTTCGCAAAAGCGCTACGAAGAGGCGCTCGAAAACTATCTCTCCGCCTGGAAGGCCGGAAACCCGCAAGGCCGCATCGGGGCGGAAAATGTCGGAAACGCCTACTACAACGCGGGCGACATCGCCAAATCCCAAAACGTCTATCAACGCATCCTAGGAAGGAAATAACATGGCCAAGAAAAAGAAAATCTGGAACACGCCGACCCTTTCGGTCTTGAACGCCACCGATTTCGAAAGAATTTCCGCGACCCTCTACAATCTTGCGAACGGGGAAGCGATGAAGCTTTCGTCGGAAGTTCTCTACGATGTTCTGAACGGCCTGTTCGGAAAAATCGAACGCCTCCAGTCGGACGAGGAAATTTTGCAAGCGCTGTCCCTGCTTTACAACTGCAGCGGATTCTTCGACTTCCCGGTTGACGACGAGGAAAACTGGAAAAACGTGGACGCCCTCTTTGCGGATGCGGAAGCGATTATCAAGGAAAAGTCCGCGAATTTTGAAAACAGGGAATTTCTCGTTCAGCTGATGCACGACGTCATTGTGAGTTCCTTCGGGGAAAACGCCCGACAGGACCTGATTTTCTCGATTCACGAATTCCTTTCCCGCGAGGAAATGGAAAAAGTGGCGGATCTCGTCGTAAAAACGCTCACCGAGGCGGACGATCTGATGAATGCCAACGACATTACCGCTTCGCTTTTTGACATGGCGGATGCCGTCGACGACCCGGAATTTTTTGAAAAGATCGTATTTCTCGCGGATCCTACCCGCAAGAACACTTCGATTTTGCAGGCGGCGAACGCCTACTATGTAAAAAAGGACCTGCAAAACGCCAAGCGTCTGCTTGCCGAAATCAAGAATCCCGAGGGCCCGGACGAGGAAAATTATCTCGACCTGAAGATAGGAACGCTCTTTATGGAAGAGAAAAAGGACGAGGCGGTAGCCCTCGCGGAAACCCTCTACGAAAAGTTCCCGCAGGAATACCATCTGATGTCGCTTTGCAATGTCGTGACGCCCGCGCGGAAGGAAGAGCTTCTCGATGCGCACGAGCAGTTCCGCCTCGGCGTGTATGTTTCCGTAAACTATGTGCACATGCTCGCGACGCTTGAGGAATGGGACCGTCTTGGCCGCTATCTCGACCGTTACGAAAAGGAAATTCCGATGATGAATGAAGAGGATCGCGACGATTTGGCCGCGCGTCTCGAAAATTCGGGCAAGAAGGAGCTTGCCCGGAAATTGCGGAAGGCCTAAACCGGGCCTTTTTCTGAACGGCAAGCTTTTGAAGGCAAACAAAAAAGCGGATTTCCGAAGAAATCCGCTTTTTTTGATTGAAATGTTCGCTTAGCGGCTGTAGTATTCGACCACGAGCTGTTCCTGGAGCTGAACCGGAATCTGCGCGCGGAGCGGGGTCGCAACGAGCTTGCCTTCCATCTTGTCCTTGTCGAGGGAGACGTATTCCGGAAGGGCCGGAGCGTTTTCAAGAGCTTCCTTGATCTGGACGTGGTTCTTGGAACGTTCGCGGACGGAAATCACATCGCCGGCCTTGACGAGACGGCTCGGGGTGAAGCTGCGGACGCCGTTCACGGCAAAGTGGCCGTGTGCGACATACTGGCGGGCTGCGAAAATGGTGCGGGCAAAGCCCATGCGATAGACCATCGCGTCGAGTCTCGTTTCGAGAAGGATCATCAGGTTGTCGCCTGCGGAACCTTCGCGACGGTTGGCTTCGGCGTAAGTCTTGGCCATTTGCGCTTCGGAAATGTTGTACGTAAAGCGAAGGCGCTGCTTCTCGACGAGCTGCTGCTTGTAAACGGAAGCGGACTTCTTACGATCTTGACCGTGCTGTCCGGGTCCGAAATTCCGGCGGTCGAGAACCTTTTGGGTCTTTTGAGTGATGGCGAGCCCGAGAGAACGGGCGACCTTGGCTTTGGGTCCACGATAGGACATTGTTACCTCGAAAGGAAGCTCTTTAGTTAATCCGAGAATACCGGCAGAGCTTGGCTCGGCATTTCGGGAGTTTCAAATATAGAAACTTTTTTTCTTTATGGCGAGTCCGAATCCGTAATAAACAGTTCCAGCGTGTCGCGGGAGTGCGGATCGGCAATGCTCTGGGCGATGAGGCGGATGATTTCGCCCGCATTGTTCGAATCGTCGGAAAGGGAAATGTTCGTCGCCCCGATAAGCTGTTCCGTTCCGTAGCTCTTGCAGCTGCTTTCCGTGTAGGCGGAGCTTATGAACCGGAGGTCGGAGCAGGGAACATACCAAATGGCGCTTGCGCTTGCGTCGGAAGGTTCCGCGCGGAGGGCGAGCTTCGAAAAGTAGAGCGTGTCGCCGATGGAGACGTTTTTGGACGTGAGAGCCTCTTCGCGTTCCTCGTCAAAGAAGAAGAACCGGGTGACGTAGTCGAAGCGTTGGACCATCGTCTTGAGCGTGAGAATCTGGCTTTGCGTGTTCGGCGGGGAATTCAACCGGACGTAGTGCAAATAGTAGGGACCCGCCTTGGGAGCCTTGAAAAGGTTTCGCGTCTCCGTGATGCTTGCAACGGAATCTCCCGCGGAATCGAGAACGGTGTAGGTCGCGGGGTAGGCCGCTCCCGAATAGTAGCCTTCTATCTCGTGGCTTATCTGAATCGAATCGTTCTTTTGGAGCGTGCCGAGGTACACGTATTGTTCCTGGCGCAGGTAATACTTGGCTGCGTCGTTCTTTTCGCGGACAATGACCAGCGTATCACCGAACATTTTGATGGAATCCGGGTTTGCAAAATATTCGCCCTTTTCGAGGTCGCGCGAACTGGTCTGAATTTCAAAGTAAGCGTAAGGTCCCGTCGTGTAGTCGGGTGCGCGCTTCGGATAGACGATGACGGAATACGTCGCCTTGGCTTCGGGGAGAAGCTGCTCGTCGAGACTCGTGCCCGAAACTTCGACTTTTCCGTTCCGGTGCATTTCGATTTTTGAAATGGATTTTCCCGTGGCGTTTACGTTGATGCTTTTTCCGACCGTCGCTGTGAAGGTGAATAGCGCGCTGTCCGCCGTGTTTCCGAGGACAAAGACGCCGCGGAGCGTGTCGCCGAGCGTAATCGTTGCGGAATCCGCTTCGCCCGTGTAGGCGTAATAGCCCTGCGCAATTTCCGCCGCAATGGAAATCTTAAATGCGGAATCCTTTCCGACCGTAATCCGCGGAATATCGACGTAATAGAATCCGGATTCGGCCGTCGTCACGAAACGCGCCGTGGAAAACTCCGCGGAATCCATTCGCACGAAATTGTTCTGCGTGTTGTATGTCGTGTCGCCGGCTTCCACCGTAAAAACTTCGGGCACGAGAGGCGTTCCCTGTTCCTCGCGGACAAAGATGGAATCGGAGCCTCCCTTTGAAATTTTTCGGACGTACAGGTCAATCTTAGTCCCCTTGGGATATTCTCCCAAAAAGAGCTTGTACGAAACCGTGTCGGACTTTCCGGAGAGGATGAGCGTGTCGGACGTGAGCGTGTCGGCGTATGTGACGTCGAGACGGTTCGAGTAGGAACTCGATGAGGAAAGTTCCTCTTCGGACGAGGAAGATTCCTCACTTGCGTTCGAGGAACTGTCGCTTCCGCAGGCAAGGAGCGAGAGCGCAAAAATGGAAAGAAGGAATGTTTTGCAAATGGGCTTCATGGGACACCTAGTTCAGGATATAGAATTTTTGTTCTTTCGAGAAGGACTCGCCGGAAACCTTGAGCGTGTATTTTCCGGTGGGGAAGTCCTTCGCCTTGAACTTGAACGTGTATTTCTTTTCGCTTTCCAGTTCGCGGCCGCAGAGTTGCTGGATGAACTTTCCGGATTCGTTGAAAATTTCGATTTTTACGAATTGCGGCTCTCCGATGGTGAGGTCGAAGTTGCAGTCCAGGGAAACGATGTTGATATTCACCTTCGAAAGCGTGATGGCGCTTTCCGTCGCGGCTCCGCTCACGGTGCGGTTCGAATCGAAATAGCTGATGTAGAGCGCTGGGGCGAGAGCCTTTCCCGCTTCGCGCGAATAGACGTAGTAGTTGGAATCGGACGGGGCGACCGCCGAGAGGATGAACGTGAAGAGCTTTGTCTTGTGCTTGCGCTTCATGAAGTCGGTAAGGCTTGAGCTTTTGAGGAACGAGCCGAACGGCGAATTCGGGTTCGGCGTGATAGTCCCGAGGTAGCTCGTGTAACGGGGGTCGATTCCGCCGCCGCGCGACTTTTTGGGAACGTAGGCTCCGCCCGGGCCGTCCTGGTTTGCGGGAGCGTTATACCAGTTGAGTTCCGTCTCCTGCCAGTCCGCCGGCGCGATGCCTTCGCCAAAGTCCTTTTCGGGCTCTTCCAGTAGGCCGAAAACGTTCCATTTGACGGGGTTCTTCTTGTTCTTGTAGCGCGGATCTTCCGGAATGGAAAGCTGGAGGGCCGCATCGGAAATCGGACCGGGAATTGCCGAAACGTCGAACTTGAGGTAAATCTTTGCGCTCGAACCCTGCTTGTTGTAGCCTATCTGGAGAAGCGAGTCTCCGCCGTGCGGCGTGTAGGTGTCGAATTCCGAAATCCACGTGTCCATGCCGCGGCCCGAGGCGACGCCGTTTCCGCTGTGATCCTTGGTCGTCGTGCGCAGGTCAAACACGTAGATGTGCGTCGTGTCGGAAGACTTGTATTCGCCGTCGTCCGCCGTAAAGGAGATGCCGTATCTTCCGCTATACGAGAACGTCACGTCGGTTTCGTATTCCTTTTCGTCGGAGAAGACGACGCGTCCGGGACCCGTCAGCTTTTTCCACTGGACGGGGTCTATGCAATAGCCTTTGGCCCCCCGGCCGTCGTCAAAGACCGTTCCCGAAAGCTTTGCCCTGTCGGACTGCAAAAGAATCATGTCCTGGGCGCCTTCGACCTCGGGAGGCTCGTTTTCGCCGACCTTCGGAACGTATCCCACGAAGAGAGTCATCATGGTGCCGCCCGTCGGATTCTTGAGAAGATCCGTGGATTCGAGCGTTTTGGTAATACCGTTGCGCGTTTCCGTCGCAATCTTCGGGAAGGCGTTCCCCTGGAGGAGCGTTTCGCGGAGACCTTCGACGGAAAGGCTTGCCGAATCGTTTACGAACATAGGAGCGGTCTTCGCCTTGCGGCTCGCGATGACATGGACGCCCAGAAGTTCCGCTTCGCCGCGGTCGCGGTTGTGAAGAATCGTGTTGCCGTTTTCGGCGGTAAGTCCCAAAATCCAGAGCGTTCCGCCGTTGTTCTCGATTTTCGTCTTGCGGTCGTTGTTCATGTAGAGGCTTCGCGCCCACACGTGCTGCAGGTTGATTTCCATGTGGTTGATGGAGACGTCTTCCATATAGAGGTCGCCTGCGCCCGACTTGGCGCTTTCGTAATCCTTCACCTTCATGTTCTTGAGTATGAGGGTCTGGGGCGCCTTGTGCACGATTCCAGCGCCGAATTCCCCGAAGCGCTCGATGGTGATTTCCTTGAACGAGCTGTTTTCGATGATGAATTTTCCGGTGCCGTCGATGGTTGCTTCCGTTCCGATGATTTTGCGGACGCGGTTCCGGACGATGACGTCCTTGTTGATGGTGTAGCGGCCGCCCGGCGTAAAGTAGATGGTCTCCGCGCCGTCGTCAATCGCCTGTTGGATGGCCTTGGAATCGTCGCTGCCCGTTCCCGTCGTTCCGCCGTAGTCGCCCTTGATGCCCACCCACTGGTCGGGCGTCTGTTCCATGGGAAGGAGCGTTTCCGCGATGGAGAGCTTGAAGGAGTATTGCGGGGAATGGCAAAGGTTTGTCGGAATGTCCGAGGAGTATTCGATGATTTCCGGGCCGTCGAGACCTTCGCCGCTTGCGGGACCCTTGTCCTCGATGGCCTTGCCGTAACGGCTCGTTGCGATATCGCGCGCAAAGAGGAATCCTTCGTTGTAGATGGCGGGGCCTTTTGACTTTTGCTTTCCGGTATATTCGAGCGCGCCGCCTATCATGGTGAGAAGGGCGTCCTCGCCGAAGTTTGCAACGGCGGGAACCGCATTGTGGCTGCGGAGGTTGCGGATTGTGAGAACTTGGTCGTGGTTTTCGATGCCGTACTTCTTTTGGTTGTAGAGCGTAATGTGTTCGAGCGTCATCCCATACATGGGGAATCCGGTGAGAATGCCCACGTCAAACCCGCGGATTTCCACGTTCTTGATGAGAAGCGGACCGATGTTGTCCGTATAGTTCATGTCGATGCCCGCAACGCCCGAACCGTCCCCGGAAAAAATCTTGACGTTGAGGATTGTGCCCTGGTAGTTTGCGTTAAAGCGGATGCCGATGGCGCCCGGATTGTTCTTTCCCGTGTGGAGCGTGATGTCGCGGACGGCGTTTCGGTCGTGCGCATAGTTTCCCATGCCGGTGTAGATCATGGCGCGCGGCGCGTCCGGGTTTCCGAATCCGTAGGACTCGTCCGCGAGCACGATGTGCGTTCCGCCCACGCTTTCGCCCTGGAGGATTGTCTTTCGGTAGGAATCCTCGTCCTTTTCGGCCTGGGGCCAGCTTATCTGTTTGGAAATCAGGTAGGTTCCGTTCGGCAGGTAGATGATGTAGTTTCCGTTCGGATGGTCGTCGAGCGCCTGCTGGATAATGTCCGAGACGTCGGTCTTGCCGTCCGTCTTTGCGTTATACGGGGATTTGGTGATATCAACGACGCCGGAACCGTGCGGAAACTGGACCTGGGCAAACAGGGTGGCAAAAGGCAGGAGAAGAATCAAGAGGAACAGTCGAAACACGAAAAACCTCGCGGGAAATATTCGCTAACAATATAGACTTTCTTTCGGGGAAAAGTCGGATGTTTTTTTTCGGAATAGGCCCGCTTTGCACGCAAAAGGCCCGGCGGAGCGCCGGGCCGAAGATCGCTTGGACGAAAAACTTTTTCGCTTTACGGCGTAGGCGTCATCAGCTGCCAGAGCACGGCCTTGTGGGCGTGCAGACGGTTTTCCGCTTCCTCGAAGGCGAGGCACACGTCGGGATTGTCCATCACGGAGTCCGTGATTTCCTCGCCGCGGTGTGCGGGAAGGCAGTGGCTCACCTTGCAGTGCGCCGGAGCGAGCTTCAAAAGTGCGTCGTTAATCTGGAACGGCAAAAAATGGCTCTGCTTTTCGGCCTTCTCGCCTTCCTGTCCCATGCTCACCCAGACGTCGCTGTAAAGAATGTCCGCATCCTTCACGGCTTCCTTCGGGTCGTGGAACATGCGATACTGCATGCCGCGCTTTTTAAATTCCGGAAGCATTTCATCGACAAACGCCTGCGGCTGCTCGTAGCCTTTGGGGCATGCGAGCGTAAAGTTCATGCCGAGCCTTGCGCACAGGACGAGGAAAGAGTTTGCCACATTGTTTCCGTCGCCGATAAAGGCGATAGTCTTTCCCTTGAAGTCTCCGAGATTTTCGCGGATGGTTTCGGCAAACGCAAAGGCCTGGCAGGGATGGAAGTCGTCCGTCAGGGCGTTCACGACGGGAACATCCCCGTATTCGGCGAGCTTTTCGACGAGTTCCTGCTTAAAGCAGCGGACGACAAGGGCGTTTACCCAGCGGGAGAGGCATTTGGCGACGTCGTGGACGCTTTCGCGCTTTCCGAGGCCAATCGAATCGGGCGAAAGCAGAACGGCAGAACCGCCGAGCTGGTTTATGCCCACCTGGAAGGTCGTAATGGTGCGGAGCGAAGGTTTTTCGAAGAACATGCCGATGTTTTGTCCGCGAAAACGGTCGGAATACTTTCCGGCGTGGACTTCCTTCTTGAGCCGCATGGCGACTTCGATGGTATCGAGGATGCGCTCCTCGCTCCAGTCGGCGAGGCGGAGTAAATGTCTGGTCTTGTCGATCATTGGTGAAATCCTTTTCCGGAAAAAACAAAAAAACCGGTCCAAAATGCTTTGGGCGGGTTCCGTTTTCCCCGAAGGAATGGGGAATTCTTGACTTTTAACTTGAATCTAGTAATGAAAGCCGGTTTTGGCAAGGGAAAAACTTAAGGTCACCTCTAAAAATTCATTTTCAAAAATTTGGTTGCGACGCTTCGCGCT
>CAVBPX010000016.1:0-43437 GCA_963597395.1 Eggerthellaceae bacterium | reverse complement strand
AGAAAATTTGAGTGAGACCAAGCGATGGCTGGGCGGGACGAACCAGCGCGAAGTGTCGCCGCCAAATTTTTGAAAATGAATTTTTAGAGGTGACCGCAAGTTTTGACTTTTGCAAATAGGAATTTTTTGATGCCCGGGCTTTATTGTATATTTTAAAAACATACATCAAAAAAAAGAAAGGAGAAACCATGCAAAATAAAACGCTTTCAAAAATCGCCGGGTTTTCCCTGCTTTCGCTTCTCGTCGCATGCGGAAGCGATTCTTCGAGCGGAACTTCCGGTTCGGAATCCTCGGGCAAAATGACGGCAAACGCTTCGGTTGACGAAACGGCCCGGACGATTACGTTGTATGAAAACGTGTCCAGGGACCTGTGCATTTACGATACCACCACGGGGACGTTCTCGTGGAATGAAAATGCCGTAGAGAAAAACGATACGACGGTCATCGGCTATCTTTTTGTGGGAGATACGCTCGTCATTTACGATGTGGAGTATCCGGAAGATTACGGAGCCGTGTATGTCGGCGGAACACCGGGCACCATTTACGGCAAGTGGACAAGGGTCGATGCATGCAACTATGATGCGGAGGATTCGCTAATCGAGTGCGACGAGTCCGAAATTTCGATAGGGGCTTCGAATATGACAGTCTCCCCGAATAAAGTATCGACCGAATACGTGTTTACCGACTTTTCGCATTACTCGAAATCCTTCTGGGTGGGAGACATCCTTGAAGGAATCAATGACAAGGAATTTTCGATTTGGCATGGCGGAGTTCTCGTGGACGGGGAAGCGTACGAGCTGGATGACTATGCAAAGAAGATGGGGATTGAGCTTCACGAAAAGAGCGATGCGGAAGTCTCGTTCGAATATGACGGCAAGAATGTCGATATCCGGTTTTCGGATGTGAACCGGAGCTATTACAACGGCTACATCGAGTTTTCCTACGCGGTAAGCGTTGCCGTCGGGGATTCCCTCTGCTCCATTTCCTATGCGGAGCTTAGCAACATTACCAAGGACCTTTGCCGCGACGAAAATGCGGATTATTTGGAAGTGGTGCCCTGGTGGACGACTTCGGTCGGAGATACCGACGAACCGAAAGAAGTTGACTACGTGATAGCCTACACTACTCCCGACAAGGATTTTGAAAAGTGTCTGACATCCGCTTTTGGCTTTGAAAGCGAGGAAACGGACATCGATGAAGACATGATGGTCTTTCAGAAGAATCTTTCGGTCCAAAAATCCCGCATTAACGGAAATCGCGTTCTCCGGATTTTGAACAGATTGGGCACTTCCGAAAACTAGGCGTCAAAAGTCCAGTACGAAAAAGGAAAGACCCCGCTTTGGCGGGGCCTTTCCTTTATAACGAAAGTTCCGAATTGGAATTACTTCGTGATCACGCGGGCCATCTCGCAGACCTTGTTGGAGTAGCCCCATTCGTTGTCGTACCAGGCGCAAACCTTGACGAAGGTCGGGTCGAGCTGGATGCCGGCCTTGACGTCGAAGATGGACGTGTGGGAGTCGTTGCGGAAGTCGGTGGAAACAACGGCTTCGTCGGTGTAGCCGAGGATGCCCTTGAGTTCGCCTTCGGAAGCTTCCTTCATCGCAGCGCAGATGGCTTCGTAGGTGGCCGGCTTTTCGAGTTCGGCGGTCAGGTCAACGAAAGAAACGTCGGAAGTCGGGACGCGGAGCGACATGCCGGTGAGCTTGCCGTTGAGCATCGGGAGAACCTTGCCGACAGCCTTTGCAGCACCCGTGGAGGACGGGATGATGTTTTCGAGGATGCCGCGGCCGCCGCGCCAGTCCTTCTTGGACGGGCCGTCAACGGTCTTCTGCGTAGCGGTAGCAGCGTGGACGGTGGTCATAAGGCCGCGCTTGATGCCGAACTTGTCGTTCAGAACCTTGGAGATAGGAGCGAGGCAGTTCGTGGTGCAGGAAGCGTTGGAGATGATGTCCTGGCCGGCATAGGTCTTGTCGTTTACGCCATAGACGAACATCGGGGTCGCATCCTTCGACGGAGCGGACATGATGACCTTCTTCGCACCGGCCTTGATGTGAGCGCGGGCGAGTTCGTCGGTGAGGAAGAAACCGGTAGATTCAACGACGACATCCACGTTGAGGGCTCCCCAAGTAATGTTGGTCGGATCCTTTTCCGCGAACACCTGGATCTTGTTGCCATCGACGATGAGGAAGTTGCCTTCCGTCTTGATGTCATGGTTGAACTTGCCGTGCACGGAGTCATACTTCAGCATGTAGGCGAGATAATCGACGTCGAGAAGGTCGTTGATACCGACAACGGTGATGTCCTTGGAGAAGTTTTCCACAGCAGCGCGGAAGACCATACGGCCGATGCGGCCGAAACCATTGATACCGAGTTTAAGAGCCATTTTAGGATCCTTTGTTTGATTGTGAATCTGCCGCCTCCCGATGACGGGAGACTTTAGCTGGTGGAAATTTACTAAAATTTGCTTTTGTGGCGAGGCTGAAATCTCGCTTTTTTATACCTTACGGGGTACAATGGTGATAAAGATGAAATCGATTTTCTCGTTTTTGGTCCTTTTTTTTGCGATTTTGCTTTCGGCATGCGCGGAACATCCCGAAATTCCCATGCAGTCGTCCCCGGACGCTTCGGCGGGCAAAAATTCCGAAACTTCCGTTGAAAAGGGGGCGCTTCCCCGGGCGAGCACCTCGCGGGAGGGCGTCTCTTTTGACGAACGGAACGTTCCCCGGGTGCGCGACTTTGACCGTGCGGACTTTTCTTTTAGGCTTCCGGACGGAGACTGGGACGTGGTGAGCGACCCGTCGGACGCAAGCGCCCCGCTCGAATTCTTTAATGCGAAGACGGGACGCCGGGCCGAAATTCAGACGATTGTCCTTGCGGACGGGGAAGCTCCCGAGGTGATGGACAGGGCCCGCGCCGAAATGCAGGGCCGCGGCCTTTCGTTCCGCAGCGCGTCGTATGCGGACGTGTCTCCGCGGGAAGAGCTCGGGATGACGGGAGCATTCTTCGAAACGGCGGGGAAGACTTCCGAAGAGGTTCTTCTGTCGGACGGACTTGTGGTGTCGGCGGGAAACCGCGTATTCTTTCTGGTGCTTTCCGCCCGGGACTCCGGAACCGTCCGCGCGGACTTTAAAAAGGAGTGGAACGGGTTTTTTGAAAGCTTCACCCTTTCGGACGCCCTGAAAAGCTCCGCGAAGGAAAAGGAACTTTCGAAGGAAACGGTGACGCGCTACACGTCGAAGGCCCTGGGCTACACGTTCGAGACCGCGGATTCCATTTGGCACAACTGGTCGGGCGTCGCCGCGCAAAACGGGGACCCGGACCTCGTGCTTGCGAACATGTCGGAGGAGACGGCCTTTTTCGTCTATGGTACGGTCGTCGATCCGAACGAGGTCAGCGCGCAGGACCTGTTCCGCGTGCTTCTGATTCGCCTGGGACTTTCTCCCGAGGAACCTTCGCTCGAAACAAAACGGCTCCGCGGCGGAAGTGCGGAAAAGTTCGTGCAGGACTTTTCGTGCGACCGCATAATAGACGGCTACGACTTTAAATACCGCGGACGGTTCTTCTGGGACGGCGGACGGGGCATTCTCGTTGCAGGCTGGGCGCAGGGCGTCCTTTACAAAAAGTACGAGAAGACGCTCGAACGCGCGATAAACGGCGTAACGCTTGCCGAAAGGCCCGAAGCCCTCTCCGATGAAAAGTCCCTGAAGTTTCAGGCCGCGGTCGTGAGCCAGGTGGGGCTTTTGCGCCTTGCGGACGGGGAACCTCTTGTCGCGCTCTCCTACTTTGAGAAGGCGAACAGGATGGATCCGACGGAGCCGCTCTACCTCATCAATTGCGGATTCGTCTATCAGATGAAGGAGCTTTACGGCCCGGGCGTAAATCATTTTTTGTGCGAAATGGAACTGGTGCGGAAAAGCGGAAGGCTGCTTTCCATCCTCGGCGAAATGTACGAGGCGATGATGGACTACGGAGAGGCCCGGAAGTATGCGGAAATGGCGCTCCGCTATACGCCGAACAACCCGGAATACGTGATAAACCTTTCGGATGCGCTGTGGGGGCTCGGGCAGAGGAACCAGTCTCTTTCCGTGGTGCAGAACCTTTACGACAAGCAGCCGTCGGCGCGCCTTGGAGTTTATTTGGCGAAGACCTACATGGGAATGGACCGGTATGCGGAAGCGGTGGAAGTCCTGTACGCGACCAAGAAGCGTTTCGGCATAAGCGTCGATTTGGGCCTGACCTTGATGGACGCGCTGATTTTTATGGGCCGCTATTCCGAAGCGCTTGCCGTAAGCGAGGAGACGCTTCCCGTGGGATCTTCGGACTATCGCGTGTGGACTTCGCGCGGAAAGGCGCAGTTCTATTCGAAGAATTACGTCCAGGCCGAAAAGTCCCTGTCGCATGCGCTTTTGATGCACCCGGACGACGAGGACATCAAGAGCTTCCTTTCGGCGTCCAAGGCGTTTTTGGGCAAGGCGGACAACAGAACGCTGCAAAAGAAGATTGACCCGGTCGAAATGCGGCCCGCGGCCCTCGCTTCGCTCGTCAGTCCGGAATATTCGAAAAAGGCGAAGTCGGAAAATTTCCCGGCGGTGGTGCATTATGCAAGGGAAGCTCTTCGCGCCGACAAGGACAAGGCCTGGGTGCGCACGACGCAAAAGCTTGTCGAAATTCTCGATACGCGCGGCGTGGGGCTTTATTCGGAACTTTCGTTCGACTTTTTGCCGGGCTTTGACCGCATCTACCTGAACGCCCTTGAAATCTACGATTCGACGATGACGCTCAAGTCGAAGGCGACTCTCTCCGGCGCCTACATCACCTATGCGACGGAACTCGGCCTCGACAACGAAATGCAGACTGCGCACTTTCCGCTCGAAAAACTTTCCCCGGGAGACTTTGTCTATCTTCAGATTTCCAGAACGAGCATCGCGAATTACGGAGTGATTCCCTTTGTAAGCTTCGAGGCGAGCGAGGAAGTCCCCGTCCAAAAGACTTCGTTTAAAATTTATGCGGATACGTCGCGCTTTGTGACCGAGGAATACGGCCCGCTTTCGAACCGCTACAGCTCGGACGGAGAGGAATGGTCCATTGAAGACCCCGTCGTGATTCGCCGCGAACCCTACATGCCGAACTACCGCGACTACGGCGCCGGTTTCCAGCTTACGGGAAAGCGCTCCTGGCAGGACGTGGGCCGTGAATACGAGAATTTGATTCGTCACCAGTTCAAGAGCGCGATTCCCGTCCGCGAAAAGGCCTTCGAGGTGAAGGGGAGCAGGCTCGGCAAGGAAGCGATTCTTGCTGAAGTCCGCTACGTGCGGGAAAACATCCGCTACCGCGACGTGCGCTTTGGAGGTCACAGCCTGATACCGCAGCTCGCGGAAACGACTCTCCGGGAACGCCGCGGGGATTGCAAGGACCAAAGCCTTCTTTTGATGGAAATGCTCGACGCGATAGGCGTCAAGAGCAAGCTCGTCGCCATACACCTGAACGAGGCGGGGTTCGAATCCCTTCCGTCCATCCAGCAGTTCAATCACATGATGCTCTACATTCCGGCGGGCGAAAAATATCCCGAAATGTGGGTCGATCCCTCGGACAAGGGCGGAAACGATCGCCCCGTGCCGCTTGACATGGAAGGAAAGGTCGCGCTTATCGTGGATGGCGATTCGAGCCGCGTAGCCATCACGCCCATCCTCGAAAACGAAAAGGAACATCAGGTGTTTCTCTTTCACCGGCTGCACATCGCAAAGGACGGCTCCGCGGAATTTCGGGATTCGCTCTGCATGACGGGAAAGTTTGCGAGCCTTCTCCGGAACAGGCTCTACGGCCGCGACGCCAAGGAAACGGAAATGCTTTTGCAGGACCTGCTCGCTCAGGGCGTCCCCGATGTTTCCATCTCGAGGGTCCGCACCGAAAACGTGACAAATTTTGACAAACCCTTAAAGATCGTCCTTACGTTCTCTTCCAAGAATTACTTCGGAAAAAGTTCGGACGGGTTCAAGGGCCGCTACCCGAACATTTGGGAACGCTCGATTATGCACCTTCCGAAGGTTCGCACGCGCTACCTGCCGATACGGATGCCGCACGAGACGGAATTCGAAAGCGAGCTGGAAGTGACCGCCGACGGAAATGTCGAAGTGGTGCAGGCTCCGGAGTTCTCCCGCGAAACGGAATACGTGAATTTTGAAAAGACCGCCCATGGTTATAAATGGATGACATTCGCCATTTACGCGGACCCCTCGGAATACGAACGGATTCGCGAGGAATGGAACTACCTGCTGGACGCGACGTCTCCGGAAATTGTGGTGAAGTGAGGGGGGGGGGATTAGTGAGGATTACTTTATGACAAAAAGTGTAAAAATTGAAAATCTTAAATCAATAAAAAATGTTGAATTTGAAATTCCTGCTAAACCGGGAGTTTATTTGTTAACAGGTGCTAATGGACTTGGAAAATCAGCCCTTTTAGGTGCTTTGCACCGAATCGGTTCTCCACGCGCTTTTCAAAAAAGTTTCTTTACGTGCAAATCAAATTCTAAAATAGATAGCTTCAAAAAAAGTAAAATAACGTATACCGTAGATAGCGCTTCTGTATCATATAGTCATCGTGAAGAACGTTGGGTTCCAACACCTAAAAAAAATAACTTGGTGCTAGAAAAATTTGGTTATTCTTCGGTTTCTTTTTTTGCGGTAGATGAGCGTCGGATTGTACCTAGTAAGAATGAGTTTGATTCCAAGACCTTAAAATGGATTGATGCAGCTCAAGATGTCAAGGATGGCATAAAAGCTGTTTTTTCTAGCGATAAGTATGCAAACTTGAAATATTGTAAATCTAAAAAAGGAAATGCTTTTTCTATTCCTTTACGTGATGGTCGTTATACAGAAAAAAATTTCTCTTCTGGAGAAATAAACATTTTAAGACTTTTAAGTGGTTTGTGTTCATTGAAAAGCAAAGCTCTTGTTTTGATAGATGAAATGGAGATGTCGCTTCATCCCAAAGCCCAATTAGAATTACTTGGATATTTGAAAAAATATGCAAAGGATAACCAAACTACTATTATATTTTCTAGTCATTCAGAGACCTTAATCAGAAGTTTTTTCCATTCAAATATCATTTTAATGTACGCTGAGGGGGAAGAAACAAGGATTCAATGCGGATGCTATCCAGAAGCCGCTCTTGAACAAATTTCTGACAGTAGCGTCACCAACTTAGATTTTCTAATTTTAGTCGAAGATTCTATGGCACTTTACTTTGCAGAGGCTCTATTTAGGAAATATTCAAACCTTGAAGATGCTAAAAAACCGAAAATAAAAATTCATAAAGGACTAAAAGGGCGAATGGGATGGCCTGAGCTAATTGAGTTTTCTGCAAAGTTTCAATCATCCTTCCCTAATACAAAAATCAAACCACTATTGGACAAAGATGCAGAAAATAGTATAAAGCATCCAGAGTCAGAAAATCCAACAGGAAATCATGCTCTTCTGAATACATATTTAAACATTCTTGGCGATTCAGTCACCTATTTGCCGGTTACACCAGAACAAGGACTTGTTTCATGGCTTTTGGATCAAACACAAACAAATTACAAATTTTTCCAGACAGAATATCGTTGCGTCAATTGGGAAAACTTACTATTATCGACACAAGATTTAAATAAAGTTAAAGAGAGTTCTAAAAGCGGGAGAAAGAATGCCAAATTAATCTTAGAAGGCTGCATAAAAGAAATAAGAAAACAATATCTTGATAGAGACGAACCTCGCATTTATCAAGATTTGTTTAACGCATATGTTGAGAAATGTCAGTTGTTCTCTGACAATGCTTTAAAAGATTTATTTGGTAGACTTTTTGGTTAAGAAACACATAATTTCACGCTAGGCGACATCAAACAATTGTCCGCATCCCCATTTTATAAAAAAATATTTGACAGGTTTGAAATCATAACCTATATTAAAATTGTTGGAGGTCTGGATATGCCCACATTGCTGATTCTTTTTTTACTCAGATTTTACTTTTACTCAAATGAACATGCTCCGTTTCATGTGCATGTGGAAAGTGCCGACGGTGAGGCAAAGTTTGAAATCGTCGAAGAAACGGTTTGTTTGCGGAAGAATGATGGAATGAAGCAAAAGGACTTGAAACTTGCGGAAGCCATTATTGAGGAAAATAAGGAAAATTTTAAAGCATTGTGGCTCAAATTTTTTGAAAAGGATTCATAGTATGCACAAACGGGACATTCTGAATGTGAAACTTTTGCGAGACGGTCTTCGGATTACCGCAAAGGACGGTCGCGTTGCACTTGCCCGGTTTGACGATTTTGAACGATTGAAGAAGGCTTCCGCCAAACAGCGGGCCGCATTTACACTGGGTTTTGGCGGAATCCGCTGGGAGAGTCTGGACGAGGATTTGTCTTATGACGGAATCTTTGATCCGGTGCGGAATTCTTTGCGCGGTTCTGTGAGCCTAAAGCCTTTGAACATGTCCGAGGTGGCGAGGCGGCTGGGCATTTCGCAGCCGCTGATGTCCGCTTACATTTCGGGGAAAAAGCATCCCTCCGTAAAAAGGGAAGCGCTTATTCGAGAGGAAATTCGGAAAATTGCCCATGAACTACTCGAGAGCGTCTAGGCCCGCTTCCTTTTTGACACAAGGGCCGCACCAATCACGAGAATGAACACTCCGAGCGAGACCGCTCCGATGAAGAGCGAGGTGCGGACGGCGTCGGACTTGTATTCCAGGCGGACGGTGGAGGTTCCGGCGGGGACGGCGACGGCGCGGAGCGTGCCGAAGGCCTTGTAAACCTTGGCGGGCGTTCCGTTGACGGTCGCTTTCCAGTAGCGGTGGAAGTTTCCCGAGGAGAGGAGGAACGCGGGTTTCTCGGAAGAAACCTCATACGTCATATCGTCCATCTTGGGCTTTGAAACGAGCCTTGCGCTTCCGCTTGCGGAGTCGGACTGCGAAAATCCTTCGGGAGCCTCGGAGAGGATGATGGTGCTTTTGTAGTCGAATCCGTCGCGGAGGGCCTTGACCGCAACCGTGTCGTTCATGACGGCGAATTTCGTGTAGAGCTTTCCGTCGGAGCCGGTGCGCGGGACCGGTGCATAGGCGCTTTGTCCTCCGCGGGTGTCGAAGATGACGTCGCCGATGTCCATCAGGTCGAGGAACGCGTTTTCTTCCTGTCCCTGGACTACTTGGTTTACGTTGTAGAGGTAGTTTTCGTTTGACTGTCCGCCGCGGAAAAGGCGGTAGCTCGCGAGTTCGTTGTCGTGGAAGCCCGAGGCGTTGCGCATCCCGTAGAGCGGGAACGAGTTCCCGGTAAGGGCCTGGGCGCCCGAGATGGAAAGTACGCGCGGGCGGGAGAGCGTGTCGGGATGTTCCGCCTGGATGCTCCGGATGACGGGGGAGTTTGTTTGTACGTAATCCTTTCTTTCGACGTTTTGTACGAAGGCCGCGTCGATGGTGTAAAGTTCGACGGCCGCGACGACCCCTGCAAGGAGCGCCTTTTGAAGGCCGGAGCGATGGCTTGCAAGGATGAACCACGTGGCGATAACCGCGATAATTGCAAGTGTAAAGCTCGGGAGAATCATCGAGGCGGAAAATTCCATGACGCCCGTGTTGAGCGGACGGAAATACATGGCCGTTTCGGGATTTTCGAGAAGGGACTGGTCCGAGAAAAGGAAAAGTCCGACGAGGAGGAAGGGGACAAAAATCGCACCGAGTTCAAGCTTTGAGGAACCTTTGAATCCGGATCCGATGGCGTTTGTAAATTCCTTGGCGGAAAAGGCGACATTCCGGTCGAGAATGTTGAGCGCGCAAATGACTAGCAGCCCGAAGCAAACGGCGACGAGAAGACCCGGAAATCCGAGGAAGCTTTCCCAGCAGAAACGCGAGACGCAGACGATGCCGAGAAGCCCGAGGAAAAAGACGAGGCCCGTTTTGAGCGAACGTCTGTTTTCCGCATCCTTAAAGGCCGATACGACGGGAAGCGCCATCATCATCGCGAGCAGCGGAAGCCAGAACATGGCCATGCTCGGTGCGCGGAAGTTCTTCATGCCGGGAATGATCGAGTACCAGAGCTTGAAAAGCGGGGAATGCGCGCCCATCGCGTAGGTGAGCGCGACCGCTCCGCCGACGAGCCAGAAAGCGGCCATCCGGCGGTTCTTTTTAAGGAAAAGTCCGAGGAACGCGAGGAAAGTGAGGACGATGCCCGCGCTTTCGTGGTTGAGCTTGAACGCGTTGTGCCCCCAGTAGAAAGGCGAACCCTGGATGCGCGCCTTTTGCATGTCGGCGTAGGAAAACGAGATGAGGGAACTTCCCGAAAGAGTCGTCCCGGCTGCTCCGTTTTTTACCTCATATACGTCGGACCCGATGAATCCGGGGATAAGCATTTGCGCGAGCTCTTCCTGGTGCAGCGACCAGCTGGTCGCGTGGCCGTAGCCCGTCTTTTCGCCCGTTCCGCGGACCGATTCCGTTGTCGTGTAAAGATAGGGCGGAATAATCTGGAATGCGGAAATTCCGAGTGCAATCGCGAGCGCCCCCGCCGCAATGCCTATCTTTTTGGCCCGGACTTTTGGAGAAGCCTTGAGGGCGAGCGTTTCGAAGAGCGTATAGAATCCCGTGCCCCAGAGGAAGAGATACGTGAGCTGCAGGTGCGACCCGAGGATCATCCACACGACCGAAAGCGTAAAGACGGCAAAGTGCAAAAGGCTTCCTTCGCGGACTATCTTTCGGATGGAAAGGAGCGCGAGAGGCGCAACGGCAAAGACCATCATCTTTCCGTCGTGGCCGCCGTAGGTGTAGGTAAAGTATTGTGGCGAAAACGCGTAGAGAAATCCGAAGAACGCGCCCCAGGACGAACTTTTGGAAACGTCCCGTGCAAGGGCGAACGCCGAGAGGAATGCGACCCACAGGATGAGGATAAACTTGAAACCGACGGCCCTTGCCGGGTCCGTAAGAAACTCGACAAGAACGAGCGGATGGTAGGCGTCGCCAAAAAGCGCGTCAATTGTGGGAACGCCGCCGAGCCGCGAATCGTCCCATTCGGAAACGATCAGGTTCTGCGCGCGCAAAACCTTGCTTCCGATGCCGTTCAGCTGGTCGGAATTGAGCATGAGCGTTTCCGGGTTGAAGACGAACGACCGGAAAACGAAAAGGAGAATGACTAGAAAGGCGATGCCGATGCAAACAACGGCTCCGGCTTTTTTCAGGGTTTCTTTTTGCATATCCGCAAGGTAAAAAAAAGCCGTTCCCTTGCGAGAACGGCTTTTCTAAAAACATTCAAAACGGAGGCTAGTCCGCCGCATTTTCGTCGAGCGCCCTGGACTGGACGATGTGATAGATCGAGAACAGCGAGAGCAGGAACACGAGAACGATTCCGAGAATCTTGATTGTTTTGCCCATAAGATCAACTCCTTGTTTTTACATTCCTAATCTATCTAAAAAACGGGAAAAAGGCAACGCCTATGTGTTTTTTCTCACGAGAAAGAAGATGGCGGGGAGCTTTTTCTCGGCCGAAATCTCGCTTTGGACGATTTCCGAGCATTCGATACGGCAAGGGAGGTTCTGGAGCAGGAACTGGACGCGTTCCCGGCTGAATCCGAGCCACAGGTGTCCGTGGGTCTCGCGGAGTTCCTCTTCGTGATGTTCCGCCAGGTCGAGGAGGGCGAGCGTTCCGCCCGGTTTGAGAAGCCGGACGGCCTCGGCGAGGGCCTCTTGCGGGCTCGGCGCGTGGTGCAGCACCTGGCTCATTAAAATCAGGTCGGCGCTTTCGCTCGGAAGGGGAATCTTTCGCATGTCGGCGCATACCGTCTTGATGTTTTCAACGCCCCGTTCCCGTGCGATGTTTGCGATTTCGCGGATGGTCGGCTTGCTGATGTCGATGGCCGTCACCTGTTTGCAGTGCTCGGCGAGGACAAAGCTCAGTTCGCCGCCTTCGCCGCATCCGATGTCGATGGCGTGATCGAAGTTTGTCATCAGGTGCGAAAACAGCGAGATTTGGGCCCGAAGGCTTCCGCCCGCTTCCGAGAGCCTGTGAAACTTGGCCGTGTAGCCGTTTCGCCTTGAAACGAGCTGTTTTTCGACGCGGCTTTCGATTAACGCCAAATCGGGGAGCTTTTCCCAGGCCTTCGAAATCATCCCGTAGAGCTTTCCGCTCATGTAGAGGTCGTCCGAAAGCCCGTAGTAGGCCTTGGTGCCTTCGCGCCGGTCTTTCAGAAGACGGCAGCCCGAAAGCTTCGACAGGTGACGGCTCGCGTTGGACTGGTGGATGCCCAGAATTTCCTTGAGTTCGTTGACCGTAAATTCCGAATGGGAAAGAATCATCAGAATCTTCAGGCGCATTTCGTCGGAAATCGCGTTGAAAAGTTCAAGGCTCGGCGTGAGCGGTTCTAGTGTGGAGCTTTTTTCTGGCATAGATAAAATCTATCTTTTTTTGACGATGCGCGTCATCCCCGTTTTTGTTTTGGCTTTTATTTTGTGCGAAGCGCCCGCGCCGCTCTTTGCGGAAACGGCTCCGTATCGGACGTCCCTTGCCGTGGACGTTCCGCTTCTTCTTGCGGGAGTTGGCGTTTCCGTTTTCGGGAACGTTCGCTATGCGGGGATGGAAGCCCGGTCGGAACTCCCCGACAAGGAGGACCTTTGGGCGTGTGACAGGCCCTTTGCCGGACAGAAAAATCGGGCAGCGGACCTTGCGAGCGACTGGATGAGCCTTGCCATTGCCGTCCCCTTTGCCTATGAAGGTTACAGTTTTTTTGCGGGGAAAAGCGACGGCGGGGAAGTGGCGACGTTTCTTCTTTCAGCCTTTGAAATCGGATGCATTCAGAACGGCCTGAACCTTCTTGTACGAAGCGCGCGTCTTCATCCGCGCCCCGAGCTGTATGCGTCCGGAGCGGACCTTTCCCGCGGCGAGGCCTGGGGGTCCTTTTATTCCGGGCACACGAGCGCCGCCTTTGCGCTTGCCGTCTTTAGCGGAATGTGGTTCGAAGCGAAAAATCCGACGTCCTCCCTCATACCGGCTGTTTGGGGAGTTTCCTTTTCGGCGGCGGCCGCGGTCGGGGTTCTTCGGGTTTGGGCGGGAAAGCATTACCCGTCGGATGTTCTCGCGGGAGCGGCCGTCGGGTCGCTTACAAGCTATGCCGTTTTGCGCGCGCACCGGTCGTCGGCCGTTTCGGTCGCGGCGCTTCCCGGATATTTGGGCGTTTCGGTCCGCTTTTGATTTGCGCATAATGTATTTTTGCCGCCGATGAAAAATTCCCGTTCTGTACTTTGGCACGTTCTTGCCATCTTTACGATTGCCGTCTGGGGCGCGAGCTTTGTTTCGACCAAGGTTCTCTTGAATGCGGGATTTCTTCCGACGCAGGTCTATCTGTTGCGCTTTTTGCTCGCCTACCTGATTCTTTTGGCGGTTTCCCACGAGAGGATTTTTTCGAAAAGCCTCGGGCACGAGGCGATGCTCGCCTGTTGCGGAATTTTTGCGGGTTCCATCTATTTTATTGCGGAAAATACGGCCCTTGAACTTTCGTTTGTTTCGAATGTCTCGCTGATTGTTTGCGCAAATCCCCTTCTCACGATGATTTTTGGAGGAATTCTTTACCGGACGGAAAGGCTCCGGAAATTGCAGGTGGCGGGGTCGCTCATTACCTTGTGCGGAATGATTCTTGTCGTTTTGAACGGAAAGTTCGTGCTGAAACTTTCGCCGGCGGGGGATTTTCTCGCCTTTGTCGCGGCCCTTGCCTGGACCGTCTATTCGCTGCTTGTGCGCCCGCTCTCGTCCGCGTATTCGGCGCTTTTCATTTCGCGAAAAATCTTTTTTTACGGGGCGCTCTCATCTTTGCCCGTACTGTTTTTTGTGGGGGCGGACATTCCGTGGGAGGCTTTCAAAAATCCGGTTGTTTTGTGGAACTTCCTCTTTTTGGGCGTTTTCGCCTCGCTTTTCGGCTACGTCATCTGGAACAGGGTCTTGCAGGAGATTGGGACGGTTCTCGCGTCAAACTATATATATGCGGTTCCGCTGGTTTCCATTGTATGCTCGGTGATTTTCTTGCACGAGCGGATTACGCCCGTCGCCCTTTTGGGAGCGGCCCTGATTCTTTGCGGGATGATTCTCGCCGAGCGCCGTAAAAGGTAGCGGATTAAAAAAGCTATATTGGGGGCATGTCCGAGATTTTAGATCTTTCCTATGTGAAGAACCGGTTTTCGCCGGTCCGCAGAAAAACTGTCCAGGTCCATGTCGGGAATGCCGTTATCGGTGGCGGAGCACCCGTGCTTGTGCAGTCCATGACGACCACGAAGCCGAAGGATGTCGAAAAAACCGTCGCGGAGACGATTGCCCTTGCGAATGCGGGCTGCGAACTTGTGCGCATTACCGCTCCGACCCTTGCGGACGCGGAGGCTCTTGAAGAGGCCATGAAGCGGATCCGCGCCGCGGGCTGTAACGTTCCGGTCTCCGCCGACATCCATTTTCAGCCGAAAGCGGCGTTCGAGGCTCTCAAGTGGGTCGAAAAGGTGCGCATCAACCCGGGAAACTTTGTCGATTCGGGCATTGCGACGCTCGAAAGACAGTCGGAAAAGAATTTTGACGAGGGCAGGGAACGGGTCTTTGAAACGTTCACGCCCTTTGTCCGTGAAGCGAAACGTCTAGGCCGCGCCATCCGCATCGGCGTAAATCACGGATCGCTCTCGGCCCGGATGCTCTACCGCTATGGCGATACCGTCGAGGGAATGGTCGAAAGCGCCATGGAATACCTCGCCGTCTGCGAAGCGGAACATTTTGACCAGGTGGTGGTGAGCCTCAAGTCCTCGACCCCGCGCGTCGCCATTTGCGCCTACCGGATGCTTGCGATGCGGCTCGAAGCGGAACATTTTAAGCCTTATCCCTTCCACGTGGGCGTGACGGAAGCGGGCGCCGGGGAAGACGGACGTCTCAAGTCCTCCGTCGGAATCGGTTCGCTGCTCCTTGACGGCCTTGCGGATACGATTCGCGTTTCGCTCACGGAAGATCCCGTGGCGGAAGTTCCCGTGGCGCGGGAACTCGTGAAGGCCTGTGCGCTTCCCGAAAAGGAGCTTCGGTTCGAGGTTCCCGAATGGAAGAAGGACCCGTATCACTATGAGCGTCTTGAAACTTCCCCGGTGGAATTTTCGGGCGTTTCGCTCGGCGGAAAGGAACCTGTCCGCGTCGGGGCGGCAGCGGATGCCGTGAGCCTTTCGAAAAAGGCCCGGTCCGCGGAGTTTGCGTTTACCGGACTGGACTCGCAGGGCGTTGTCGTCTTTAAGGATGCGTTTGACGTCGCGGCCTTTGCCTCCGGGAACAAGGTCGTGCCCGAAAATTCCCTCGTCGCCTATGTGGGCGAAAATGCGGCTTTCGGCACGCGGGCGCTCGTGTCCGCGCTTGCGGCAAAGGGCGCAAAAAATCCGGTTCTTCTTTATCGGAAGCTTGAAAATTCGGAAGTGGAAAAACTTCGCGTCGCCGCGGAATTCGGAAGCCTGCTTTCGGACGGCATCGGGGACGCTCTGGTCCTTGACTCCGCGGACGAAAAGGCTGCGGTCTCCCTCGCATTCGACATTTTGCAGGCGGCGGGAATCCGTCGCAGCAAAACGGAATTCATCAGCTGCCCGAGCTGCGGCCGCACGCTTTACAACATCCAGAACGTCCTCGGCAAAATCCAGGCCCGTCTGGGACATCTCCAGAACCTCTCGATAGCGGTCATGGGATGCATCGTCAACGGAACGGGCGAAATGGCGGATGCCGACTTCGGATATGTCGGAGGCGCTCCCGGTTTCATCAATCTCTTCGAAGGCAAAACTTGTGTCAAGAAGAACGTGCCGGAAGCGGACGCCCTCGACGAACTCGAAGAACTCATCAAGAGCCGCGGGCGCTACATCGAAGAATGAATTTTGTATAAATGAACCTTCACAAAGGAACTCACAATGCGTAAAATCAAAACCCTGAACAACATTTCCAAGAAAGGCCTCGATCTTTTCGGAACCGGCTACGAAGTTTCCGAATCGCTCGAATCTCCGGACGCGATTCTCGTCCGCAGCGCACAGGTCGATACGGATTCCTTTGACGGCCTTTTGGCCGTTGCCCGTGCCGGTGCCGGCGTGAACAACATCACGATTGACAAGGCAAGTGCAAAGGGTGTTTGCGTTTTCAACACGCCGGGCGCCAATGCGAACGCCGTCGCGGAACTCGTGATGACGGTTCTCGGAATGGCCGTTCGCCACGTCTCCGAAGCGGAAGCCTGGGTCAAGTCCCTCGACCCGAACGATCCCGCGCTCGACAAGACGATTGAAAAGGGCAAGAAGATGTTCGCCGGTACGGAACTTTCCGGCAAGACGCTCGGCGTCATCGGCCTCGGAAAAATTGGCGTTCTCGTTTCGAATTACGCCCGCTGGAAGAACATGAACGTCGTCGCCTACGACCCGTATCCGAGCGCAGCGAACATGCACAAGCTTTCGAACGTCGTTTCGGTGGTGAAGACGATTGACGAAGTGATTGCCAAGTCGGATTTTCTCACGATTCACGTGCCGTTTATCAAGGGCGTGACCGAGAACATGCTGAACGAGAAGAACCTCGCGGCATTCAAGGGAACGCACATTTTGAACTTTGCGCGCGGCGGAATCGTGAACATGGAAACCGTCTATAAGATGCTCGAAGAAGGCCGTCTTGAAGGATACCTGACCGACTTTGCGGACCCGAAGTCGATGCAGAATCCGAAGGTGAAAATTTTCCCGCACCTCGGCGCTTCGACCGAGGAAGCCGAGGAAAATTGCGCCGTGATGGCCGTCGAGGAACTGAAGGATTATTTGGAATACGGCGTCGTCCGCAATTCTGTAAACTTCCCGCCGCTCGACAGCTTCCCCCATGCCGAAGTCAAGAGCCGCGTTGTGGTCATCAACCAGGACGTTCCGAACATGATTGCGGAAATCACGAAGGTCTTCGGTGCCGCGAACATCAACATTGCAAGCTTCAGCAACAAGTCGAACGGCAAGATCGGCTACAACTTGATTGACGTGGAATCGGTCGTCGATGACTCTATCATCGATTCCCTGAAGAAGCTCGACAAGGTGATTCGCGTCCGCGTCATTCACTTCTAATTTTTGAAAACTTAAAAAGTTCAAAAGTCGCCGAATTTTTTCGGCGACTTTGTGTTTAAATACAAAGTATTGTCGGTTGTAAAAATGTCGGCTGTTGGGTGGGGATAGTCCGATTTTTGGGTTGGACTTGTGGCGTTTCTATAAATTTACTTGTGATTTGATAGCCTGAAAATTAGATTTTAGTTGTTGAGGTTATGGAATGAAAGATTTTTACAATAAATTTGTTTTGACAGACAACAAATGGCTAGCAGTTAATCAGCTGTTTATGTCCCTGTGCTTAATGTGCCGTGCGTTTAGGCTTGGATTTCGTTCTTGTTTTTATTCGGAAAGTCGAACGGAGACAAGCTTTGAGTTCGTGTGCGCCTTCGGTCTCGTGTTGGAACGGATGGAAAGCGAAATGAGTAGATTTAAGGAAAACAGCAAAAAAAGGTGGCAAAATGAAAACGGAAAAGAAAAATCTACGGCTCGTGCCGTTCGCCCTCGCATTGGCGGTTCTTGTTGCGTGTACGGGCTCGGAGACGGGGACGCCAAGGGAAGCCTCGGAAACGGCTCCGAAGGGGGCGCAAAGTGAAAATGTCGTTCCTTCGTCTCCGTCTCGTCCTATTGGACGTTCAGAAAGGGTTCATCTTGAAATTATTGAATCCTGTAAGACAAGTTCGGATTTTGCTGAATGTTATTGTAAGAAACGGAACATTACTAGCGGTTCTTTGCGCTTTGTTTATAACGGAAAGTCCGTTGTATGCGTTGGTGGAATGCGATAACGCTTCGGAGTATTCGGAATCTTCTACGGCAGATTATTTTCAGCGGTTAAGAATTCAATGTGATACTGCTTTGGGTGGTGGTGGAACTTTTAATGGTTCATATAGTAAGGTTAAAACTTGTACATCTTCCGATGGTTCGGAAGTCGTGGATTCTGTAAACGGAGTGTGGAAAATTGTTTATGCCTGTAATACCTGCAATTCAGCGACCGTAAAGAAGGAAGTCTCGGACTTTTCTGAGAGTTGCGCCTCGCAATGCAAGAAGACGGACTACAAGTGCAGTTATACGAACGGTGAATGGGGGCATTCCTTCCCGCTCCCGAAGGTATGCGGAGCGACCGACAGCACCTTGGAAGGATGTAAGAGCGAGGAAAGTTCGTCCTCCGCCCTATCGTCCGAATCCTCGGGGGACGGTTCAAGCTCCTCGGGCGATGGCGGGGAAGGTTCCTCAAGCTCGTACGGCTATGGCGGTTCAAGCTCCTCGGGCGGAACGGGGGACGGGGACGGCTCGTCCTCAAGCGGAACGGGCACCTGCACGGGGGACTATTGCGGAACGGGCGAGGGGGACGGTGGCGGATTCAACCTCAAGTGTTGCGGTTTGGGGACTACGGACGGTTTGGCGTCCACGCACAACCTTAAATATTTTGGCGACTTGGAATCGGTCGTGTATTGCAATGAAAACAGGGCTCTAGTCAATCTTCCCTTGGTGGAGGTTAGTTCGGATATGCTCTGTGTGTCGTTCGCCTCGGACGGAGTCTGCGACTATAACGCAACGGCTGTTTCCGTTCCCACGGAATACTACTGCTATTATATGGTGGGGGCTGTATCGGGCAAGGGCTGTAAGGCTTATCCCTTATCCGAAGTAAATACAAACGTCTATGTGGTCTATTCTGCTTCCGAAGGATTTTCCTATTACCTAAATGATATATTAGGAAATGTCGTTCTCCCGTCCAATGCGCCTTCGGTCTCGGAGCTTCTTTCAATGTCAATGAAAGTGAGGGTTTCGGAATATCCGAAGGATACCGTTTTTTCGTCCATCAAGGACGGCTTTTCGTTTTGCGGGATTTCGTCCTCGTCCTCGGATGCGGAAAGTTCGTCCTCTGAGACCTCGGAAAGCTCGTCCTCAAGCGGTTCTTCGGGCGGTTCGGAAGGCGGAAGTTCAAGCGGTTCCTCGGGCTGGAGCAGCTTTTCTGCCTCGGAAAATGAAGTGTCGTCTTCATCAAATGAAGATACTTTTGAATTGGAAGTGTTTATTGCAGGAGAAAATCAAATTTATTCACCGGAACAAGTCTTTTGTGATGGTTTGCAAAATATGGAATTTGGCAAGTGCTACGCATTAAATCCGGAGCGAGGCATTCAATATGGCTGGATAAACAACAATGCGCAGGATTCCTGGTGGTGGGTGGAAGTGGCTTGTGAAACCGATATTCCAGATTCGGATGATGAATTTGTTTGTCCTGAAAATAGTATTTTCTTTAAGCGAAATGACCATTTGGAGGATTTGGAAGATTCAATAAATATTTTTGATGGATCGGTTATTGTTTTATATGATGCCCTTGGGAGAAAACAAAAAAGTTTGGACGTCTTTGAAAAAAAGAAAGCGATCTATGCGAGAAAAGTAAATCGGAATGAAAACAGAGCTTTAAACGAGACCTTTAAAAATTGGAACATATCCTTTAAGACTGTCAGTGGATATGTGGAAGCGAAAACCGAACTCGGATTTAAACAAATAAATTTTGATTGCTCTTCCCGGGCAAAAACGATTATTGTGGTTAATTTGTATATGCGAACTCCCAAAGACTCTATCCATAAAGTTGTCAATTCAGATGACGAAAGATTACTGGCTCATGAAAACAGACATGTGGAAATTTATCTCAAAGAAGGGAATGATGACTGGATCGGAAAAATTTCTGTAAAGCACGGCAGTTTAACAAAAAGAAATGCCTGTAATACGGTTAAGAAAGCTTTTTGGCCTGTTGTTGAAAAAAGGTATCGAAAGATGCTGAAAATGCAAAACGCCTGGGATGATGAAGATAAAAACAACATTAGCCATGCACGGCACAATATTGACTCGTTGGTTGCACTTCAAAAAAAGAAGTGGAATGAACAGCCTTGCTTGAAGGAAAATTCAAAATGAAACTTTTCCCCGCGCTGTTTTTGTTTGCTGCATTCGCCTATCCGCAAGAACCCGTGGCGGAATACTGCGCCGTTTTTATCGGGGAAAACGAATACGAACTGCATTTGACGAAGGGCGTCGAAATTCCATACGATTCCAGCTGGAAAATTCCCGATTCCCTTGTGGCGAGCGTTTTAAAGTGGGACTACGGCTATTCCTTGAACGCTCCGGAAATTTATGAAAGAAATTGCTGCTGTGACGAGAACGGGGAAAATTGCCTGTGTGGTTTTCGCATGGGGCCTTCTTTTGGAGTTTATTCCTGCTTCCATTGCGAAATGGGTATGCGGAAAGTGCCCCCGCCCAGCCGTTACGTGGGGATGGAGCACGACCCTCTTTACTCGATGCGTTTTAAAATGATTCACGTCCGGGATTCCTTGCCTGGGTTTTATGGAAAAATTTTTGACGGGAAATGGTACGCAAGCCTGTCTTCGCCGGACGTTCAAATTTCGGCAAAGTTCCGCGCAAAAATTGCGGGGGAGTGCGAACCTCCCTTTACCGTGGCGGAATACTGTATTTCGAGCAAGGGGGAGCTTCTTCGGTCGAATGTTCTTGATTACATCACGCCCGTTTCCTTTTTCGATAAAAATGTGGAGACGTGCAAAGGTGGATTTGAGAGCGTCAAGAGCCTGTCGGTCGATTTCGGGGAACTTGGAAAGCTTGCGATGGGGCCTTATACGGAAAGACAAAAAGGCGCGGGCGTTTTTCTTGTCGATTCGGTGGTGAAAGTTTCCATTCCACAGTCAATGCCCGTAAAAAAATTTTTGGAGGATAATGGGAAAATGGAAAATCGAACGTTCCCGGCGCGTTGGAATGCTGAGCTGACCTGCAACGCCCAAAAAATTCAACGGAATGTAGATTTCAAAATTCGGGTGGCGGGAAAGTGCCCGGAATCCAGGGAAAAGGTGCAGCACGGAGGCTTTCCGCGGAACTTGGAGGACCTTTGCCAGATTCATCGGGAGCACGGCGACTGGTGCAGAATGGAAGTCGGCTCCCCCTAAAAACAAAAAAGCCTCTCCTTGCGGAGAGACTTTTAAGCGGGATGGACGAGGCTTGAACTCGTAACCTCCGGCGTGACAGGCCGGTGCTCTAACCAAAATTGAGCTACCACCCCAGTCTGGGCGATAACGGATTCGAACCGCTGACCCGCTGCTTGTAAGGCAGCTGCTCTGAACCAACTGAGCTAATCGCCCCTATTTCTTTTGACTCTTACCGCCCCAGAGGATTCCGAGAGGAATGACAACCAGGTAGGCAAAGACCAAAATAAGCGGTGCGACCGTCAGTGATACAGGGTTGTCCGCAGGCCCTTGAGCGAGACAGACGAATCCGATCACTACTAACAAAGCTCCGAGAGCTACCAAAAGAATGTTCTTCTTCATCACTTCTAGCCTTGTTGAGTGTTATCACCAATAGGGTAGCCCAAATATATTTAAGTTCTAAAACGTTGTCAAGGGTGTTTTTGGAAAAAAGTGAAAATTTTTCAAAATTTTGAAGCGTCGGGTTCCGTCCGGGCGAGGAAAATCGTTTACGGCCGTAAACGAAAGAACCTTTTGTTTTTTATTCGGGCTCAAAATTTTTGAAATAGATTAGGAACGTAAACATTTCAAGGAGTATCCTATGATGAAGAAGACTCTGCTGGCGCTTTCGGTGGCGCTCGCCGCTAGTGCGGGCGCAAAGAACCTGATTTCCAATGGCGACCTGGAATACGGCGACGGCGGATGGTATCTGTGGAATGATCCGTCGGGGCCTGCCGAGGCAACGTCTAAGATCGGGGAACCGAAAATCGGATTTAACGGTTCGAACGGTGCGGTTGTCTCCATCAAAAAGGGCCCCAAGGAATGGTGGGGCTTGCAGATTCAGCCGCCGAAATTCCTCGCGGATACGGGCTTTTATGAGCTTTCCTTCAAGGCTCGGGCGGAAAAGGGCGGAGTAGTCGTGGCAATTGTGCAGGGCGGTATGCCCGATTATCGTCAGAAGGCCTCGTCCTCGTTTACGCTTTCTCCCGAATGGAAAACGTACAAAATGAAGTTTTACGCCGACGAAAAGGGTTACGGGGTGAACAACGTCACGTTTCAGCTCGGCTTTGTCAAAGGAAACGTCTTTTTTGACGACGTGGAAGTGACGCCGGGAACGGGCTTTGACGGCAAATGGTATGCTTCCGCCGAGGCCCGCATTGATTCCATTCGCAAAAAGGATCTTGTCGCTTCGGGGTTTAAGCCCGGCGACACGGTACAGGCGACGCTCGAACGTCACGTTTTCCCGTTTGGGACGGCCATCGCGATTTACGGCGATCCGAAGGACAGCGTGGAACAGTGGTACCGGAAAACGGCCGACAAATATTTTTGGGCGGCTGTTCCCGAGAACATTTTCAAGTGGCCGGAATACGAGCCTAAAAAAGGACAGGTGCGCCGTGCCGAAATGCAAAAGTATCTGGACTTTGCAAAGGACCTCGGCTGGTCGTTTCGCGGGCATGTGCTTGTGTGGGGAATTCAGCGGTATAACTACGACAAGCACTGGAGCATCCAGGGAAGCTGCAAGGATATTTCGAAAAACATCAAAAAGCGCATTGAACGCGACCTGAAGGAATATAAGGGGAAAATCTCGGAGTATGACGTGTGGAACGAACCGACGCACGAGACGTTCCTCTTTGACAAGTGCGGCTGGGAGCTTCTCGACAGCGCATTTGTGTGGGCGCATCGGGCGGATCCTTCGGCAAGGCTCTACATCAACGACTTTAACGTGGTCGCTCTCGGCGAAACGGAACGTTATTACGAACTGATTCGCGGCATGCTCGACAGAAAAATTCCCGTTTCGGGCATTGGCGTGCAGTGCCACTTTGGCGGCGCAAGCGTAATTCCGGAACTTATCCACGAGCGCCTCGACCGTCTTGCGGAATTCGGGCTTCCCATTAAGGTGACGGAATTCGACATTGGCGAATACATCGAGGAAAAAGACGGCGCGAGGGGACTTCCTTCGAGGCTCACCGAAGAAGAACGTGCGGACCAGTATGAGGTGTTTATCCGCTCCGTGTACAGCCATCCGGCGATTGTCGGCATCATGTTTTGGGGATTCTGGGATGCTAGGCACTGGCTTCCGGGTGGAGGCATCATCGCGAAGGACGGTTCGGAAAAGCCCCGCGCAAAGCGTATTTACGATTTGTGGCACAAGGTGTGGACGACGGACGTGAAAGTTGTTGCGGACAAGGACGGAAAAGTTCACTTCCGCGGATTCCCGGGAACGTATCGCCTAAAGGCCCGGAACGGCGCCGAAAAGGTTCTTCCGCTGGAATAAATATTCACTCCGCGGCCCAAAGCGTCAAAAAATCCCCGGGTTCCCGGGGATTTTTCCGTTTGAATATTGAATTTTTGGAGGTGACCTAAACCCTTTTCCCGAACCTTCCTGCGGCGAGCGCCGCGGACGGATATTTGACGCGCGTGTGGTAGGTGCCGTCGAGGCTCTGGAGAAATGCCTTTGAAAGCTTTGACAGGTCGAGCAGGTTGAGCCCGCTTTCCGAAAGCTGCCCCTCGTTCAGGCGGGCGTTGATGGTCGTGTTGATAAGCTCTTCGAGCTTTTCGGGCGTCGGGTCCTGCATGGCGCGGCTCGAAGCCTCGATGACATCCGAAATCATGAGAATGGCCGATTCTCGGTTTTGCGGCTTGGGGCCTGGATACGAGAAGTCCTCGATGCGCGTGTGGTCCGGATCGTTCTTTTTGGATTCAAGATAGAAGTATTGTACGACGCCCGTTCCGTGGTGCTGCAAAATTCCGTCGGCGATGACGGTCGGAAGGTTGAATTCCTTGGCGAGTTCGACGCCCTGGGAAACGTGCCCGATGATGATGCGGGCCGATTCGAGCGGGGGAAGGCTCTTGTGCGGGTTGAGACCCTGCTTTTGGTTTTCGGTAAAGAATTCGGGGCGCATCGTTTTTCCGATGTCGTGGTAGAGCGCCATGGTGCGGACGAGAAGGGAATTTGCACCGATTTCGTCGGCGACCTTTTCGGCGAGGTTCGCCACCTGGATGGAGTGGTGGAACGTTCCCGGCGCGAGGTCCGAAATGCGCTTGAGGGCCGGGCGGTTGAAATCCGAAAGTTCCATCAGGGTGAGGTCCGTGGTGATGCCGAAGATGCGCTCGGCGAGATGGATGAGAAGCACCGAGGACACCGCGCTGCAGAAGACGATGTTGATTGAGCCCGCGATGAGCGTCGGAATGAAAATTTCCATCTGGAAGCGGTTCCGGAGGAGCAGCTGGACGGTGATGGCACACGCCGTGGCGGCAAGGCCCGCGAGAATGCCCCAGATAAACTGCGAACGGTAGCGGATGCGGTTTAACCCGTGGATCCCTGCCCACGAAATGCCGAAGGCGAGAAGCGCTGTCGAAAAGTCGTAGCCGGAGAGAATGCCGAGAAACGAAGCGGAAAAGACGGCAAAGAGGGTGCCGATGCGCCTGTCGTAAAGAACCGTTGCGATGACGGGCGAAAGAATGAACGGATAGGCCCAGGTGACGTCGAGATCTTGCGGAAGCGCGGGCGTGAGCTTTTGGACGTGGGCGGCAAACTGGTAGATGACGGCAAAGGCTACGAGCTGAAGCGCGGCGAGAATGACGATGGCCCAAAGTTCCTTCCGGCTGTGGAGACGGTTAAAGTAAAAGTGGAAAAAGTAGAGGAAGAAAAGCGTGACGACTAGCGCGATAAAAATAATGTGGCCGTAAACCGCCGTCACGTGGCGCGAGCCTTCTTCCTTTTGCAGCGCGTTCTGCAGCGCTTCGAGGCGCTCCTGAATGTCCTTGGTGACGATGGACCCCTGGGAAACCAGTTCCATTCCGCGGGGAACCATGCCCTTGGACGCGTTCACCTGGGACTCGGCGACTTCCTTCCGGTGGTTCGTTTCGTTGGCGAGGTAAAAGACGTTTGGCAGCGTGAAAACATAAAGGGCCTCGTAGAAGGCGCTCTGGAGAGCCTGGTTTTTAAAGTGCTGCTGCAAATCGGTGAATGTCTCGTCGATGGCGCGTTCCTTGGGCTGGATGCGGCTCGCGTCGAGCTTCTTTTCCTCGTTATCGCGCACAAAGGAAACTTCCGTCTTGGAGTAGGGAATGTAGCTCACTTCCTGGAGGCTGTAGGTGTCGCGGAAAAGCTGGACGCTCGTATTGTTCGGAGCGAGCAGCGTGTTCGAAACGCCGTTTTCGAGCATCCGGTTGAAGGCGCTTTCGAGCGAGTCGCATGCCCGCTTGCTTCCGGCGAGCTGTTGGACCGCGGTATTCGAGAGCCTGTTCGTGAGCTGGTGAAAAAGCTGCGAGGCCTGCTGTATCTTGAACTGAACCGTGGAATCGTCGGCCGCGGCCGCGGAAATTTCGGCCTGGAGGTTCCGGTAGCGCGAAACGCTCGATAAAAATGATTTCAGGTCGTTTTCGATGCGGACCGTTTCGTCGTGGTTGAACTCGAAGACGGCATAGACCTTGTCCGCCGCCCGGGCCTTTTCGTTTGCGATTTCCTGCGCGGACTTGGGAACCTCGAAAGAGACCTGTGCGATGATTGTACGCGGACTGATTTGCCCGAGGTGCGGAATCTCGGACTTTTGGGCGAGGTCCCTGTCCGGAAAAAGCAGAACGGCGAGAAGGACGACGAGCGCCCAGCCTACGAGAAAGTGCCACTTGAAAGTTTTACGGTTCACTGTTTTCCTCCGGTTTCATAGGCCTTGACTATTTCGCGGACGAGCGGATGCCGCAAAACGTCCGTGGCGGGGAACGAAACGTGGGCGATTCCGCGGATTTTTTTGAGCAGGCGGATGGCGTGGGCAAGGCCCGACACCTGTTTGGGCCCGAGATCGATTTGCGAAGAGTCCCCGGTGATGATGGCCTTGGAATGTTCGCCGAGGCGGGTGAGGAACATCTGCATTTGCGGGATGGTCGTGTTCTGGGCCTCGTCGAGGATGATAAAGGCGTTTTTGAGCGTCCGTCCGCGCATGTAGGCGAGAGGCGCCACCTCTATCTGCCCGTCTTCCTGGTATTTTTTGAGCTTTTCGGGGGAGAGAAGCTCCGCGAGGCTGTCCTGGATGGGCCGCAGATAGGGCGAAATTTTTTCCTTGAGGTCTCCGGGGAGGTATCCGAGGGATTCTCCCGCTTCGACGGCGGGACGCACGAGGCAGATGCGCTCTGTTTCGCGGAGCTCGAGACTTGCAACGGCGATGGCGACCGCGAGAAACGTTTTTCCCGTCCCGGCGGGACCGTCCGCAAAGATGATGTCGTTTGTTGCGCATGCTTCGATAAGCTTTTCTTGCGAGGGGGTCCGCGGAACGACCGGTATCCCCATTTTGTTTCGAAGCAGGATGTTCTTCGGGATAAAGTCCTTGGGAGAACGCTTTTCATCGCGGGTTCCGGAACCTTCCGCAAGACGCCCTAGCGAGCCTTTCGAAGGGAATGTCCCTTTTTTGGCGGCGAGTTTCAGCTGGTCGAGAAACGCGAGCGCTCCGCGGATGTCGGACTTTTTCCCTGCTTTGCGGATGGAAAGCCCCGGCAGGCGGGAAAGGATCTTTACGCAAAAACGGTCCTCCACCATGCGGAAAACCGTTTCGTTTTCCCCTGCGAGAAGGCGCTTTTCGTCGTCGGACAGGGGGTAGCGGACTTCTTGTTCCATCGAGACTTATTCGGCGGCGGCCGCAGATTCTTCGGGCTGCGTCGAAATGCCGAGCTTGGTCTTGGCTTCGAAGATCTGGCGGCGAAGTTCGTGGTTCTCTTCGGTCGCCTTGACGGCGTCTTCCTGGGTTTTCTTCAGTTCGTCCTCGTCAACGGCCTTGGCGGCTTGGGCACTTTCGGCTCCTTCTTCGGAGTATTCCGTGTTGTCCATATCGTCGCTTCCTCCCTGGCGAGAGCCCGCGCACGCGGCGAGCGAAAGGGCGCAAAGGGAAGCGAGACCGAGTTTCCAGATTTGAGATAAAGACATTTTAGCTCCATGCAAAAAGAGGTTTCTTGAAATATATATAGAAATTTGGCGAATTTCGGGCGGCGGACGGTAAAAAATTTAGATTTTGGGCCATGAATCGCTATTCCCAGGTCTTTTTGGATGTTTCCGGCGATGTTCCCGCCGCCGAAGTGTATCGTTCCCGTCGAAAATCCCTGCTCAAAACGCTCGAATCGGTGGCCGTGATGGAGGGGATGGTCAGGGACCCCGGAACGGAGGAGGTCTTTGCAAGCACCTGGACGCGCTTTGTGCAGGGCCCCGCGTTTTTGTTTCTTACAGGGGTGAACCAGGCGGGGTGCCGTCTTCTGCTCGACCCGTTTGCCGAAAGCGAAGCCGAGCGCGAAGTTCTCTTTTTGCCCGTGACGGACGCGAACAAGGAATTTTGGACCGGCGCAAAGCTCTCGTATTCGGAAGAAAGGCTCCCCGAAATGAAAAAGCTGACGGGATTCGAAACGATTCTTCCGGCAGGGGAGTTTTTCGCTTATCTCGATAGTCTCGTCAAACGGCGAAATCTGAAACTTGTCGAGGCGTTCTACCTCGACTTTTCTTCGGACGGGAAGTCTCTCTCTGTCTCGGACGATCACAATGCGCGGTTTGCGCGGGCGCTCAAGGAAAGGTTTGAAAACGGTCCTGAAATCCGGAGTTTTGCCGAAAAACATTTTGCCTTGCGGGTCGTGCTCGACAGTTTCCGCATCCGGGACGTCCGGAAGGCGGAAAGCGTTACGGGAAAGGCCTTCGTGGAACTTCTCGAAAACCTGAAGAACCTTAAAAACGAACGCGAAGCGGGCCTTTTCCTCAACTACCGGATGCAGCTTCAAAGCGACGGCGATCTCGCCTTTCCGACGATTGTCGCTTGCGGAAAAAACGCCTGCTGTCTGCACTACGTCAAGAACGATGAACCGCTCGAAGCGGGGAAGCTCCTTTTGCTCGATTTCGGAATTCGCATCGGGACGCAGCACAGCGACGTTTCGCGGACAATTCCCGTGGGCGGGAAGTTTAGCCCGATGCAGAAAATTCTTTACGGCATCGTTCTGGACGCCCAGAAGTTCCACGAAAAAAACGTGAGGCCCGGGGCAAAAATCGAGAACCTGAATGCGCTCGTCTGGGACTTTATTCTTCGGGCTCTCGAAGAACGGTTCGTCTCGCACGGCGGAAAATACAGGCTCCTTTACGAAAAGCGTCCGCACGGCGTGAGCCATCTGATAGGCGAGCAGATTCACGAGGGCGATCCGTTCAGGCTCTACGCGAAGCGTCCGCTCGAACCGGGCATGCTGATTTCGAACGAACCGGGCCTCTACGGGCACTTTGAAATCGAAATTTCCGGGGTCCGCTACGAGGAGGATGTGGGAATCCGCATCGAGAACGATCTTCTGGTGACGGAGGACGGTTGCGAGGACCTGTCGCGGGATATTCCGCGGGAAATCGACGAGATTGAAAAACTTTTGGCGTAAAAAGCTATCTTTGTGAAATCGTGATGAATTCTGAATCAAGGTTCTCTATGAAAAAATGGATCTTTTGCGCATCCGTCCTTTTGATGTGCGCATCCGGCTATTCGATGTGGAACGAGGACGGCGTCATTTCATCGACGTTTGCCGTGGAACTCAACGTAAAGGGCGCGTTTTACCGGTCGTTCTATTATGACGGGGACAATTCCTCCCTCTCCGACGAAAAGTCCCAGCTGAACCTTATCCCGACCATTCGCATCCGCCCGGTAAGCGGCCTCGAATTCAACTTTTCCTACCCGTTCCGGGATGACGATTACAAAAACTCGACGGGCGTCTGGGGGCCGATGCTCGGAATAAAGTACGGCGGGCCTTCGTCTGCGGGGTTCCTCGAATTTGTATTTCCGGCGGGCGACAAGGATCTTCTCGGCAACGGGGAAACTCCGCGGCCCGCGCTGGTTTTTGGCGGAAGCAGCTTTTACGGCAGCCGCGAATCGTTCGGCGTGCGCCTCCACTACTGGTATTTTTGGGATTTTAACAAGCATTCCGCGGACGAAGTTTACTTTTTGGTGCGTCCCGAGTTTGACTTCGGGATGATTCGTCTCGGGGTGGGATTCCCGTTCGAGTTCCAGTTCGCAAACAGCAGCTGGTGGGTTTCCAATACGCCGGGAAACGTCCGTGCCGCAGGCATTGACGACGATTTTGGCTATACGATGGCCATTTCCATCGAACCGAAAGTGACGGTCGATTTGGGAAGGTTCGACGTGGAACCCTACTTTTCGATTCCCCTCTGGGAATATACGGACGAAAACGCCGCGCTTTACGACGGCTTCACCCTGGGATGCGCTTTTCGCGTCAAGTTTTAACGGATAGATTCGAGGTTCTTTGCTATGTGGAAGATTAAAGGTGCCTGGCCGCTTTTCCTTTCGGTTTTCTTCACGAACTTTGCCCTGATGGGGCATTTCGTCTTTACGCAAAAGGTCATTTCGACGCATTATTCCGGCGGCGAGCTGCTCTTTTGGAGCGTGCTCTTTCAGTCGTTCTTTTTGCTCCCGTTCATTTGCTTTGTCGTCCCTGCGAGCTTCTTCTCGAACCGGTTCTCCAAGAGCCGCGTCATCGCGTGGAGTTCCCTGGTGATGACCGCCTCGTTTATTGCGACCGGCGTCTTTTACACTCTCAAGTTCTACAATCTGGCCATCTTCTTTACGATTTTGAGTGCGTCCGCGTTTGCCATGCACAGCCCCGCGAAGTACGGCATTTTAAAGGAAATGTTCGGAACGAAGCTCCTGGCGTATGCGAACGGATTTTTGCAAATCTTCTCGGTGGCGGCGCTTGTGCTTGCCGCGCTGATGGTTCCGGGCCTCGATGCCGTGGAATCGACGTTTGACTCGGCTCCGACGGTAAAGGAATTTTTGCGGAAAACGGTCGCCTGGCCGTGGGTCTTTATGGGAGTGAGCCTTCTTTCGACAATCTTTGCATTCTTTATTCCGAAGGTCGGACGTGAATACGCTTCGGCGCGGCGGTCTTCCGTGGTGCGGAACGTGGTGCACACGTGGAAGCTTCCCACGGTGCGTTCGTGCATTGTCGGCATTTCCATCTTCTGGGCGGGCATCCAGATTTTTGTGACCATCTTCCAACAGGATTCGACGGCGAGCGAAATCGTGGCGCGTTTCAAGGACGGCATCTTTTTTGCCGTGATAGGCCTGATGCTCGGGTCGTTTATCGTGGCGCGGGCGTCGAAGGATTTTATCGAAACGGGACTTGTGCCGATGGGAGCCCTCGGAACCTCCATTTGTCTTTTGCTCGTTCCGGCGTTTTCGTCCTCGGTGGCGGTCGATGTCGTCTTTTTGTGGCTCGGATTTTTCAGTTCGATGTTCCTCGTGACGCTTAACGCCCTGTTGCAGTTCAACACGGTTCCGACGAACTCGGGCCGAATCCTTGCGGTTTCGAACCTCATCCAGATTCTCATTCTGCTTCTTTTCCTCGGCGTCGAGGCCCTGATTATTCACTACATGCAGGAACTTTTCCCCGATAAGCAGCACCTCATTTTCCCGACGCTCTTCTTCCTTCTCGCCCTCATTTCCTTTGTCGGCTTTACCTATTCCATCAAACACTTGCCGCAGGCGCTTCTTCGCTCCCTGCTCCGCACGTTCTTCAGCTCTTACAAGCTGAAGGTCCTCGGACTCCAGAACATTCCCGAAGAGGGACCCGTGCTTTTGATGGGGAACCATTTCAGCTTTATCGACTGGGCCGTCTTGCAGATGGCGTCGCCGCGTCCGCTCCGCATTGCGAGCAACAAGGACCATTTTGAAAAGTGGTATTTGCGCTGGGTCCTGAAGCGCATGGGCGTTATCCGCATTCACCGCAAAAATTCGAAAGAGGCGATGCTCTCGATTCGCGAAGCCCTTCTTTCCGGTGAAGCGGTGGTGCTTTTCCCGGAAGGGGAAATTGCAAAGACGCCGTTTATCGGGCCTTTCCGCCTGGACTATTCCGCTGCCATCGAAGGGACGGAAGCGGTCATCGTTCCGTTCTACATCCAGGGGCTTTGGGGAAGCCGCTACGCCTATTCCTCCGACTCGCAACTGTTCGGGCCGAAGGTCAACCGCATCATTACGGTCGCTTTCGGGGCGCCCGTTTCCAAGGATACGCCTCCCAACCGCATCCGGAACATTGTCCGCGAAATTTCCATCGACGCATGGAGCAATTCGCTCAGATACTACAAGCCGATTGCGGAATCCTGGCTCATCGCCTGCAAGAAGGTGGTGGGTGCGGGGCCTTCCATCTACAGCCCGGACGGGGCCCATCTTTCGGGATACAAGCTTTTGTGCGCGACGCTCGCCTTTAGCCGTGTCTATCGGAAAATGCTCTCCGGTCAAAAGAACATCGGCATTATGCTTCCTCCGTCGGGCGGCGGCATCATTGCGAACCTCGCGGGCTGGGTCCGCGGCAAGGTCAACGTGAACCTGAACTACACTTCGTCGCCGGACATTGTGATGAAGTGCATCGAACGCGCGGACATTAAGACAATCATTACGAGCCGCGTTTTCATGGAACGGCTCAAGCAGAAGGGAACGGACTATTCCGTCCTTTCGAAGTGCTGCACGATTGTGTATGCGGAAGACGTCATGAAGAGCATTCCGAAATCGACGATGGTCTTCCACATGTTTGCGGGCGTCCTTCTTCCGATAAGCCTCATCAAGTTCTTCTACTTTAAAAAGACGAAGCTCACCGATACCGCGGCGATTCTCTTCAGTTCCGGTACGGAAGGCGTTCCGAAAGGCGTCGAGCTGACGCACTACAACATGATAGGAAACTGCCAGCAGCTGTCTTGCATTTTCAATGCGAACAAGTCCGACGTGATGCTCGCGGAGCTTCCGCTGTTCCATTCGTTCGGGCTTACCGTGAACGTGCTTCTTTGCCTTATCGAAGGCACTCCGATTGTCGTCGTCGCGGACCCGACGGACGTGAAGACGATGGCGCGGGTATGCGCGGAATTCCGCGTCACGGCCTTTGTGGGAACGCCGACGTTCCTTCGCGCCTTTACGGTAAACCGCTGGGTGCATCCGATGTGCTTCAAGTATTTGCGCCTGATTATCGCGGGCGCGGAAAAGCTCCGTCCCGAAATCAGCACGGCTTTCCGTCTCAAGTTTGGCAAGGAAATTTTCGAAGGCTACGGCTGCACGGAAACGGCTCCCGTCGCATCGGTCAACTACGACAACATTTTGCTTGACGACTTCCTCACGATGCAGGTGAACAACAAGCCGGGCACGGTGGGAATGCCGCTTCCGGGAACGCTCTACAAGATTGTCGATCCCGAGTCGAACATGGAACTTTCCACGGGCGAGGACGGCATGATTCTCATTGGCGGATGCCAGGTGATGAAGGGCTACCTGAAGGATTCCGTGCACACGAAGGATGCCATCATTGAACTCGACGGTCGCCGCTGGTATCGCACGGGCGACAAGGGACACATCGACGAGGACGGGTTCCTCACGATTGTCGATCGCTACAGCCGTTTTGCAAAGCTCGGGGGCGAGATGATTTCGCTCGGGGCCGTGGAACTTCGAATCAACGATACGAAGATTCTCGAAGGCGGCGATTACATGGTGACGTCCATTCCGGACAGCGCGAAGGGCGAGTGCGTCGTTCTTCTTTACACGGGTATCGAGACCGAGCCTTCGGACGTTCTCCGCGCGCTCCGCAAGTCGGGAATTCCGCCGTTGATGGTGCCGGGTCTTGCCTTTAAGGTCCCCGCAATTCCAAAGCTCGGAACGGGCAAGGCGGACTTCAAGGCGTCCAAGAAAATTGCGCTTGAGCTTGCTTCAAAGGGTTAACGCTCGAAAGGAAAACGTATGAAAACAAAAGGCCTAACGCCTTATCTTGTCTCGGTTTTCGCCTCATCTTTCATCCAGATGGGGCTTTTTCTTTTTCTTGAACAATGGGTCAAATACTCAAGGCCGGATGCGGAATTTCTGGTGGGAAGTTCCGTTCTGCAGGCGCTTTTCTTTGTGCCCTATCTGTTGTGGTTTCCTATTTCGGGATTCCTGGCGGATCGTTTTGGCAAGGGAAAGGTGGTCGCCTGGACGTCCATCGGGGCTTCGGCGGGGATGATTGCGCTGGGCGTTCTCTGGACGCTCGACTGCATGAATGTCGCCGTTTGGCTTGTGCCCGTCATCACGTCCTCGTTTGCGCTCGGAAGCCCTGCCAAATATGGAATCGTGAAAGAGATGTTCGGTTCGGAGCGCCTTGCGACGGGCGTTGCGCACATGTTCAATTTGATGATTGTCGGGGCGCTCGTCGCCTCGGTGGGAGTCATCGGGCTTTACTACAAATCGGAAACGCTTTTTGGCGTGGATTATCTGCTGTGGATTCTTGTCGGGGCGTCCGTGCTTTCGACGGTGGCCGCGTTTTTTATTCCGCGGACGGGCCGTGAACGCGAGTCCTTGCAGATACGCTCGCCGGGACGCATTTTCCATGCGACGTGGTATATCGGGCTTTCGCGGGTCATTATCATCGGGCTCGCCGTTTTTTGGGGGCTTGCGCAGGTCTTTGTGATGCTTTCGCAAAGCCTTTCGGGCGAAGGGTTTATTGACATTGTCCGGAACGGTCTCGTGTTTTCGGCGGTGGGCATGATTTTTGGCGGATATCTCGCTTCGCGCTCTTCGCACCTGTTTATCGAGGTGGGGCTGATTCCCGTTTCGGTTCTCGGCTGCGGCGCGTGTGCATTCTTTGTTCCGATGGTGGAAAATCCTGTTTTGATTCGGATGCTTTACGTGTTTCTTGGCATCTTTTTCGGATCGCTCGGAACCGTTCTGAATTCGCTCCTTCTTTTGTATTCAAGGCCCGCTTCGACGGGGCGGATTGTCGCCGTTTCGAACATGGTTACGATGCTCTTTCTCGTGTTTGTGGCGGGTCTCGAGGTTCTTCTTCTCAAAACGACGTCTCTTGACCGCGAAACGTTTCTTTTTCTGCTCTCGCTTTTTCTGTTTGCCGCTTTTCTCTGGGCCTTTATCCGCTTTCCGCAATCGCTCTTGCGCACGGTGTTCCGGGCCTATTATGTTTTTCGCTACGACCTGAAGATTACCGGAAACGAAAACATTCCCATCGAGGGACCGGTCCTTTTGATAGGGAACCATACGAGCGCCATCGACTGGATTCTTCTCCAGATGGCCTCTCCGCGGCCGCTCCGCATGGCGATGAACGAGGACAAGTCCGAACACGGATTTTCGCACTGGATTTTGAAACTCCTCGGCGCCATTCGCATCAACCGCCGAAACCCGGGCCCCGCAATGGAAGAAATCCGAAAGGCGCTTCTTCACGGCGAAGCGGTCGTCGTGTTTCCGGAGGGGGAGCTTTCGAAGTCGTGCCACATCGGACGGTTTTCCATCGACTATTCGGAAGCGGTTCGCGATACGGACGCCCGGCTCGTGCCGTTTTACATCCAGGGAGTCTGGGGCGGAAAAGAAAGCTATGCGAGCGAAAGCGTAAACTTCGGGGAACGTCTCACGAGTATCGTCTCCATCGCCTTTGGAAAGGAGCTTCCGGCAGGGACTCTTCCGTCAAGGCTCCGAAACATTTTGCGAGAGCTTTCGATGTCCGCATGGACAAAGTCCCTTTCGTATTATCCGACCATCGTTCCGTTCTGGATTTATGCGGCAAAGCGCCGTGTGCGGCACCGCGTCGCCATTTACAGCCCGCTCGGAAACCATCTTACGGGATTTGGACTTGTGCGGAAGGTTATCGAATTTTCCCGTGCGATTCGAAAAATTTCCCGACACGAAGAAAACGTCGGCTTTATGATTCCGCCGTCTCCCGAGGGTATTTCCGTTTTGCTTTCCATTTGGGCAGCGGGGAAGACAAGCGTCCATTTGAACTACACGTCCGGTGTAAAGTCCGTTCTCAAGTGCATCGAAAGGACGGAACTCCGGACGGTCTTTACGAGCCGCGCCTTTCTCGACAAGCTTCAAAAACGCGGCCAGGACTTTTTTGAACTTGGGAAAAATGTGAAGCTCGTTTGCGTCGAGGACATGGAAAATTCTGTCGGCGTCCTTGAACGGGCGCTTGCCCTTTTTGCATCGGTTGCGCTCCCCGCGCGTCTTGTGAACTTCTTGTTTGTAAAGTCCGTTCGGCCCGAGGACACGGCCGTCATCCTTTTCAGCTCGGGTTCGGAGGGTGTGCCCAAGGGCGTGATGCTTTCGCACCGGAACCTCGTTTCGAATACGCAGCAGTCGAATGCCGTCTTTACGCTTCACCGAAACGACGTGATGCTCGCGGAACTTCCGCTGTTCCATTCCTTTGGCCTGACCGTGACCGTGCTGTTGCCGCTTTTTGAAGGTGTTCCGCTGGTGACGTGCTCCGAACCGACGGACGTCAAGACGATTGCGCGGGTATGCGCGGAATTTCGCGTGACAATTCTTGTCGGAACGCCGACGTTTCTTCGCGCCGTGGGCCTCAACCGCTGGGTGCATCCGATGTGCCTCAAGCATTTGCGCCTGGTGCTTTCCGGAGCGGAAAAGCTCCGTCCCGAAATCCGGGACCTTTTTGCGCGCAAGTTCAAAAAAGAAATTTACGAGGGCTACGGCTGCACCGAAACGGCCCCGATTGCGACGTTCAACACCGAGGACGTTCTGCTCGACGACTTTTTGACGATGGAACCGTGCTCTAACCTGGCTTCGGTCGGCATGCCCATTCCGGGCGTCGGCGTCAAAATCATCGACCCGGAAACCAATGCGGAACTTTCCGTCGGCGAAGAGGGAATGATTCTTGTGGGCGGATGCCAGGTGATGAAAGGCTATTACAAGGATCCGGAGCGGACAAAAAATGTTATTCTTGAGATAGGCGGACACCGCTGGTATAAAACGGGTGACAAGGGAAAGCTCGACGAGGACGGCTTTGTGATGATTGTCGATCGCTACAGCCGCTTTGCAAAGCTCGGCGGCGAAATGATTTCGCTCGGAGCCGTCGAAAGCAAGCTTAACGAGACAAAACTTCTCGAAGGCTTTGACTTTATCGTCGTCGCCATCCCGGATGAAATCAAGGGTGAACGCATCGTGCTTTTGTATGCGGGCGAAAAGGATTCGGACTCCCTTTTGCGCGAACTTCGAAAGTCCGGGATTCCGCAAATGATGATTCCCGGCGCCGCGTTCCGCGTGGAGCAGGTTCCAAAGCTCGGGTCCGGAAAGGCCGACTTTACAACGGCCAAAAAAATGGCGGTAGAACTATGTGCAAGGAAACAAACGACTTGAACGGACTTTCGAAACAAAGGACGATTCGTCTGTGCGGAACAGGAATTCTTGTCGCGGGAATTTTTCTCGTCGCTCTCGGATGCGTTCTTTCGTACGCGGGAGACTTTGCATCGGAAACGGTCCGGATGGGAATGGCCCGCTACGAAAACTTCACGGGAAAAATTGCGCTGAGCTCTTTTGCGGAAGACAAGCTTTTGATGCAAAAACTGCTCTTTGCAAAGGAAACGCTTTTGCCCGTCCTTTCTGTATCGGTGCCGGTTTCCGTTTCGCTCGGCGTTTTGGGAATTCTTTTGAGCGGGGCGTGTCTTTTCTTTCCGGTCCGCATGGCGGAACTCCTTCTCAAATGTCGCATTTTGAAGGAATCTTCCCCGGACGAGAATGCCGGTGAACCCTTGAAAATTTCCCCGAAAATCCTTTGCGGAACGGCCGCTTCCTTATGTGCCGTCGTTCTTGCCGTCATTTTGATTTTTGCATGCGATCCTTCGCAAAAAACGGCGGAAAAAGTTTCGGAATTGCGCAAGGAGGCCTCCCGATTCTATGTTTTGGAACGGGACTATTTCAATAAAACGAAAAAAGTCGGGACCTGGAAAGAAATCGGATACGAACCCTCCGCATCGGATTACTTTATGTTTAAAACTTCGGGTGCGGGCCGCTGGACGGCCGAAAACAGGGAGGCTCTCGAAAACTGCCCCGGAGAAAGCCCCTGGAATTTATCGTTCGAAGCAAAGGGATTTTTTTCGAAGGAACTAAAGTTTTACGCCCGGGCTCCCAAGGACTCTGCCTGCGCCATGCTCACCCAAAATTTTCGAAAGGAAGTTTTGGAACTTGTCAGGTCAGCGGACGCTTCCCAGGGCAATCTTTAGCCCCTTTCGGACCGTTTCCAAAAAACGGATGTATTCCGCGCTCTGGTAATCCCGATAGGTCCAGTCGAATGCGTGGAAGTGTCCGTTCTGAAAGTAAAGCGTCGGCTCCACGTAAATTCCGTCGCGAATATAGACGCGTTGCCGCTGGTCCTTTGTGGTCGCCAAAAAGAACTGTCCGAGCGTCATGTAGCCCGGGTCGAGGTTTACCGGGCGAAGCCCTTCCGTCCCGAATTCCCTTGCAAAGGAAAGCTCCAGTTCGTTTGTCTGCAATTTGATATCCACAATCCGCTCGCGCGAAATCAGTTGCCTGTATGTGACAAAGGCACGGACGGGAGCCTCTCCGATTTCTTCGCGGTAATAGTTTGTAAAGCGGAACGGGAATGCGGGAAGAACCTCTTCCTCTTCGCCGTAAAGTTCGGAAAGACGCGGACGGATGCGCTCGACGAGTTCGGGCGTTTGGGCGAGAAATCCCATGACGAGACGAACGGGCGGCGGTGTGCGGGTCGAGCCCATTTAATGGAACCTCAAGGCGTGTGCATTGTTCATGCCGTAAAAAATACTAAATTGAACCTATGCAGCAATATCTCGATTTACTCAAGGACATTCTGGAAAACGGCGTGGATCGTTCGGACAGGACGGGCACCGGTACGCGTTCCGTTTTCGGCAGGCAGAACCGCTACGACCTTTCTAAGGGATTTCCGTGCCTGACGACCAAGAAGCTCCATTTGCGGAGCATCATTCACGAGCTGTTGTGGTTTTTAAAAGGCGATACGAACATCCGCTATTTGCACGAGAACAAGGTGACCATCTGGGACGAATGGGCGGACGAGAACGGGGAACTCGGACCCGTTTACGGGCATCAGTGGCGAAGCTGGCCCACACCGGACGGCGGGCACATCGACCAAATCCGGAACCTGATTGACGGCTTAAAAAAGAATCCCGACTCGAGGCGTCATCTCGTGTGCGCCTGGAACGTTGCCGAAGTCGATAAGATGGCGCTTCCGCCGTGCCATTGCCTGTTTCAGTTTTACGTGGGCGGCGTAGGCGCGAGCGGAAGGCGGAAGCTCAGCTGCCAGCTGTATCAGCGGAGCGCGGATTCCTTTTTGGGAGTCCCGTTCAACATTGCGTCGTATGCGCTGCTCACGATGATGGTCGCCCAGGTGTGCAACCTCGAACCCGGTGAATTTGTACACACTTTCGGGGACCTTCATTTGTACAAAAACCATTTTGACCAGGCGCGCGAACAGCTTTCGCGCACGCCGCGCGCGCTTCCGACGATGAAGCTGAACCCCGATATCAAGGACATTTTCGCTTTCCGCTTCGAGGATTTCAATCTGGAAAATTACGACCCGTGGCCCGCCATCAAGGCCCCGATCGCCGTGTAATTTGGGCGTTTTTCAAAAAACTTCCTCTTTTTTGATTATATTTTGGGCGACATAGCTCCATGCCGCAAGGTGTGGAACGACGAGTTTAACGTTGAGTTAGCTCTTATTCTCGTAATGGAAATCTGGTAAATTTTCAAAATGCACGAGAGTATGAGAGCGAGCACTCACGTCCAGCAATGGGCGTGGGTCGTTTGCTTTTGTATCGTGCATAGGTTTACCAGAACCTCCATTACGACAAGTGCATTCGACGCCACGCTTTTTGTTTTGAAAGCCAGGCGCGGACGGCACCGGATAAGGGCGAGCTCCCTTAGCCGTGAGGTTTTCGTGGAAGAAACTTTGGACGCTCTCAAGGTTCGCATTCGCGATCTGGAAAAAGAGGTCGAACGCTGGAAGTCGCAGGTGAAGAATGTCCGTTACGGGCTCAACTGGCTGGACGTTCCCGAAGCTTTCGAAAAGGATTCCGAAGACCGGATCCCCATTCTCGAAGAGGTTCCCGAAAAGGCGATAGAGGCAGACGGTCCCTTGGCGGGGAAGCCTTCCCATGTGATTATCGAGGGCGACAACTACCACGCGCTCACCTGCCTGAATTACACACACCGCGGAAAAATTGACGTCATCTACATCGATCCGCCGTATAATACGGGCTCGGACGGATTTACCTACAAGGACAAGCGCTTTTTGAAGGAGTTCCCGGACGGGCAAAAGGTTCCCAAGGATCATCCGCTGCGCCACAGTTATTGGCTTTCGTTTATGGAAAAGCGTCTGAAGCTTGCAAAGAATCTGCTCTCCGACAAGGGCGTGATTTTTATCAGCATCGACGACAATGAACAGGCAAATTTAAAATTGCTTTGCGATAAGATTTTTGGGGAAGGGAATTTTGTAGGAACGTATTTTTGGAAACGTACGGATACGCCGCCTGCTTTATCCTATAAGATCCGAAGAAAATTAGAATTCTTGCTATGCTACCAAAGACAAGATATTGCCCAAAGAACTTTTGCTCAAGGGTATGTTGATGGTGGTGATGTGCCTTTGTTAAATACAGGTAATTCTTTAGGTGTGTTAGAATTTCCAGCACAAAGCGTGCATTTCGGTATTTCGGATGGTGTTTATAAAAATAAGTCAACATACAAAATTGAACTACTAGATGAAGTAAATGTTGTAAATGGTGTTAATGTGAAGCCTTTTAAAGCGAAAGGTCATTTTAAATGGGGGCAAGATAATTTAAATAGTGAAGTTTCTGCGGGCACTTATTTTATTATCAAAACAGATAAGTTCTCACCTCGCTTTCAAAAAACGATAAAATCGACAAAGGTTCCTTCTAATATAATTGATGGAGAGGTAAATGTTGGTACAAACGAAGATGCAAAAAAGGAACTATCTGATATTCAAATTGAGTTTGATTATGCAAAGCCGATATCGCTGATTGGTTATATATCTAAAATCCCATTCTGGAATGATTCTGAAATCACCATTCTCGACTTCTTCGCCGGATCCGGCACGACGCTCCACGCCACGCTCAATCTCAACAGGGAAGATGGCGGAAGTCGCCGGTGCATCCTTGTCCAGCAATCCGAGGGCGAAAACAATATTTGCGAAAGAGTCACCTACGAGCGCAATCGCCGCGTCATGTGCGGCTACACAAACGCCAAGGGCGAACGCATCGAAGGGCTCGGCGGCTCGCTCAAGTATTACAAAACGGGCTTTGTCGGCAAGCACCCGAGCAAGAACGCAAGCGATGCGGACAAGGTGGAACTTGCCGAAAAGGCGGGCTGCCTAATTGCCCTCGCCGAAAACACTTTGGAAACCGTCGCCGTTCCCGAAGCGGCCCGAGGCTTTTGGCAAATCTATTCCGACGGCTCCGCAAATAAAAAGCGCTATACCTGCATTTATTATAACGGCGATTACGGCAAGGTTCCTGAATTTATAACCAAAATTGATGAATTTCGCAAAACCGATAAAAAGGCAAAGTTTACGGTCTATGTCTTTAGCTGGAATTCTCCCGACTTTTTCGAAAACGAATTCGACGACATGAGAAACATCGAAATCAAGGCGATTCCCAAACCGATTCTCGAAATCTACAAGGCTTTGAACGGGTAACAATATGCAAATGCTTCCTTTCCAGGAAAACGCGGTCCTCGGCGAAAACGGCCTCGTGAACACGTTTAAAAAGTTGTGGCAAACAGGCGCAAGTAATCTCGAAATCACGTTCAAGTCTCCGACGGGTTCGGGCAAGACTTTTATGGTGTCGAATTTTCTCCGCGAATTGCAGAACGACCCCGCGTTTAACGATGACGTCGCGTTTGTGTGGATCACGTTCTCGGACGACCTTGCCATGCAAAGCCGCAGCAAGTTTTACGATTACTTTTTTCCGAATGTCGGACGGAGCCTTCTAACCATCGCCGATTTTTCCGAAGGCGTTTTGCACAAGGACGACATCCTGTTTTTGAACTGGCAAAAGCTGGTGGCAAAGGATGCCAAAAAGCGTTTGCTCCGCCGCCCCGACGAAGAGAACCTGCAAAAGGAACAGGGCTTTTACTTTGAAGATATCGCGGAAAATACGAAGAAGGAAGGCCGCGAAATCGTGATGATTATCGATGAAAGCCACAAGAACGTGACGGCTTCGGCATATCGGGATGTCATTTTTCCGCTGAATCCGCGCATCATATTGAACGTCTCGGCCACTCCGGAAAAGGAACCTTCGGCAGGCGACGTGCAAAATTCGCGGGCGGGATTTGTGGAAGTCTTGCGCAAGGATGTTGTCGCGGAAGGCCTTATCAAGGAACAGATTGTTTCGCAAACCGAAGAGGACCTGAAAACAATTGAAGGCGAGGACCTGGACTTTGCCTTGTTGCGGCTCGCCAAGGAAAAGCGGGAGTCCTTGGCCGAACAGTGGAAACGTCTTGGCCAAAACATCAACCCGCTTGTTTTGATTCAGTTGCCGAACGATGATTCGAAGCTCAAAAGCCAGGGTGTCGAAACCAAGGAAGAACTCGTCACAAGGTTTCTGGTTGACAATTGCAACGTTCCCGAAAATAAAATCGCCCGCTGGTTTGACAACAAAAAAGAAAACCTGGAACATATTTCCGACTCCGACAGTCCCGTGGACTTTATGCTTTTTAAATATGCGGCGGGAACGGGCTGGGACTGCCCGCGCTCCCATGTGATTGTGATGTTCCGTGAAATAGAGTCTTCGACATTCAAGACGCAAACGCTCGGACGAATTTTGCGGAGTCCCGTTCCGCATCTGGATTTGACAGCTTTCCCCGAACTTCGTGAAGGATTTCTTTATACGAACTATCGGAAAAACGAAATTTCGGACATTCCCGGGACTGTTGAAAATAAGCCGAAGACGGAAGTGACGGAAATCGCTCCGAGGCTTTTGGGCGGATTTGCCACGCGGGATGCCGCCTGTCAGATGGTGCAGGGAATTAAGGAATCCTTGCTTGACGAACAACCCGCAAAAGAGGCGGCTTGCCCGATTGCGGATGTTGCCCCGAAAATTGAAGAGGCTTTGCGGGAAATTGTAAAACCGTTTTTCCCGGAAATACTTCCGGAGCAAAAAAATATGGTTATACCCCGTCAAGCGGAATACAATGTATTTGGCGAAGAGGATTCCCAAACAAAAATTCAAAAGACGGAACAAATTTCCGAAAAGGCAATTCGGAGTGTCAAGGCGATTCTGACGGAACATTTTGGAAAAGGCTTTGCCAATAAAGCAACGGAAATCGTTGCGGAAGCCTCCCACAATTTGGCGGAAACGCTTGTGCAAAAACAGGAGTCTTCCTTTATGGTCGATCCTCTTTTGAAAAGCGACTTTATCAGCCGGGCCGATTACGGCGACATCGGCAAGGCGAGCTGTTTCCAAAGCTCTTTTGTCAAATCGATGAATTCCTTTTTCGGCATTACCGAAGATGCCTACAACAATCCTTTTGTTCAGGAAGGAATTTTCGAAAAATTCGAAATAGACATGAAGCCGACGCTTTCCGCGGAAGTCCTGGCCAATGCCACTTTTGCGGAAACCAACAATTTGGGCAAGAATGTCGAATACGAAATGAGCGATAACGAAGTCGAAAAGAATTTCATGAATTCCTGCTACAATATTCTGGACGAACAGACGGAACCCGACGCCAAATACGGCAACGTGGCCCGTTCTTGGGGGCCTTTCAAGGAAGCCCTTCGCCAATGGTTTGACAGGTATTCCATGACAAGCATCGATTACATCGGCCGCTACAAAATTTTCTTGAAGGACCTGTACAAAGGCTCCGCAAGCGTATTCCGTCGGGCGATTACGAAGGCCCTTAAAGAGTACAGGCCCATTCGCGATGCGTTTGTTGCCGATCGTCGCAAGCAGGAATCGCAAGAAGCTTTGCCTTTTAGGATCAAGACTTCTTACGCCTATTCGAACGACTACGAGGATTACAATCCGGGTACAAAAAGCGTGCAGCAGCCGTTCAAGCTGAAATCGGAGTATCGCGGCCGCGAAAATGAAATTGCCTTTATCGAGTTTCTGGAAAATATTCCCGCGGTTGAATGGTGGTTTAAGCAAAACGATGACGGCAAGGACTTTTACGCCCTTAAATATTTTAATACGACCGAAAATCGGGAAAGGCTTTTTTATCCGGACTGGATTGTGAAATTCACGGACGGCCGAATCGGAATTTTTGATACCAAAAGCGGATTTACCGCTGCGAATCCCGAAGGCCGCGCAGAAGCCCTTTCAAAAAAGCTGCGAGAGCTGAACGCTTTGGCAGGGAAGGAAAAATTTATCGGCGGTCTGTGCGTCCGTGAGAACGGGCTGTGGTATTGCAACAGTGGGGAGAGCTACCGCTATAAGGACGAAAAAGGCAACCTTTCGGAAGGGTGGGTGTTGATGTCTGGGTGAGGGGCAACCTGTCCACGGCAAACGACAGGATGTCCGAAAAAGGCAGTTCAATCGTGCCGTTTTCGTCGGTCATGGGCTTTTCTGTGCTTGGTGTCCTGTCGGGGATTCGGCGGTCCCGCTTTCGGGCATGCGCGGCATGGAGCTTGCGCGGGCCGAGG